>JARGPD010000038.1:0-28520 GCA_029212845.1 Planctomycetota bacterium
TGGGCACGCTCTTGCTGGTCGGCCGGTGCTTGCGGGCCAGCAGCACCTCGACCTCGAGGTCCGGCTCGAGCCGCTGCATGGCCTCGATCAGCCGCATCGTGTACTGCCCCACCCCGTCGATGTCGGAGAGGGAGTCGGTCAGGAAGAGGACCCTCATGCCACGCGCTCCACGGCCGCTCGTTCGCGGCTCTTCATCCAGTCCAAGAGCCGCGCAGCGCGCGCGTCCCAGGTGTGCTCGGGGGCCCGCTCGGCAAGGCGCTGGCCCAGGCCAGCGCGCAGCTCGTCGTCCCCCATCACCTCGGCGATCGCGGCCGCGAGGGCCGCGCCGTCGTCCGCGGCGAAGAAGCGCGCGTCGGTGCCGTCGGTGAACAGCTCGCGCAGGCTCGGCAGGTCGCTCACCACCAACGGCAGCCCGACGGCCATCGCCTCGAAGGCCTTGAGCGGCGAGGTGTAGCGCGCGCTGATGGCCGGCTTCGAGCGGTTCGGGATCACGCCCAGGTCGGCCGCGGCCAGGTACAGACCGACCCGCCCAGGGGGCTGGAAGCCGTCGAAGCGCAGGTTGCCTAGGCCCGCGCCTAGCTCGCGCAGGCGGGCGACATCGCGGTCCATGCCACCGGCCACGAGGAAGCGTAGCGCGGGCAGCTCGCGCGCGGCCTCGACCAGGAGCTCGACGCCCTTCCATGCCAGCAGCCCACCGGTGTAGACCACCAGCTGCTCGTCCAAGCCGATGCCCAGCTCGGCCCGCGCGGCCGCGCGCTCGGGAAGGTCGCACCACAGGCGCGGCTCGAAACCGTCGTGCTCGACCGTGATCTTGCTCGCCTCCACGCCCAGCTCGACGAGGTCCGTGCGCACGCCACCGGAGATGGCGATCAGGCCGCGCGCGCCCTCGGCCGCCTCGAGCAGCCAGCGCCGACGCGCGCTGCCCCCGGGGACCCGGTGCACCTCCACGAAGACCCGCTCGTGGGGCCGCGACCCACCCAGGAGCGAGCGCGCCGACTCGGCCTCGCGCGAGACCACGCGCGCGTCCGGGAAGTCGCGCTGCACCCGGCGCGCCGCGTTGCGCGCGAAGGACAGCTCCTGCAGCCGCGCCGGCACGTACTGCAGCCTGCGCGGCACCCGGTCGATCCAGTCGATGCAGGGCAGGGCCTCTACCGCGGGCTTCGAGCCGTCGGCGGCGGGCTCGACCCCGTAGTAGTCGAAGACGTCCTGGCCCGCGGGCAGGGTCGGCGTCGGGAAGCGCCGCGCGTGCAGCAGGGTCGTGGCTGCGCCGGCACGCTGGAAGGCGCCCGAGACCTGGGCGACCTGCAGCGACTGGGCGCGCTGGCTAGGCATGCGCGCGTTGGCCACGAGGACCAGGGGAGGCTGGGCAGCGCTCACTCGGGAGCCTCGTCCTCCATCCCGATGCCGTCGGCGTAGCCGAGGTCCCCGAGCAGCTCGCCGTGCTCGAGGTCCCGGTCGCTCTTGACGACGTCGGAGATCGGCACCGGCATGCTGTCGGACCAGACGCGCAGCTCACCGAGCAGGCGCGCGGCCTGCTCGGGATGCTCGTCGATCACGTCGCGGTCCTCCTTCGGGTCCACCGCCAGGTGGAAGAGCCGCGGCCGCGAGGTGCCCGGCGCGCCCGGCGCGAGGTTCTCCGCCCAGGCCTCCTCACCGAGCCCATTGCGCTCGACCACCAGCTTCCAGTCCCGATCGCGGATCGAGATGTACTGGCCGTTCTCCGCGAAGGCGAAGCCGTCCCAGCGGTCGCCTTGGAAGACCTCACCCCGGGCCAGCGGCGCGAGCGAGTGCCCATCGACGAAGCCCCGCTCGGGGTCGTTCTTGTCGCGCGGCGACTCGAGCCCCATCAGGTCGCAGATCGTGGGCACGATGTCGACCGTCTCCACGATCGCATCGACGCGCCGGCCGGCGGGCAGACCCTTGGGCCAGGTCATGATCAACGGCACCTCGAGGTTGGTCTCGTACATCCAGTTGTGCTCCCAGAGCGTCTCGCCCAGGAACTCGTCGTCGCCCAAAGATTCCCCGTGGTCGGACGTGATGATCACCAGCGTGTTGTCCAGGCTGCCCGCGCGCTCGAGCTCGGCCAGGACCTGGCCGATCGCGTCGTCCGCCTGGCTGACGCCGCCGTAGTAGAGGTTCTTGATCTGCTCCACGTCCGCGGGGGTCGGGACGAAGTCGCCCTTCTCGATCGCGATCCGGTGGTACGCGTCGAAGCGGTGGATCGGCCCGTCGTAGTCCGGGTCCACGTACATGTCGCGGAAGCGCGGCTCGGGGTCGTAGGGCGTGTGGGTCGAGTACAGGTGCACCATCGCCATGAAGCGCCGGCCCTCGTGCTCGCGCAGCCAGTCGCGCGCGGTGCTGACGACCAGGCTCGAGTCGAAGGCCTGGGTCAGCTTGTTCTTGAACTTGAACAGCAGGAGGTCCGAGCGGTAGACGCTCCAGGGCTCCTCCGAGTCCACCAGCTCGTGGCCGACGAGCGCCTCGAAGTAGACGTCGAAGCCGCGCATCAGGCCCGAACCCTGGGACAGGGTGCCGGTCATGAAGGTGCCGCTGGCAAAGTCGTCGGGCTGCAGCTGCTTGCCCGCCGCTTCGCCCGCGAAGACCGCCTGCTTGAGGTGCCAGGCCAGGGTCTCGTTGGGCGCCATACGAACGCCGGGCTTCATCTTCATCAGGCCGTGCCGGCGCGGGTACTTGCCGGTCAGGATCGAGCCGAAGCTCGTCCAGGTGAAGGGCGCCTGGGCCTGGGCGTTCTCGAAGACCACGCCCTTCCTGGCCAGGTCGTCGATCACCGGCGAGGAGACCTGGGTGTTCCCGTAGGCACCGAGCACGTCGGCGCGCAGGGCGTCGACGACCACAAGCAGCACGTTGGGCAGGTCCTGGTTGCGCTCGTTGAGCGCACCGCGATCGCCGGGCCCGCTGGGTGCGGCCACGTGGTAGAGCGCGCCGATCAGGAGCGTCACGAAGGCAGCGCCCTCCCAGGCGAAGCGGAAGCCCTTGCTGCGCGCCGCGAAGGCCCGTGCGAGCAGGATGCCGATCGCGTAGGAGGCGACCAGCATGACCACGCCCGAGAACAGACGCTCGGGCGACGTGAAGGGCTTGCCGTAGAACACGAAGGGCCGCGTCCACCAGTACAGCTCGACGAACACGCCGGCGGCGAGCGCCAGGGCGAAGGCGTGCCGGGCGCGGACGCCGAGCGGCGTGTGCTTGAAGCCGAGGTGCACGATCGGCGAGAGGGCCAGCATCAGCAGCACCCAGGCCAGCACGTAGCTCGCGATTCCAGCGGTGATGCAGCCCAGCCCAGCCAGCAGGCCGCCCGGCAGCCCAGGACCGAGCGCGATCACGATGCCGTCCAGGGTGCCGAGCGCGAAGCCCGCCAGGATCGCCGCGTGGAACACGGCCCGGAGGGTCACCAGGTACCCTCCCGTGGGCTGGGCGGGCCCGCCAGGTGTGGTCGTCGAGGGGCTGGACACCTTGCTGGTCATCGCGATTCGGAGGATGCGGGGAGGGGTCTGGGAGGGCCTGTGAGGCGGGCTCGGAGCAGCACTCCGATCGCCCCAAAGCCTATCCCCTAACGGGCTTGTGGGCGCTGCCCAGGGGCGCTTTCTCGGTCTCGCCTGCAGCCACCACCAAGTCGGTGAGGCAGCTCGGGGCTGCCCCCACCGCGACACGCTTCGGACAACTTCGTCCGCGGGGATCGCTCGCGCCGCGAGCCCGGCGGGCCGGGTTCAGTCCCCGAGGCGCCAGGTGACCTCGGTGCCGTCCCTGCCCGGGAGGTTCGCGCCGCCTTGGTCGCAGGCGTCCGGGCGCCGGTAGACCAGTCCGCGTGTGGCCCCGCCCGAGACCAGCCGCTCGTGCACGAAAAGGGCGCCGTCCTGCACGCGGAACTCGCGCTCCACGCGCGAGCCGGGGACCTCGGAGCCGTCGCGCCAGGCCAGCGGCGCCACGATGCGGACGCCGCCTGCGGGCTCTCCGGGCTCCCCGAACACCTCGAGCTCGACCTTCCGGGCGAAGGCCGTCGAGACCCGCGGATGGGCGAAGGCCAAGACCGCCCGCCGGAAGGCGCGTGGCACGTCCAAGAGCGCGTCCAGCCTGCGGCCAGCTCGCCAGTGCACGCGCGCCGTCCACAGGGCGAAGCGCACCTCGTCCAGCCCCGAGCGCAGGCCGCGCCCCAGGTTGATCCGGCCGGCCTTGCCGTGCCACTCGCCCTGGTTGCTGCCGCCCATGCGACAGCGCGGCAGCAGCCCACCGTGACGGCCAGCGCGGCCGCCTGGGCCGGACCGCGTCCCGAACCCCTCGTCAGCGCCGACGTCCTTGGCCGAGGCCACCCGCACCAGCCCGGCGCCGTGCACGCTGCCGTGGTTGACGTTGCCCGGCGGCCGCGTCCCGCGCACGAAGGCGACCAGGCTGCCCGACTCGAGCCGCACCAGCTGGGCGTCGTCGAAGCGGCTCACCACCGGGCCGGCGCCTGCACCCGCGAGGCGCCCCGCCGCCTCCTCGGTCGCGAGCTCTTCGAGGATCGGCAGCACGCGCGCGGTCCAGGCGGCGTGGCTGGCCCAGAACTGCTCGCACTGGTAGCTGGGGCAGCGACCCGGTCCGGGTAGGTGGCTGGTCGGCATGCCCGCCGCGTCGAGGTGCTCGGCCCAGCGCCGGTAGCTCGCGAGGGCCAGGGCACCGGCGCGCCGGTCCCCGAGGCGCGCGTAGCCCTCGGCGAGGACCTGCACGTCGAACACGTGCGAGGCGACCTCGTAGGTCGCGCCCCAGTACCAGGGCTTGGCCTCGACCAGGCCGGCCTTGATCCCGTCTGAGCCGTAGAGGCCGACCAGGAAGTCGAGCCCGCGCTGGAAGCTCGTGCGATGGGGCTCGGCCAGGACGTCCTCGCCGAGCTGGTCGAGCGCGTGCAGCATGAAGCCGGTCACGCGCGACTGGTAGAAGGACGAGGCGTCGGCCGCGCCCGGGTGGCCGGGCCCCCACTCGTGCGGGTGGTAGGGGTAGGAGCCGTCCGCGTGCTGGATGCCGCGCAGGATCTCGAGGGCGCGCAGGGCGGCGGAGCGCAGGGCGTCGTGCCAGCCCTCGGGCTCGGTGCAGCCGTCGAAGCGCTCGAAGGCCTCGCGGCTGAGGGCGCCGCCGTTCTCCGCCGCGAAGCCCGTCGCAGCCGCCAGGCCGGTCAGGCCCCAGGCGCGCTGGGCGGGGATGCCCTTGTCGACCGCGGCGAAGCGCAAGTAGCTCTGGGCGTGGCGCAGGCTGGCGAGGGCCAGGCCGTGGCGCTCGGGGGGGGTCAAGCCCAGCTCGGCCGCACGGCTCGCCACCGTCGCCAGGGCGTCGCTGCAGGCGCCGCCGTCGATGACGCTGTTCGAGCAGTTGTAGGGGTCGTGGCGCCCGGGTCGGAAGGTGAAGCAGGGGCTCTCTCCCTCCCGCTCGAGCCGGCTGGCCACGCGCAAGGCCAGGCGTCTGGCGATCGCCGCGAAGCGCTCCTCGCCGGTCGCCCGCAGCAGCTCGGCGCTGAGGATCACCAGGTTGGCGGTCTTGCCCGTGTGCTCGACGCCATGCTCGGGGCAGATCACCTCGCCCGTCGGCTGGCCGGCCACCTGCACCTCGTGGCCCAGGCTCCAGTCGAGCGCGCGCACGAGCGGCGCGGTGAGCTCGGAACGGACCGGTCTTGGGTTCTGGGAGTCCATCGAGGGTCGAGTCAGCGGGCCAGGAACTTTCGGTAGACGTGCCAATAGGCCACGATCGGCTCAGGGGGGGGCACGGACTTGGAGCCGACCAGGCGGCGCGCGCTGCGCAGCGCCTGGCGGATCACGTGGTCGCAGAAGGTCAGGGTCACGCACAGCTTGACCCACCAGCCGGCGGCGCGGCCGAAGTGCTTGCGGTAGTAGACCAGTCGGTTCTTCTGCCACTCCACGTGCATCGAAGCGAACTGGCTCGTGCTCGCGCCGACGTGGTGCATCACGCGCGCCGCATGCACGAAGCGCGTGGGATAACCGGCCTTGGCCAGGCGCAGGGACAGGTCCACGTCGTTGAAGAACAGCCAGAGGTCCTCGTCGAAGGGCCCGACCTCTTCCAGCACGGCGCGGCGCACCAGGAAGCAGGCCGCCGGCGGCTGGTCCACGTCGCGGTCGTCCTCGTGGTCCCAGTCACGCAGGAAGTAGCGCCGCAGCTCGCGCGACTCGGGGAGCCAGCGCTCGATCGGCGTGCCGAAGTAGAACGGCGTCGCCAGGCTGGGAAAGGCCATGCAGCCGCCCTGGGTCGAGCCGTCGGCGTTGACCAGCCGCGGGGCCGCCGCCCCGTACTCGGGGTGCTCGTCCAGCCAGGCGACCAAGCGCGCGATCGAGTCCGGGTAGACCTCGGTGTCGGCGTTGTGGATCAGGACGTGCTCGCCGGTGGCCACGGCGATGCCGAGGTTGCAGCCCTTGGCGAAGCCGTCGTTGGTCGGATTGCGGATCAGGTGCACGTCGGGGAACTCGGCCGCCACCATGTCCGCCGAGCCGTCGTGGCTGTCGTTGTCGACGACGATCACCTCGGTGCTGGGCCGCTCGGCCTCGAAGACCGTGCGCAGGCACACGCGCAGGAGGTCGCGCGTGTTCCACGAGGGGATCACGATCGACAGCCGCGGCGGCGCCTCGCTCACGCGCCCATCTCCTTGCAGAGCCGCTCGCAGAGGGCCTCGACCCCGTGGTCGCGCACGACGATCGCGCGCAGGTCCTCGCCCACCCGTCGCAGCTCGTCCGGCCCGCGGTCCAGCCAGGTCGCCACCCGCTCGGCCAGGACCTCGGCGTCGCCCTTGGGGAAGACCAGGTCGCCCGCGCGCTCGTCGCCCAGCTCGGCGAAGATCACCGGGAAGGAGTCGTTGCACGACAGGGCCGGACGGCGGGCGGCCATGGCCTCGAGCACGACCTTGTCCACGCTGCCGGTGAAGCTCGCGTTGACCAAGAGGTCCGAGGCGGCGAAGCGCTCGTCGACCTGGGCGTAGGGGATCTCGCCGAGCAGGTTGATGCTGCCCGCGAGGTCCAGCTCCGCGATCAGGGCGCGCACCTCGTCGGCGAAGCCCACGTCGCTGCCGGTCAGGCCGCCACCGACCCAGTCCAGAACCACGTCGCGCCCCTGGGCCCGTAGCAGCCCCACCGCCCGGATCACGGTCATCGGGTCCTTGGCAGGCGTCAAGCGTCCGACCGACAGCAGCACGGTCGTCCCGGTGTAGTCCGAAGCCGGCAGGTCGAAGTGGTCGGTGTCGATCCCATGGCCGGTGATCACGCGCGTCGGCGTGTCGACCCGCAGGGACTCCTCCGACGCGCTGAAGGTCTTCTCCACCAGGGTCACGGCCCTGCGCAGCCGCGCGTCGACGCCCTTGTGGGTGTACCACAAGAAGAGCCGCGCGTTCGCACGCCTCGCGGGCGCCGCGGCGACCAGGGCGTAGCGCGGGACCATGTGGGCCAGCACCACGTCGAAGCCCCCATCGGGACCCGTCCCGAGCGAGCGCGCAAGGGTGCGGCGGTACTTCAGGTAGCGCCCGACCACGCCGCGTCGGCCGATCTCGACCCAGTCCACGTTGTCAGGCTGGTCGCTGGTGTCGCCGACCTCGAGGGCCACCACTCGCACGGACTCACAGTGGCGCGCGAACTCCACGATCCAGCGGCTGAAGAAGCCGAGCACGCCGTCCTGGCGGTCGAGCACCTGGGTCAGCACCAAGAGCTTCACGACCCACCTCCAGAGTGCTGGGCCGCCAGCTGCTTGCAGCCGTCGGCGTAGCGCGCGATGGCCGCGTCGTACTCGAACTGCAGGACGTCTGCGCGCGCCCGCTGGCCCATCACCAGCCGCGCGTCCTCGTCGCCGAGCACGCGCTCGATCGCAGCCGCCAGGCTCTGGGCATCGAAGCCGCACAGGGCGCCGTTGGCGCCGTCCTCGATCAGCTCGCCCATGATGCCCACCGGCGTCGAGACCGCCGGCGTGCCGCAGGCCATCGCCTCGACGGTCACCCGCGGCCCGCCCTCGCAGGTCGAGGCGCACAGGATCGCGCGGCTAGCGCGGTAGACGTCGGCCAGGTCCTTGGGCGTCTCGACCCACTCGACCAGGTCGACGTTGGCCTCGAGCCCGCGCGCCGCGACGTCGGCCAGCACGCGCTCCCTGAGCGGACCGCGGCCCAGGATCAAGAGCTTGAGGCTGGGCGCGTCCCGCACCAGCAGCGCCAGCGCCTCCAGGATCCAGTGCAGGCCCTTGTTGTTCACCAGGCGCCCGACGAAGCACAGGTCCCAGCGCGGCGTCGCGACACCACCGGCACCGGTCAGCCCCAGGTCGCCGCTCGGCTCGCTGCCCAGGTCCGACACGGGCTGGAAGAGCTCGAGGTCGATGTACAGGGACCCCAGCACGAGGATCTTCTCCTCGGGCACGCCCCAGGAGCGCAGCAGGGGCGGCATCTCCTTGTGGTTGACGACCCGGAAGGCCGCCGCGCGCTTGGACGCCCAGCGGATGTAGCGCTTGGCCACGAAGCGGTCGAAGACCTCGCGCCGGTCGGCCGCCTGGGGATAGCCGGGCACGTGGTGGATCTCCGACAGGTAGGGCACGCCGGTCGCGGCCGAGATCGCGGCCGAGCCGAGGCCGTTGTAGAACCAGCCGTAGTCGTGGCTGACGACCAGGCCGTGACCCAGCTCACGCACGAGCTCGGTGCCGCGGCGCTTGATGTACCCGCGCATCCCGAGGCGCCCGCAGTCGGCCGGATGGAAGTGCACGTTGCCGTGGATCACCCGAGTGGTGACCGGCTTCGGCGGCCGCGGGCACAGCACGTCGATGCGCTCGAAGTGCTTGCTGAACTCGGCCTGCATGGCGTGGAACGGACCGATCTCGCCCACCGGCGTCTGCCGGTCGCCGCTGACCATCAAGAGCCTCATGCAGGCGCACCTTGGGTCCCCAGGTAGATCCCCTCGAGCCGGTCGGCCAGGGACCTAGCGTCGTAGCGCGTCGCGACCCGGAGGCGTGCACGCGAGGCGTAGCTGCTGCGGACGCCGGCGTCGGCCAGGAGCTTGTCCAGGTGGAAGGCCAGCTCGTCCGGGTCAGCGCCGAGCATGCCGGTCCGCTCGTGGGCGACGACCTCGCCCACACCACCGACGTTGGTCGAGACCACGGGCACGCCCGCGGCATGGGCCTCGATCATCGCGACCGGCAGGCCCTCGTTCCGCGAGGTCGCCAGCAGCACGTCGAGATCCCCGAAGATCGAGGCCGAGTCGGACACGTTGCCGGCCAGGTGCACGCGCGCCTGCAGCTCGGGCGGCAGGGCGCGGATGAGCCCCTCCAGCAGGCGCCGCTGGTCGCCGTCGCCGACGAAGGCCAGCTCGGCCTTCGGGTAGCGGGCTGCGAGGGTCTGGAAGACGTCGATGGCCAGCTCGGGGCGCTTGACCTCGGCCAGGCGACCGACGACGCCGATCAGCACGGCGTCGGCGGCGATCCCGAGCAGCTGGCGGAGCGCACCTGGCGGCCGCCGGCCATCGCGGCGCTCGGCCAGGTCGAAGGCCAGGTGCGGGGTCAGGTCGACGCCGGGATGCACGACGAAGATGTCGTCCTCCCCCACGACCTCGAGGCGCACGAGGTCGTCGGCCGTGGCGTGGGAGACCGCCAGGATGCGGTCGGTGGTCCGGGCCAGGCGGCGCTCGGTGGCGATCAGCCGACGGCTGACGACCTCGGGGAAGTAGTCCTCGAGCACGTGGCCGTGGAAGGTGTGCACCAGGGCCGTGCCGCGACGCGCGAGCGGCGCGGCGGCGCGGCGGCCGAGGGCGCCCGCCTTGGAGGCGTGGGTGTGGACCAGGTCCGGCTGCAGCCGGTTGAGCTCGCGGCGCAGCCAGCCGAATGCCAACAGGTCCTTGGCCGGTGAGATCCCGCGCCCCAGGCCAGGCACACGCCGAACGCTCACGCCGCGCTCCTCGAGCTCGTCGAAGAGGTCCCCCTCACCTGGCTCGGGGGAGCCGGCGAAGACGGTCACCTCGTGGCCGCGCTCCTGGAGCAGCGGATCCGAGGCCAGGACCTGTCGGGCGGGACCGCCGAGGTTCAGGCGGGTCAGGACTCGGGCGATGCGCATGCCGCGGATTCTACCGGGTCAGGCGACCGGGAAGCCCCCACCTCTTGCCCTCCTTAGAAGAGCGTCAGGTGGTAGATGACGAGGGCGGTGTAGGCCGCGGCCGCCAGCCCGAGCCCGACGCGCGCGAGGGCGAAGTTCTTGTGCATGCAGAGCACGAGCACCGCGCCACCGATCAGCACCGCCTTCCAGAGCACGAATCCCAGGCGGCCGGTCTCCAGCAGCATCGCGGCGAAGGGATTCAGCTCGATCCCACCAGCCTGCAGGTGCACGAGCGTGAAGAAGCTGTCGGCCAGGTTCATCAGCGCGATCCAAGCCAGCAGGCCCAGCATCCAGTTCGGGTAGCGGTCGACGAAGGCGTCGACCCCCTCCTCGCTGCGCCGGAAGTCCCGGCGCTGTCCACCCCAGAAGGTGAAGCGCGAGAGCCGCGGCGTCGGGCGCGCGCGGCGATCCGGCCCCCGACGGTCCCCACCGTAGGAGATCTCGGCAGCGGGCTCGCCAGCTTGGAAGTCAGGGCACATGGACGTCTCTGATCGACCGATCGGCGGCCGAACTGGAGCGCAAGGCGCTTCCGATCCCGGGCACTAGGCGTCCCCGGGCACCGGCTCTTCCTCGGCCGGCTCCTCGCCCTTCGCCGGGGGGTCCCAGTAGTCCGCGCGCTCGTCGGTCTTGTAGAGGGTGCCAGCCTGCCACGGACGCCGCAGGGAGGCCGGTGGGACCGCGACATTGCGCATGTCCTCGATCCAGTACTCCTTGATGCAGGTGTCGACCTCGAAGAACCAGTAGTAGGCCGAGGGCAGGGTCACCCCGCCGATCTGGTGGCCGTACTCGAAGTCCACGAAGCACTCGGTGCTCTCGTCGAGGGTGATCCGATCCTCGCCGAAGTAGGAGTACTGCAGCTGCACGATGCGCTGGGACTCGTGGTCGAAGATCACCGTCATGTCGCGGACCTCCTCCTCTTCACCGAAGATCACAGGCTTCGCCAGACGCAGGCCATAGAGCGAGCGCTTGGCCGGGCCCTCCTGGCCCTTGACCTTGAGCGGCTTGAGGTACAGGAGCTCGCCGCCGCGCTCGTGGATCGAGAAGGGGAAGGTCGAGAGGAAGTGCGTGCTGGTCACGCTGACCCGGGCGCGGCCGGCCATCTTCGGGATGCGCTGGTATTCGATGTCGGTCTCGGCCCAGGCGTAGTTGCCCTGGGAGACCTCGCGCCGGTAGGTCGGGGTGAAGCCGTCGGGCAGGACGTACTCGCCGCGCACGAAGCCATCGCCACCGGGGGTGAACCAGCAAAGCTTCGGGATGCGGTGGTGGATCTTGTGCTCGCCGGTGTTCCGGTTGGTCAGCACGCGCCAGCTCTCCAGCATGTCGAAGCGCACGCCCTCGAGCTTGCCCCACTCCTCGAGTCCGCCGCTTGCGGCATAGACCAGGGCCATGGTCTCGGCCCCCTTCTCGACGCGCTTCTTCTCTTGCCAGAGGTCGCCGCTCAGGATGTCCTTCTTGGGCTGCTTGGGCTGGGCGCCCGGCTCCTGGACGTTCACGGAAGGCAGCGCGCTGGCCGCGAGCAGGGCGACGACGGGGCCGAGGCGGAGGAGGGTGGAGAGCTTCATGGGGCGTTGGGCTGGGGCGGTTGGAGCCCAGAACTTATCGGACGAGGTGAGCCTTTGCTCGACCTACGCAGGGGAAGGGCTGCTGTTGGGGACCACCTCGGCATAGACGGCGAGGGTCTCCTCGACCATGCGGTCCAGGTCGAAGTCCACCAGCACGCGGCTGTGGCCGGCCTGGCCGAGCCGCTGCCGCAGCTCGCGATCGCGGGCCAGGGCCAAGAAGGTACCACCAAGGGCCTGGACGTCGCCGAAGGGCGCCAGGAGGCCGGTCTCGCCGTCCAGCACGACCTCGGGCACGGCCGAGACCCCCGTCGCGGCCACGGGCAGTCCCGCGGCCATCGACTCGAGGAACACCAGGCCGAGCCCCTCCCACTGGGAGCACATCACAAAGCCGTCACTGAGGCCATAGAGGTCGGGCACGTCCCGGCGGATCCCCAGGAACTGAACCTCGGCGCCGAGCCCGAGCTCGGCCGCCTTGGCCTCGGCGCGGCCGCGGCCGTCGCCGAAGGGGTCGCCACCGACCAGCAGCATGGCCAGGTCGGTGCCGGGCTCGTCGGCGAGCTGGGCCCGGGCCCAGGCGAAGGCCTCTAGCAAGAGGTCGTGGCGCTTCTGGGGCGCGAAGCGAGCCACGCAGATCAGGACGCAGTCCTCGGGCTTCAGGCCCAGCTCGGCCCGGCGGCTGGCGCGCACCTCGGGGTCGAGCTCGGCCGCCTTCTCGAAGGGTGTCGGATCCAGGCCGTAGTAGACCTGGCGGATGCGCTTGCGCGGCAGGCGGCCGTGCTCGACGAAGAACTCGACCACGTGCTTGGAGAGGATGATCGTGCGCCGCGGGAGGCGCCCGAGGATCCCGTGGATCAGGGAGAACACCGGGTTGAGCAGCGCGCGCTCGTCGTTGTGCTTGCTCGAGATCAGGCGCCCCGTGCGCAGCACCAGGAGCGCGATGGCCGCCGAGAGCATGTCCGCCTTGAGCAGGTGGCTGTGGATCAGGTCCGCACGCCGGAAGGGACCGGCCAGGCCGAGGGGCGAGACGCGCTCGACCGAGGCGGCACCCGCCTCGAGGAACTCGGGCGTCAGGCGCCCTTCCCCCTTCAGGTAGGCCACGTGGACCTCATGCCCGCGCTGGGCCTGCCCCCGCACCTGGGACAGGAGATGCACCTCGGCACCGCCGACGTCCAGGGTCGTGATCACGTGCTGGATCCTCATGCTCGCTCCTCCATCGCCTCGCGGAAGACCGCGCGGGTTCGCTGGACCATGTGTTCGATCGTGAAGTGTTCGGCGACGCGCGCGGCTCCGCGGGCGCCGATGGCCTGTCGCTCGGCAGGCTCGAGGTCGACCAGGCGCGCGATGGCCTCGGCCATTGCGGTGGGATCGGCGATGTCGACGACCAGGCCCGTGCCGGCTTCGGGGCTGAGCTCCTCGACCAGGTCCCGAGCGCCGTCGACGCGGGTCGCGACCACCGGCAGGCCGGCGGCCATCGCCTCCAGCACCGCGTAGGGCATGCCCTCCCAGCGCGAGGGCAAGAGCAGCAGGTCCGCGGTCGCCATCAGCCGCGGCAGGTCGTCGCGCCAGCCGAGGAAGGTCACGCGCTCGGCCAGGTCGTGCCGCGCGACGAGGGCCTCGAGCGCGGGCAGGTCCTCGCCATGGCCAGCCAGCAGCAGCTTGACCTTCGCGCGTCCCTTCAGCGGGCCCTGGGTCAAGGACTCGATGGCCAGGTCCTGGCCCTTGGCCGGGTTCAGGAGGCCCGCCACGAGCACCACGAAGTCGTCCGATTCCAGGCCGAGCTCGTCCCGCCCAAGGGGCTCGGCGCCGGCCCAGCGAGTGGGGTCCACGCCGTTGACCACGACGCGCACGCGCCGCTCCTGGATCACGCCGGGCCCGCCACCCGGAGGCGACGCACACATGGTCTCGGCCTCGCCCTGGCTGACCGCGATCAAGCGCTCGGTGCGCTTGCCGAGGTAGGCCTCGATCATGCGGAAGGCCCGCCGCTTCAGCAGCCCGAACATGGCGTCGAAGAGGAACGCGAAGGTGTGCGGAGTGTGCACGCGCACGCCGATGCCGGTCGCCCGCGAGGCGCTGCGGCCCAGGACTCCAGCCTTGCTCGAGTGGGTGTGGACCACGTCGGGCTGCACGTCTCGCAGGAGCGCCTCGATCGCGCGCTGGTGGCGCAGGTCCTGGAGCGGGCTGATCGAGCGCACCATCGGCACCTCGTGCACCACGACGCCGGCCGCGGCCAGGTCGGCGAGGTCCGCGCGGAAGCGCGGCTCGCGCTCGGCCGAGACGCACAGGTGCACCTCGTCGCCAGCTGCCGCGAGACCAGCGGCCAGGTCCACCAGGTGTCGGCGGGTCCCGCCGATGGTGGACTCCATCACCTCGAGCACGCGCATGGGTCAGGGCTCGCGGCGGAGGCGCGCTTGGGGCAAGGCTGCCGCGGACGCGCCCGGAGCTCGGCCCCACGGGGGCACGCGGAGACCCGCCTGCTCCCTGGAGGGCTCCGTCGACGCTCCGCGGCTAGTGGGCACCGGTGCCCTTCACCACGGCGAAGCCGGTCAGGAAGATGATCACGAGATCCAGCAGCAAGGACCGGTTCTCGATGTAGTAGATGTCGTACTCGATGTTGCGGTGGATCGCTTCGTTGCGCGCGAACGAGATCTGCCACAGGCCGGTGATCCCGGGCTTGGCCTGCAGGCGTTCGCGCTCGAGCGGGCCGTACTCCTCGACGATGAAGGGCATCTCCGGGCGCGGCCCGACGATGCTCATGTCCCCCCGCAGCACATTGAGCAGCTGGGGCAGCTCGTCGAGGGAGTAGCGCCTCAGGTAGCGGCCGACGGGCGTGATGCGCGGGTCCTCCTCATCCTTCGGCGAGATGCTGTCCTTGCCCAAGTGGGTGTACATGGTTCGGAACTTGAGCATCTCGAAGGGCCGGCCCTTGAGGCCGATGCGCGTCTGACGGAAGTACACGGGACCGTCCTTCTGCCGCCAGACCAGGTAGGCCGAGGCTGCGAAGCCTGGCGCACTGATGAGCAGCACGATCGACGCGAGGGTGATGTCCAGCGTGCGCTTGACCATCGACGAGATCAGGCTCTGTCCCCGCTCCGGCCGCGAGATCAGGGGGATCGAGTCCAGGTGTTCGATGCGCACCTGCTGGGCGAGCAGGTGGTAGAACCGCGGCACGACCCGGAAGCTGACCCCGAGCTCGTCGAGGCGCGCGATGATCTCCATCACGCGCTCCTCCCGCGAGCCGGGCAGGGCGATGAAGACCTCACTGATCTTGCGCTCCGAGATGACCTCCTCGAGGTCGTCGAAGGTGCCCAGGATCTGGTCGCCCAGCTGGTGGGTCCCGATCTCGCTCGGCTCGTCGGTGACGAAGCCCACCAGGCGCAGGCCCAGGGTCGGCACCAGGTGGAACTTGCGCTGCAGCCAGCCGCCGGTCTCGCCCGTGCCGTAGATCAGCACGTTGCGGTTGCCGATGCCCCGCCGGTACAGGCTCTGGATCGCCTTGAACGAGATGAAGCGGCTGATGGTCATCGCCACCAGCAGCACCAGGAACGAGAGGGCGACCGCGAGGCGCGAGATGTTCTCGATCTGCAGCTCGAGGTCGATCCAGTCGTGGAACCAGGCGACCGCCTCGAAGAAGAGGATGTCCTGGCTCTGGGTCGAGCTGCGCAGGAAGACGAGCAGGGTGAAGAAGACCAGGAAGCTGCACATCACGCTCTTGGCGATGTTCTTGTACTCCTCCACGTTCAGGAGGCTCTTGGTCGGGCTGTAGAGCCCGCAGAACCGGAAGCACAGGAGGCAGACCGCCGCGGTCAACAGGGCCAGGGTCAGGTAGGCCCCACCGAAGGTCCCCATCCCGATCGAGCTGCCCTGGATGCTTCCGACACCGACACCCGCCGAGTAGGCGATGAAGCAGCTCAGGAGGACCACGAACAGATCCACCAGCACCTGGACCGTCATCAGGACTGGCTGGAAATGCCGCTGTAGGAGGGAGCCCAGGAGCGCTTTCAAGGGGTACGAGGGGGTGGAGGGGTCGGGGGCGAGCCGGGGAGCCGGAGCCCATCGATCCACTTCGGTAACGTATCGGCTGCCTGACCAGCCAGGGCTACGAAATGTCGTCGAAAAGCGCGCTGGGCGCCGAATCCCGCGTGGTCGCTGACGCAGCGCAGGGCCGCCCAGGGGATTTCGGCCCGGGCCGCCACCGCCGCGACGGCCGCGGTCTCCATGTCCGCCACACAGGGGCCGAGGAAGGCCCGCGCGAGCCGCGCGCGACGCCAGGGATTCAGGACTGGCCGGTCCGCAGTAACGAACCAGCCGGCCTCCCCCCCCGCGACCTCGCGCCAGGAGGCGAGCAGATTGGCATCAGCCTCGAACTCCCGGTCCTCGACCACCGCGAGGTCCGCCTGCACCGCCCGGGTGCAGTGCACCAGGTCCCCGGGCACTAGGCCGCGACGAAGCGCTCCGCACACACCGACCACCAAGAGCGCCCGATCCACGCCCGCGGCGAGCAGCGTGGCAGCTGCGGCTGCTGCGCGGACCTTGCCCACGCCGGACACGACGGCCAGAACCCCATCGCCCACCTCGAGCAGCTCCAGACCGGCCACCGAACGCCGTCCGACGACCCGCTCGCGCAGCCCACCGAGCTCCCGCTCGAGGGCACAGACCACCCCCACCATGCCCTCGCGTCGCACCGACCCATCCGCATCCATCCCTAGATGATGCACACGGGAACGTGGATGAGATAGGATTTCCCCGCCCCAACACCTCCTCGCCCAAGCAGCGGCGGCAGGACCAAGGCCCCTCGGCGCCAGGTCCAACCACCGCAGCTGTGGATCGCGAGTTGGCGTCTGGGGTTCGGCGGCGCTCGAGGGGCGTTCTGCCGTGCTCCCCCGAGCCCCTCTTCAAGAACACCGTCACCGAACGCTCAACGCAAAGGCGCGCCACCCACTTGGGCCCCCCCGGGCCCTGGAAGCCGCGCGACAGGCACAGTCTCCCCTATGAACATCGCCCTCACCGGAGCCACTGGATTCATCGGACGCTACGTCGCCCTCGGCCTCGCCCAGCGCGGGCACAAGCTCAGGGTCCTGTCGCGTCCAGGCCGCGAGGGCGCCATCCAGCACCCCTGCGACTCTGGCATGGAGGGCCGGTTCGAGGTCCACACCGGGGACCTGACCAACGCCAAGAGCCTCGAGGGCTTCATGGAGGACCAGGACATGTTGGTCCACCTCGCGAGCGCCCACGACCATCTCCCGGACGAGGAGATGCGCGAGATCACCATCCGCGGCTCCGAGGCCCTGCTCGACGAGGTCATCCGCAGCGACAAGAAGCGCGAGCGCGTCCAGATCTGGATCATGTCCTCGGCCGTGATCGGTGCCCCCGTCTACAGCTACTACCGCGACACGAAGCGCATCCAAGAGAAGATCTTCAAGGGTGGTGGCTACGAGTGGACCTCCTTCCGCCCGACGCTGGTCTACGGCGTCGGGGACTACCGGCACACCGCGCCGCTGATGCGCCAGTGCGGCGTCCATGGTGGTCGCATGACGATCCCCCACTCCGGACGCTCGCGCATCAACCCCGTGCACGTGGACGACGTCGTCGATGCCATGCTGCGCAAGTTCGAGTGGAGCAACCAGGTCGACTGCATCTACGAGCTCGCGGGCCCCACCGGCATCGCCTACAACGAGTTCGTCGACTACACGATCGCGGCCACCGGCGGGACCGTGCGCCGGCGCAACATCCCCAAGAAGTGGGCCGACCTGGCGATCATGGCCAAGGGCCTCTTCAAGGACGTGACCGCCGAGCGACGCGCCTCGGCCTACTTCCTCCTGCACCACGAGCACGACATCACGAACGCGCGCGTGGAGCTTGGCTGGAACCCACGCACCTACGAGGTCGGGATCGCGGAGTGCGCCAAGGTCTCGGACTGGTGGAAGTTCGAGAGCGAAGAGGATGCCCTCGCCGCGGGCGTCGAAGTCCCCGTCGGACGCACGACCAACTGGGCCGAAGCCCTCTAGCCGATCCCATCGAGGCGCTCGAGCGCCACGACGAGGTGACCGGCGACACCGGTCAGCACGCGGGGCTCGAAGCCCTCGCACTCGATCAGGATCGCGGGCATCGAGCCGCGCACGTAGACGTCCATCGGCCCATCGCCGAGCACGCCTAGGCGGCGCTTGGTCGAGGGTGAGGACAGCTCGCTCACACGCACCTTGTCCAGGGCCTTGCCGCCCGAGTCGACCAGGTCCAGGTGTGCCCAGGTCAACTCATCGCGCAGCTCCACGGCGGCGAGCCGCGGGTCCAAGCCCGCGCTAGTCACGTTGCGCAGGACGCGCAAGGGCTGGTGAGTCCCGTGCAGACGGAACACCAGCGAGAAGGGGCCCGACCCAACGCGGTCGAAGCGGAAGGTCCCGTCCTCGGCTAGGCCAACCGAGCGCTTGCGGCAGCCGGGGCCTTCCTCACAGGCACCTCGTAAGGTGCAGGGGTGCAGGTCGATGCGGAACAGCTCGGACCGAAAGACGTCATCGACAAGGACGCGCCCTTCGACCCATCCACTCAGTCCGCCAGGTTCGGACTCGCGCCTGACGGAGCTAGGGCTCAAGAGGTGTGGACCGCGAGTCACGGATGCGTCATCCGGGCAGCACTGACCAAGCCCCTGGGGCAGGACCAGGAGCAGACCGGAGAGGAGCAATCCAAGGAGTAGCATGAGCCGTGCCATGCCAGCTCTATGCGCATGCCCCCCCACGACCTACCGAACTCGTTTGGAAAGACTGTGCAAGAGCTGATCTCGCCCTCGCGCCGACGCTTCGGCGCGAGGATCCGAGCAGCTGGTCGAACTCACTCGTCCTTGGCCGGAATCAGCCCGACGAGACCAGGGTGGTCCATCCCCAGGCGCGTCGCCCGGAAGAGGCCATTGCCGTGGCCACCGCGACGCCCTCGGCCTGCACCGGGACCTCCGGGAGGCGGGCCACCGGGTCCCTCCGGTCGCTCACCCCGGGGGGGGCGTCCACCAGGACCTGGTGGCGGTCCATCGGGTCGGTTGCCACCCGGTCCGCGCTCCCCTTCGGCACCCGGCAGGTCACCCTGCCACTCCCACACGACCCGGTCGGAGGCGTCGACCTCGATCAGGCGCGACTCGGCACCCGAACAGATCAGCACGTTCCCGTTGGGCAGCGCCTGGGCACCGCTAATGAAGGAGGAGTAGAAGGCCGGACCCTCTTCAACCTTGCCCCCCTTGCCTATCGTCCGTAGCGGGCTCGCCGGGCCTGCGTCTGCGGGTCCGCCCAGCTCGGGGAGCTCGAGCACCTCGACGGTCGAGTACGAGTCGCCCCCACCCGGCCTCCCCTCGCCGTTGTTGAAGACCATGACCCGGAGGCCCTCGCCACCCTCGATCCAGCGTGCGTCATGCTGGCCGAAGAGCTGCTGCTGTCCCGTGCCCCCGTGCATCGCGGGGTTGCCCCAGCGCCAGAGGAGATCCCCCCCACGCCCACGGCGTCCACCCGCGCCCGTGGCGGCCTGGGCCGTGGTCGTGCTGTGGTCGATCACCCAAACCTCGCTGAGGGTCCGGCTCGAGAGCAGGATCAGATCCTCGCCCGGCAGGTAGTCGATCGAGTTCGTGTGCAGCCAGTCGGTGCCACCACCGCCGCCGTGGGGCCGCGCGGCGCTCGTATCATCATCCTCCCCGGTGCTGGGATCGTCGCCGCCCGTGTAGCCGAGGCCCCGCATCTCCTCCTCGAGCTCCTTGGCACGGCGCAGCTCCTCCGCGGTCAGCGCCGTCGTGCGCAGGCCCGCGTTCACGTCGATGCGGTGGGACAGGTCCGCGACCACACCGAAGTTCTCCGCCTGATCGTTCTGATCCTGGACCAAGTGGTCGAAGGCGTGCCACTCCCAGACGACCTCCGCCCCGCCGAGGTCGGCCTCGGTCGGCCTCGGCGCCAGCTCGACCACGAAGTCGGGCCACAGACCTGCGTCGCCGATGGCCTCGAAGCGCCGGCCAGCACGAAAGAGCTCGTCGGGGCCGACAGCTTCCCAGGCGATCACCAGCACGTTGCCATTCGGCAGCGGCTCGATGTCGTGGTGCGCGAGCGCGACCTCGGTCGAGAAGTCGAAGTCCCAGAGTAGCTCGCCGTCCCAGGCGATGCGCTGGATGCGTCCGCCCTGACCACCGCCACTGAAGGTGTCGTTGTCGACACGCCCCGTGCGCATCAGGCTCCCGTCGTCGAGCAGGTACGCCGAGTGGCCTGGCGTGTAATCGCTCGGCCACTCGTGCGCGATCTCGCCCTGCATGTCGAGCAGGTACGTCGACTTCGAGCTCAGGGGCGCGATCAGGGTGTAGCCTTCGAAGGCGCCCTCGGCGCGGGTGATGAGCCCGGTGGGCTGGGCCGGGCTGGGCCGCTCGGGAGGTGAGTCAGGGGGCAGGGCGGGGCCCTGAGCGAAGGACAGCAGGACGATGGGGATGATGTTGGACATGCACCTGCAACCCACCGCAGGCGATGGGTTCCTCGGACTCTTCTAGATGATGTCGTGGCGCCGGCGCGAGCTCGGCCCGATGAGCTGACGGGCCAAGCTCCACCGGACCGCTAGCGCCCCTGGAGCTTCTCGATCACGGACACGTCTTCCAAGGTCGTCGTGTCCTGGGTGACCTCTTTGCCGGCAGCAACGTCGCGCAGGAGGCGCCGCATGATCTTGCCGGAGCGGGTCTTCGGAAGGGCGTCGGCGAAGCGGATCTCGGCTGGCCGCGCTAGCTTGCCGATCTCCTTGGCCACGTGGGCAGCGAGCACAGCCTCCATGTCGGCGTCGCCCTCCAGGCCCGCGGCGAGGCTGACGAAGGCGCAGATCGCTTGGCCGGTGATCTCGTCGGGACGTCCGACGACCGCGGCCTCGCACACGCTCGGGTGCGAGACGAGCGCCGACTCGATCTCCATCGTCGAGAGGCGGTGCCCCGAGACGTTGAGCACGTCGTCGACGCGGCCGAGGATCCAGGTGCAGCCGTCGGCATCGACGCGCGCCCCGTCGCCGGGGAAGTAGAGGTTGCCTTCGAAGCGCGACCAGTAGGTCTCACGGAAGCGCTCGGAGTCCCCCCAGATGCCCCGCAGCATGGACGGCCAAGGCTTGCGGATCGCCAGGTAGCCGCCACCCTCACCGGTGACCTCTTCGCCATCCGAGTCGAAGACCACAGGGTCGATCCCGAAGAAGGGCTTCATGCAAGAGCCGGGCTTGGTCGCGTGCACGCCGGGCAGCGGCGTCATCATGATCCCGCCGGTCTCGGTCTGCCACCAGGTGTCCACGATCGGGCAGCGTCCTCCGCCGATCTTGTTGCGGTACCAGATCCAGGCCTCGGGGTTGATCGGCTCGCCGACCGAGCCGAGCAGCCGCAGGCTGCCAAGGTCGTGCTTGTCGACGTGCTCGTCCCCCCAGCGCATGAAGGCCCGGATCGCCGTCGGTGCGGTGTAGAGGACCGTGACCCCGTGCTTCTCGATCAGCTCCCAGAAGCGCCCGGGGTGCGGCTGGTTCGGTGCGCCCTCGTACATCACACAGGTCGCGCCGTTGGCGAGCGGGCCGTAGACGATGTAGCTGTGCCCCGTGATCCAGCCGACGTCGGCCGTGCACCAATACACATCGTCCTCGCGCAGGTCGAAGACCACCTGGGTCGTCAGGTAGGTGCCGACCATGTAGCCGCCGGTCGTGTGCTGGATTCCCTTGGGCTTGCCGGTCGAGCCCGAGGTGTAGAGCAAAAACAGCGTGTCCTCGGCGTCCATGGGCTCGGGCGGGCAGTCCGCATCGACCTCGGCGGCGAGCTCGTGGTACCAGCAGTCGCGGCCTTCGGTCCACCCGACCGGGTTCTCGGTGCGTCGCACGGTCAGCACGGTGTGCACCCCGCCCGATGCCCCCCCCTCCGAGAGGGCCTCGTCGACGACGTCCTTGAGGGCCAGGACCTTCCCACGCCGCCAGCCTCCGTCGGCCGTGATGATCGCCGAGCAGGCGCCGTCCTCGACCCGATCGCGGATCGAGCTGGCTGAGAAGCCGCCGAAGATCACCGAGTGGATCGCCCCGATGCGCGCGCAGGCCAGCACGGCCATGGCCAGCTCGGGGATCATCGGCATGTAGATCGCGACCCGGTCGCCCTTCTGGATGCCGCGCTTCTTCAGCACGTTGGCGAAGCGGCAGACCGCCTCGTGCAGCTCGGTGTAGGTGTAGGAGACGACGTCGCCGGGCTCCCCCTCCCACAGGATCGCCGTCTTGTTCGCGCGCGCGCCGCCGAGGTGCTGGTCGAGGCACACCGCCGAAGCGTTCAGCTTGCCGCCGGTGAACCACTGGGCCCGGGGCGCATCGGACCAGTCGAGCACCTGGTCGAAGGGTTCGATCCAAGGCAGCTCGAGGGCCACGTCCCCCCAGAAGCCCTCGGGGTCGTCGATCGAGCGGCGGTAGTCGGCCTCGTACTGCTCCTCGCTCGAGTAGCGCGCTTTGGCGCGGAACTCCTCGGAGGGCGGGAAGCTGCGGTTCTCGTGGAGGACGTTGTCGATCTGGGTCATCGGAGGGCGGGGCAGGCGGAGCTCGGGGAAGGTAGGTGCCCCAGTCTGCAATGCCGAGGCCGTCCGGCCAAGGTCGAGCCGCTCCACTCGGGCCTCGCCGGGTTCGGCCCAGCGAGTAGACTCGCGGCCATGCTGCCTGCCCGACCGAAGCGGCCCGAGCCCCTAGCCATCCACCTGTTGGGCCTGGTCAACCCCGTCGCGACCCTCGCGGGCATCCTCGCCGGGGGCTGGTGGGGCGCGACGGGCGCCGTCCTGACCCTGGGGGTCTATCCGCTCCTCGACCTCGCGCTCGGCTCCATGGCGCCAGGGCGCGACGGTCAAGACGCCGCACTGCGGGCGCGCCTGCACGCGGCCCTGCTCTGGGTGCACGGCGCCCTGCACCTTGCCGTGATCACCGCGCTCTTCTACCGGGTCACCCAGGACGGGCTGGTGCCGACGACCCTCGTGGCCGCGGTCTCGGCCGGCATCAATGGTGGTGTCTCGGCGCTCATCACGGCCCACGAGGTCGGCCATCGGCCGCCGCGCTCGGCGGTGCGTCGCCTGGCGAAGTTGCTGCTCTTCCTGGTGCACTACTCGCACTTCACGACCGAGCACAACCACGGCCACCACCGCCTCGTCGCGACCGCCGCCGACCCCGCCACCGCGCGCCCCGGCGAGGGCCTGTGGGTCTTCTTCCTGCGCACGGTGCCCGCCCAGTTCCTGTCGGCCGTACGCATCGACGCCGCCAAGGGCCGTGCGGGCTGGCGCAGTCCGGTCCTGCGCGGGTTCGGACTGCAGCTCGCGGCGCTCGGCCTGGTGGTCCTGGTCCCGAGCCTGCTGGGAGGAGCCCTGGACCCGAGCCTCGCCCTCGCCTGGCTGGTCCAGGCCTGCTTCGCCGTGCTGCTGCTCGAGTACGTCAACTACCTCCAGCACTGGGGCCTCGTGCGCGACCCGAGCGAGCGCCAGACCGCGGCGCACTCCTGGCAGTCGACCGCGTGCTGGTCGCGCTGGACCCTGCTCGAGCTGCCCCTGCACCCCGACCACCACCTGCGCGCGGCGCGGCCCTACTGGGAGCTCGAGGCCGTGCCCGGGGCACCTGCCCTGCCCGGCGGCTACTACGCCAGCTTCCTGCCGGCGCTGGTGCCGGCCTTGTGGCGCAGGCGCATGCAGCGCGCGCTCCTGGGCAGCGGCTCGCGATGAGCCGCACGCGCGCTCAGGCGCCCTTGCCCCAGAGGCGGAAGTAGCGCGCGACCTTGCCGGCGAAGCGGCGCGGGTGCTTGAGCTCGCCGATCAGACGCTTCGGGCGACGGTAGAAGGACCGGTAGGCCTGGCGGATCTTGGCCTCGATCTCGGCCGCAGTCATGTGCTCGTTGCCCTCGGTCGCGTGGTGCCCGGTCATCGTCGCGAAGTCGAAGTCGCGGGTACCCGAGAGCATCTCGTAGAGCGGCGTGCCCGGGTAGGCGGTCACCGCGCAGAACTGGACCTGGTCGGGGTCGAGCCACTCGACGAGCTTGATCGTCTCGTCGGCCATCTCCGGCGTCTCCTCGGGGAAGCCGATCATGCAGAAGGCGCGCGTCTCGATGCCCACCCGACGGCAGACCTCGAAGACCTCCTTGGCCTGGTCGAGCTTGTTGAGCTTGTTGCCGCAGTGCTTCTTCTGGATCTCGGCGTTGCCCGACTCGATGCCGAGGCTGATGTGCGTGCAGCCGGCCTCGGCCATCTTCTCGAGCAGCTCGGGCGAGAGCGTCTTGACCGCGGTCTCGCACTGCCACTCGATGTCGAGGCCCTCGCGCAGGATGCCGTCGCAGATGTCCATCACGCGGTCCTTGCGCGTGGTGAAGATCGGGTCGCGGAAGACCACGTACTTGAGGCCGTGGTTCTTGTTCAGGTCGACGAGCTCCTTGACCACGTGCTCGGGGCTGCGGAAGCGGAAGCGCAGGCCCTGGGCCAGGGTGTAGCCGCAGAAGCTGCAGTTGAGCGGGCAGCCGCGGCTGGACTTGACGGTCGTCACCGGGCCGTCGAGACCCGGGAACTTGTAGACCGAGTTGTTGAGCAGGTGCCGCGAGGGGATCGGCAGGGCGTCGAGGTCGTTGATCTTGTCGCGCTCGGGCTCCTGGTGCACGACGCCTTCGCCGTCGACCCAGGTCACGCCGGTGATGTCCTCAAAGGTCGTCGAGCCGCCCGCGATGCGTGCGGCGACCTCGCTGACGGTGTGCTCGGGCTCGCCCCGGATGACGCCGTCGATCGAGCTGTTCTGGAACAGGTCGTCGGGCGTGTAGGTCACCTGGCTGCCGAGCATGAAGACGGGCACGCCGAGGTCGCTGCGCACGTCCCCGGCCAGACCCAGGTCCTGGGTCAGGCTCGTGCTGGACGAGTCCAGCAGCACGAAGGCGGGCGCCTCGGCGACGATCGCCTTGCGGGCGGCGGCCACGTCGGCGTCGACACCGTCGCCGTCGAAGATCACGACCTCGTGGCCCTGCTCCTCCAGCAAGCCGGCCACATGGGCCAGCTCGATCGGGGGATAGAGCAGCTCGGGATTGACGGCCATGCCGAAGCCCCCCATGAGGCCGCGGCTGACGCGGTACTCGGGCGGACTGGGCGGATTGACGAGGACGATCTTCAAAGGGGGAGCCTCTGGGCAGGGGGGCGGCTCCAAGTCTACCGCGCCCGGGAGGTTCGGGCGGTAGGAAGTTGGACCGGGGATCGCCCCGCCGCCCCCGCATCGGCTCCGCTACACTCCCCCCATGAGCTCGAAGCAGACCACCCTGGCCCTGGCAGCCTTCCTGGACTCTGGTTCCTCCATCATGCTGCCGGAGCCCGACCGGGACGGCCAGAGGGCCCTCTTGGAGCCCTTCATCGCGGTCTGCCACGAGGAGCTCGGCGTCGCGCCCCGGCTCCTGGACCGCGAGTCCATGGGCGAGGCCCTTGGCCGGCTGATGCCCCGCCGCTTGAAGCGGCGCGACCCCCTGGCCCCCCATCTGGTGCCGGTGCTCGAGGCCTTCGTCGAGTTCCTCCAGGGTACCTCCAACGTCCCCTTCGCCTTCGAGATGCGGCTCGGGATCGGCGACGGCGAGCCGCGCTTCCTCGCCGCGGTCGAGAGCGCCGACACCCAGCGGATCGGCTCCGGCCCCGTCGACCCCTTCGTGCACGGCGCCGACAAGCTCGGTCGCAACGACCCCTGCCCCTGCGGCAGCGGCAAGAAGTTCAAGAAGTGCCACGGCCGCAAGGCCTGAGCGGTCCGGCGGAGAGGCACGGCGAGATTCCGCGTGGCCGCCTGTCACGTCCTGGGGCGTGACGACGAGAGAGGGGTGGAGGGCCGAGTTCGCCGACCCAGCTTTGGATCGGTTGCTCGGTAGCTCGCGCTCGCACGCTTGACCCCGTTCGTCGACCGATGGAATGGCGCGGCAGTGCACGGCCCCGGCTCGGGTCGTGCCCTCCACTTCCTACTGACCCTCTCTAGCGCACCAAGCCACCAGCTCGCCCGCAGCCGAGGAGAACGCTCGTCCCATGCTGACCAAGTTCGAGGACCAGAACCACCCCCTCCATGGGCCCGTTCCCGAGGGCAGCCTGTCGCTCCAGCAGCGCGGGCACTACCTGCTCCGTGGTGCCCTCTCGAGAGCCGAGGCCAACGAGCTTCGTGCGGAGGTGCTCGACGTGTACCGCCGCGTTCCACCCGACCGGCGCGCCGGTCGCTCCTCGCTCGAGGACGCCGACATGTATCGCTACGAGATGTTCAATCGCAGCGAGCTCGTCCAACGAACCGTCGCCCGGCGCGAGCTGCTCGACATCATCGAACCGCTGATCGGCCAGGACTGCCACCTCATTAATTGTACGGCTTGGCGAAACCCACCAGGCATCGATGTTGCGCCCCAAGGCCTCTATTGGCACATCGACGGCGGTCCCCACGTGCCCCGAGCATCGGAGGTCCCCTGGCCGCCGGGGATCCCGTATCCGATCTTCGTGGTCGCGACGCACATCTACCTGCAAGACGTCCGCCTGCAGGATGGCCCGACCGCCGCCATCTCCGGCAGCCACACCTCGGGCCGTATCCCGCCGCGCGAGCGACGCTGGGACCTCGACCTCGACTTCCCCGGTGGGCAGCGCGAGGTGCACGTGGCTCGCAAGGGTGACATCGGCTTCTTCGTGTCCGACGTCTGGCACCGGCGCTTGCCACCGACCCGCGCCAGCCGCGGAAGACTCTTCCTCCAGTCCAACTACGGTCGCCGCGAGATCGCCCAGCGCATCCGCCCCACCGAGGTGGTCAACCACGCCACCCCCGAAGCCATCGCCCGGGCGACGAACCACCGCGAGCTCCAGCTCATCGGCGTCCACCCCCAGAGCTTCTACGACGGATAGCTGCAGCACCGCAGGGCCTGGAAGCCGAGGTGGGACCACACCGACACCTCGGAATCCGCAGACTGCCTAGGAGCTGGCGAACACCAAGCAAGACGGGAGGCGGCACTCGCAGGCCGCACTCGTGTCCTTCATCCCAAATCAAACAGGGCCGCACCCCGCGGCTAGGAAACTCGCTTGCAGCTTCGACTCGCACCCCCCTCCTCCGTCACCGGTCCGCTCGCCGCCCTGGGCGTGCTCAGCCTCTTCGCCGGCACCGGCCTGGCCCAGGCGAGCCCCGTCTCGCAGGCGCCGATGGCAGCACCGTCGTGCTGAGCGGCGCCTCCCCCAATGGCCCGATCTTCGGCGGCGTGAACAACGCGGAGTTCGGCTACTCCGTCTCGGGCCTCGATGACTTGGTCGGCGACTCCTTCCCCGAGCTCCTCGTTGGCTCGCCCGTGATCAACACGGCCCAGGTCTTCAAGGGCAAGGGTGGCGGCCTGCTCTACACCCTGCCCGTGCCCCAGGTCGGCAACTGGTTCGCTGGGCAAGGCGCCCCCTTCCCCATCACCCCCAATCTGTTCGGCTACTCGGTCGCCGACGCGGGCGACCTGAATGCGGACGGCGTCCGCGACATCATCGTCGGCGGCCCCTCGACGACGGTCTACAACCCCTTCACGAGCACCACCAACTCCGCCGCTGGCATGGCCGTGATCTTTGACGGCGAGACCGGCGCGAACATGATGGTCCAGGCGTCCGGCAACGGAGACTTCAATGGGCTCTACGGCATGACCTTCGAGGAGAGTCTGGGCTCGTCGGCCTGCGCGGCCGGTGACTGGGACCAGGACGGCTACGACGACGTCGCCGTCGCGTCTCGAAACGCTAGCGTGGGCGCCGGCAAGGTCAGCATCTACTCGGGACTCTGGATCAGCACCGTCAACAACTTCAACCCGCCGGCCATCCCGCCCGTGATCGCCGACTTCTACGGCCCCTCGGGGGACCTCTTCTTCGGCAACACCTTGGCAGCAGGTGGCGACATGGACGGCGACGGACTCGGCGAGCTCGTCATCGGTAGCCTGTACGGAACCACGGTGATCAAGGGCGGAAGCACCTTGGCCGCCGGCTCGGTGCTGCACTACTCCTTGGCGAGCACGGGTGCCGGGGGTGGCATGGTCGTCGCAGGCGGTCAAGACCTCGATGGTGACGGCGTCCCAGACTACATGTCGGGCCCGGACAAGGTGGACGCCACCAACGTCCAGGGTAAGGCCGTCGCCTACTCCGGCCTGACCGGCGCGCCGCTCTTCACGGCCATCTCCGCCTCTCGAGCGGCCGATGCAGCCTGCCTCGGCATGCTGCCTGACTCGACCGGCAACGGCTTGGCGGAGATCCCGATCGGCCTGCCCCAGGCCTACCTCAGCGGGCGCAAGGGCCAGGTCTCTCTGATCCTGAAATAGCTGCCACCCAAGGGGAGTCCCCCCCAAGTGGCCGAAGGTCCCCGCTCCATCCGGAGCGGGGACCTTCGTTCCTGTTGCCTGCACGAGTCGAGGCCGACCTCCTCGGCGGCACGCACGCGACCTTGATGTCAGCCGGTGCTCACTCGCTGCGCAGCTCGCCGCCGAGGCGAACGGCCGCGCCCTCGACGCGCTGCAAGAACTTGCTCATGTCCTTCTCGCCGAGCGTCTTCGTGTCACTCTGCAAGAGCACGTGCCAGGCCATCGACTTCTTGCCCTCGCCGACCTTGTCGCCGGTGTACAGGTCGAAGAGCTCGAGGCCGGCGACGAGGCCCTTGCCGCACTGGACCAGGACGGTCTCGACCTCGGCCGCGTCGGTGCTCGCGTCGAGCGCCAGGGCAACGTCGACCTTGACGCCGGGGAAGCGCGGCAGGGGACGGTGGACCAGCGGCTCGGGCTCGGCCTCGAGCAGGGCGTCGATCGAGACGGCGCCGATGGCGACGTCAGAGGCCAGCTCGCCGCCCAGGCCGAGGGCCTGGGCGACGAGAAGATCTTGGGGGAACTCGGCCGGGCGCTG
>JARGPD010000038.1:28530-33105 GCA_029212845.1 Planctomycetota bacterium
GCCCCCGGGGCGGGGGCTGCGCCACTACCCGGGCTTCAATGGACCCGGCCCCGTTGGCGAGTAATGGGCCCCCCCCGCCCCCCCCCCGGGGGGCCGGGGCGACCCCGGGCTCGAGCTCGGCTAGCCAGGCGAGGGCCGGACCGAATGCCTTGCCCTTGGCGTTCGTGGCGCGCGCGATCATGGCCTTGCCCGGGTGGGCGAAGACGGGCAGGCCGTCTTCGGGCTCGGGCCGCGTCCAGGCGATGCCGGGCACGCCGCCGCGGTCGGGGCGCGCGCGCTCGAGGTGCACGAGCAGGTCCTCCACCGCCGCCTTGAGGCCGAACAGGGAGGTGCCGCCGAAGGCGGAGGGCTCGCTGCTGCGGGCACCGGCGCGGGCCAGCAGCAGGCCGGCCTCGTGCAGCTCGGCGGGCTCGGCGTGGTCGCCGGTCGGGAACTCGGGGCAGTAGCCCTTGCCGACCTCGAAGAAGCGCAGCTCGCTCGCGTGCCGCAGGTTCGGGGCCACCAGGTTAACGAGGCTCGGGACGACGCTGCGGCGGATGCGCTCGTAGCCCTCGGCGACCGGATTCTTGACGCGCACGAAGGCGTCGTCGGCGATGCCGAGTGCCCTGCACAGGCCGTCCGCCAGGAACGAGTGGGCCATGGTCTCGTGGAAGGCAGCCGAGCCAGCTAGGCGATCCTGGATGCAGCGCACCAGGTGCCGGCGCTCGTCGCGCTCCATGGGGATCAGCTCGGCGATGAGCCGCTGCTCGGGGATGTGGTCGTAGCGGTAGATGCGCCCGACCTCCTCGATCAGGTCCTCCTCGATGCCGACGTCCTTGGTCGCGCGCGCCGAGGGCACCGCCACGGTCCAGTCGTCGCCGTTCTGCAGGACGCCGAAACCGAGACTGGTGAGGGTCTGGGCGATGCGCTCGTCGGGCAGCTGCGTGTCGTCCAGGCCCAGGATCGCGCGGCAGCGAGCCGGGCGCAGGTGCACCTCGCAGGCGGGGTCGGTCCAGCTGCCATCCTCGGCCGGGGGCGAGGGCAGGCTCATGTTCGGCTGCAGCGTGCCGAGGAGTGCGACTAGGTGCGCGGCCGCCTTCAAGGGCAGGGTCGGGTCGAGGTGCTTCTCGAAGCGCGCCGAGCTGTCGGTGCGCAGGCCCAGGCGCTGACCGGTCAGCCGGATCCGGGTCGGCTCGAAGGTGGCGAGCTCGAGCAGCATGCTGGTCGTGCCCTCCTGCACCTTGCTTTGCTCGCCGCCCATCACGCCGGCGAGGGCCACGGCCTCACCGCCGGACGTGATCAGGATGTCGCGCGGGTCCAGCTTGCGCTCGGTCCCGTCGAGGGTCGTCATCGACTCGCCCGGCTTGGCGTCGCGCACCAGGATGCCGTCGGCGGCGAGGGCCGTGCGGTCGAACAGGTGGTTCGGCTGGCCGAGGTCCAGCATCACGAAGTTCGAGATGTCGACGAACAGGTCGAGCGGACGCTGGCCGACGGCGAGCAAGAGGTGCCGCATCCAGTCCGGGCTGCGGCCGTTCTCGAGGCCGTCGATGGCCAGGCCGATGTAGCGGCTGCAGCCATCACTCTCGACCCGGATCGGCAGGGGCGCGGCGTCGCCGGTCGGCGGCAGGTCGGTGGCGATCGGCTTCAGCTCGAGCCCCCGGATCGCGGCGACCTCGCTCGCGAGACCGCGGTGGCCCCACAGGTCGGGGCGGTGCGTGAGCGACTTGTTGTCGATCTCGATGATCCAATCGAGCTGGCCTTCGACGCCGCCGAGCGCCTCGGCCACGGGCGTGCCGATCAGGTCCGCGTGCGTCCCGGGCAGGAAGGGCAGCACCCAGATGCCATCGTGCTCCTCGCCGAGACCGAGCTCGCGCTCGGAGCAGATCATGCCGCGCGACTCGACGCCGCGAATCTTGGCCTTCTTGATCTTGAGGGTCTCGCCCTCTTCGCCGCCGGCGACGGGCAGGGTCGTGCCGATGCGCGCCACGGCGACCAGCTGGCCGGCGGCCACGTTCGGCGCGCCGCAGACGATCTGGGCAGGCTCGCTCGGCATGCCATCGGGGCCAGGGCCCAGGTCGACCTTGCAGATGCCGAGCTTGTCGGCGTCGGGATGCGGCTCGCGCTCGAGCACGTGGCCCACGACGACCTGGGACAGGGCCGGCGCGAAGGGCTCGACGCCCTCGACCTCGGCGGTCTGCAGGGTCAGGTCACGGGCCAGCTCGGTCGGACTGATGCCCGTCAGATCCACGTGGCGTCCGAGCCACTTGTAGGAGATGAACATAGGAAGCTCGCTGCTCTAGAACTGGCTGAGGAAACGCTGGTCACCGCCCATCAAGTGGCGGATGTCGTCGATCTGGTAGCGCAGCATGACGAGCCGCGAGAGGCCGAGCCCGAAGGCGAAGCCGGTGTACTTCTCGTTGTCGATGCCGCTCTTGGCGAGCACGGCTGGGTGCACCATGCCGCAGGGGCAGAGCTCGACCCACGAGGTGTGCTTGCAGACCTTGCAGCCCGCGCCCGGCTTGGGGCAGAAGGGGCAGCGCGCGTCGAGCTCGAAGCCCGGCTCGACGAAGGGGAAGTAGCCGGGGCGCAGGCGCACCTCGATCTCACGGCGGAAGACCTCACGCAGGAAGGTCTTCATCGCGCCGATCAGGTGGCCGACGGTCAGGCCCTCGGCGACGACGAGGCCCTCCATCTGGTGGAAGGTGTGCTCGTGGCTGGCGTCGACCGACTCCTGGCGGAAGACGCGGCCGGGCACGACGACCCGGAACGGCGGCGCGAGCTCCTCCATCGCGCGCACCTGCACGCAGGAGGTGTGCGTGCGCAAGAGCAGGTCCATGCGGCTGTCGCGCTCGGCGCCGGTGACCTCGCACCAGAAGGTGTCGTGCATGTCCCGCGCCGGGTGGTCGGCGGGGATGTTCAGGCGCTCGAAGTTGTAGCTGTCGAGCTCGACCTCGGGCCCGTCGAGGACCTTGTAGCCCATCGACGTGAAGATGTCCTCGAGCTCGCGGGTCACGCTGGTGACCGGGTGCAGGCTGCCGCGCGCGGGCGCGGGGATCGAGAGGCTAGGATCGAAGCCCTTGCCCGTGCGCGCCTCGGCGATGGCGTCGGCCTCGAGCTCGGCGCGGCGCTCGTCGAGCAGCGCGGCGATGGCCTGCTTGAGGCGGTTGGCACCCTGGCCCGCATCGCGGCGCTCTTCGGGCGGCAGGGTCGGGATCGCGGCCAAGAGCCCGGCCACGACGCCGCCCTTGCCGGCGTAGTCGCGGTCGATGGCGCGCAGGTCCTCGTTCGAGGTCGCGGCCGACGCGCGAGCACGGGCGGCCTCGAGGTGCTCGGTCAGCTCAGGGGAGAGGGTGCTTTCCACGGGACTCGGGGAGAGGCGTTTGGCGCGCCGAGCGGGCGAGCCGGAGGGAACGGAAGGTCGATGCCCTGGCAGCGGCGTGCGCTGCGGATCAGGGCGGATCAGGGCGGATCAAAAACAGAGCAGCCACCAGCGTGTGCCGCTGATGGCTGCCCGAGTGAGGTCGAACCGTGGGGTCCTACCTAGCCGCGAGCCGCCTTGGCGGCGTCCACGATCGCGTCGAATGCCGCGGGGTCGTTGATCGCCATCTCGGAGAGCTGCTTGCGGTTGAGGTCGATCGAGGCCTTCTTGAGCCCGTCGATGAAGTGCGAGTAGCTCACGCCGCGCAGGCGGGCAGCCGCGTTGATGCGAATGATCCACAGGCGACGGAACTGGCGCTTCTTCTGACGGCGGTCCCGGTAGGCAAAGGCCCAGCCGCGCATGACCGACTCGCGCACGGTGCGCCAGAGACGGTGACGACCACCGCGGTAGCCTTTGGCGGCCTTGAACCAACGAACCTTCTTCTGACGGCGCGGAGCGCCATAGGTGACACGTACCATGGGTTACTCCTGACGCTAAGCGCCCATCATCGGCCGAATGAGCTTCGACCAGGTTGAGTTGAGACGGATCTGCTTGCGCAGGTTGCGACCTTGCTTGCCGTTCTTGCCGGCAAGGAAGTGACCACGGCCGGCGCGGCTGACGACCGCGATCCCCGACTTGGTGATCTTGAAGCGCTTCTTGATCGCGCCTTTGGACTTGAGCTTGGGCATGGATGCCTCGCTTTGGGCGAAAGCCTGACGGCTTCCGGAACAGATTGCCCCGGTCACAAGGGTCTCGACGCGTCGAGTCCCCGCTAGCGGGCGCCGGGCCATTGTCCCCCGCGACCGCTTGGGTCGTCCCTGGGGAGCTGGGAGCCGGACTTTGTAGGGGAAGGAGCTTAACGGCTCTGTTGCCGCTTGGCAATCGCCTGCGGCTTGCTTTCTGAGCGCTCTGTTGCTGCTTGGGAATCGCCTGTGGCGGGCTGGGGCTGGCTCTGTTGCCGCCGGGCAAGCGCCTGCGGCGGGCTGGGGCGGGTCGCGCCCTCGTTGCTCCCCGGTCGCCCGCGGGGTGGTTTCGCCTGCGGCGGGCTCTCGCTCGGGTCCCTGGGCTCGGTCCCCATCGCCCGCGAGTGGGAGCGCCGGGGGGGGGGGGGGGGCGCCGGGCGGCGCGGGGGCGGGGGCAGGGGCGGGGGGGGGGGGGGGGGGGGGGGGGGGGGGGGG
>JARGPD010000038.1:33115-33328 GCA_029212845.1 Planctomycetota bacterium
GCGCCGCACCGTGGGGGTGGGCCGCGTGGGCGGTGTCTCGGGGGTTGGGCGCGTTGCACACCGGCGCCCCCCCTCGCGCCCCCGCCCCACCCCCGGCCGCAGTTCCACTCGCGGACCTGGGCACCTAGAGCCGCAACCTCTCGCTCGGGAAAGGACGTACTGCACCTCCGTACTGCGCCCGCGTACTGCACCACCGAACTGCACCTCCGTACT
>JARGPD010000039.1:0-11451 GCA_029212845.1 Planctomycetota bacterium
GGGCTCGCAGCAGCGCCCGTGGGCTCGCAGCAGCGGCCGGCATCTGCAGCAGCGGCCGGCAGCTCGCAGCAGCGCCCGTCGGCTCGCAGCAGCGGCCGGCAGCCGCTGCATCGGCCGGCTAGCGCGGCCTGGCTACCGGCGCTTGGCGCGGGGGGGTGGGGAGAGGGCGGTCTGGAGCACGTGGAAGGCGGCGCGGAAGATCTCCGCCCGGTTGATCTTCGAGGCGCCGGCGATGCGATCCTCGAACAGGATCGGGGTCTCGCCGACCAGGAAGCCGGCGCGGTGCACGCGGAAGACCATCTCTTCCAGGAACGAATATCCCGAGCTCTGGATCGCGCCGGTGTCGATCGTCTCGAGCACCTCGCGGCTGTAGCAGCGGAAGCCCGAGGTGCAGTCGTTCACCGGCAGGCGCAGGAACAGGCGCGTGTAGAAGTTGGCGAAGCGCGACAGGAAGCGCCGGTGGATCGGCCAGTTGGCGATGCCGCCGCCTGGGATGTAGCGGCTGCCGATCATCACGTCGTGGTCCGCCATCCCAGCCAGGAGGTCGGGCAGGTAGCTGGGCTTGTGGCTGAAGTCGCAGTCCATGGTCAGGATGTGCGCGAAGCCGTTCGCCAGGCCGTACTCGAAGCCCGCCAGGTAGGCCGTGCCCAGGCCCAGCTTGCCGGCGCGGCGCAGGAGGTGCACCCGCGGCTCGCTCGCGCGCTCGGCCTCGACCAGGTCGCCGGTGCCGTCGGGGCTGCCGTCGTCGACGACCAGCACCTCGATGCAGGCATCCTGGGCCAGGACCTCGCGCACCATGGCGACCACGTTCTCGGCCTCGTTGTAGGTCGGCAGGCAGACCAGGGCCCGGGGCCGGGGGGCTTCGGACGGGACGAGGGAGGCGGGCGTTTGGGACATGGGGGCCCCTATTTCTACCCGGTCCCGGGGCGCCGGGCCCCAGGCTCGGGCAGAATGTCCGCATGAACCGACACGAGCCGGCGCGGGTCCTTGTGATCAAGACAGGGGCCCTCGGGGACGTCCTTCGGACGACCTCGATCCTCGGCGGCCTCGCGCGCCGCCACGGACCAGAGCTCCACGTGACCTGGGTCACGGCGGCGGGTGCCCTGCCGCTGCTCGAGGGACTCGTCGCCTCCGGCCAGGTCAGCGAGGTGCTGACCCTCGCCGACGAGCTCGGCGAAGACCCCAGCGCCCTCGCCGACCTCGGCACGCGCCTGGCCGCCCGCGGCTTCACCCGGGTGCTCTCCTTCGACGACGAGGAGCCGCTCTGCCAGCTCGCGACCCAGGCCGCCGGCGGCGACCTGACCCGCATCACGGGCGCCTACCTCAACGCCGAGGGGAGCCGCCGTTACACCGCCGACGCCGCCCCGTGGTTCGACATGGGGCTGCTCTCGGTCCACGGGCGCGAGCGCGCCGACGCCCTCAAGCTGGCCAACCGCCGCAGCCACCCCGAGCTCTTCGCCGAGGTCGTCGGCGCGCCCCTCGAGCCCGGCGAGGCCCCCGACCCGACGCGGCTCGAGCTGCCCCCCGGCGCCCTCGCCGCGGCCCGCGAGCGCCTAGCCTCCGCCGGCAGCCAAGGCCCGCTGATCGGCCTCAACACCGGCGCGGGCGGACGCTGGACGTCCAAGTCCCTGCCCGAAGAGCGCGTCGTGGCCCTGGCCCTCGAGCTCGACCGACGCCTGGAGCCGCGCCCCCGGCTGGCGCTCCTGGGCGGCCCGGAGGAGGCCGAGCGCAACGCCCGCATCGCCGCCGCCCTGGGCGACCGCGTGGCCCTCCTGGACCTCGGCACCGACAACGACCTGGTCAGCTTCGGGGCCCTGGTGGCCGGCCTCGACCTGCTCGTCACGAGCGACAGCCTGGCCCTGCACCTCGCCATCGCCACCCACCGGCCCGTCGTGGCCTTCTTCGCGCCCACCTCGGCGGCCGAGATCGAGCTCTACGGCCGCGGGGAGAAGGTCGTCAGCACGGCCCCGGACGCCTGCTCCTACCGGCGCGATGCCGACACCTCGACCCTGACCGTCGAGCGCCTCGCGGCCGCCGTGGAGCGGGTCCTAGGGGCCTAGGGCGAGGAGGGCGATCCGGGGAGGTCGCCAACCCGGTTCGCCAAATGGGGAGGGTGGACAGGATCGCCGGAATTCCCACTCTTAGAACCTCGCAAAGTAACGCGTGGGGGGTTGCGGGATCTAAACCCGCTGTTACGTTCGGGCTAGTCAAGCGCTTGATCCCTTCAATCCTTGGCCTGATCCGCCATGAAGCCCAGCCCCCTCACCCTGCTCGTCCTGGCCCTGACCGCCTTCCTGGCTTGGGGTCTCGATGCGTCCGAGCCCGCCCTCGCTGCGGACCGGCTGAGCGTCTCCCTTTCCCGGGGTGGGGAACAGGAGCTCGTGATCGACGCGGGGCCAGCCTTCGCCGGCAAGCGCTACCTCATCGTCGGCTCCTCCAGCGGGTCCTTCCCGGGCACCCTCCAGGGCGGCGTGCGCGTGCCGGTCAACTACGACAGCTACAGCGACCTCTTGCTGCGCAGCCTGCACACGCCGGCCTACACGGGCTTCGAGGGGTACCTGGACTCCCTCGGCCGCGCCAAGGCCAAGCTGCGCATGCCGGGGACCACGAGCACGACCTTCGTCGGCACGGTCTACCACCACGCCGCGGTGATCCTCGACGGCAAGGACCAGTCGGTGGTGGCCGCGACCAACGCGGTCGAAGTCCTGCTGCTGCCCTAGGCGACCCGTCCAAGGTCCGCCTGCAGAGCGCCTCGACTTGTTCTAGGATGCAGGCATGAAGCTCCAGCTCCTCTCCGTCGCCGCCTTGCTCGGCGCCTCGCTGCTCGCCCCGTCCGCCCCCGGCCAGGACCTCACCGTGCTGCAGGTCACCCGCACGGTCCAGGCCCAGTCCTATGGCTACGACTACGACTACGACGACGGCCTGTCGCAGTCCCACAGCACGGGCGCGAGCGGCGCCTGGGACCAGACCGCCCTGGCCGACCAGAGCGACTGGTGGGGCTACGCGGTGGCGCGCGGCAAGAGCCAGCAGGTCTCGGACGTGGCACCCGACCACCTCAGCTTCGATCTCGACGTGAGCGCGGAGACCTTCGGCAACCACTTCCTCGAGGACAGCTCGGCCCTGGGCGACTTCGACGTCGCGTTCCAGCTGCCCGCCCTTCGGCGCTACCTGATCACCGCCGACGTCGACGTGACCCTGGGCTACAACCAGGCCTCGGTCGAGCTGCGCGAGGCCGGTGCTGCCGCCAAGCTCTTCGACGTGTCGGTGGCCCAGGTCGGCTTGGACACCGGGCTCGCCTACGGCTGGCTGCCGCCCGGCGACTACCAGCTGCTCGGCCACGCCGAGGTCTCGGCCTTTGGCAACCACACGACCACCGAGCTGCAGCAGGGCAGCGCCAGCGCCGAGCTGCGCTTCTTCCACCCGGGCGACTTCGACCTGAACGGCAGCGTCGACTCCTCGGACGTCTACTGGGTCGTCTTCGCCCTGACGACCGGCCACCCCGCCGGCGACATCGACGGCGACGGCGACTTCGACTACGACGACTGGGACCTGTACGTGACGTACTACTTCGGCTGAGGGTGCGCCGCCCGCCGCGGGGCCTCAGGCGTCGTGGAACTGCATCGTGACGAGGCGCGCGTAGGCGCCGTTCAGGGCCAGGAGCTCGTCGTGGGTGCCGCTCTCGATCAGGCGCCCGTGGTGCATGACCAGGATGCGGTCGGCGCGGCGGATGGTCGAGAGGCGGTGGGCGACGACGAAGGCGCTGCGGCCCTCGAGCAGGCGGCGGGTGGCCGCTTCGATGGCGGCCTCGGTGGCCGAGTCGACGCTGGCGGTGGCCTCGTCGAGGATCACGAACAGGGGGTCGGCGGCCAGGGCGCGGGCGATGGCGAACAGCTCGCGCTCGCCGGTGGAGAGGCGCGCGCCGCGCTCGCCGAGCTTGGTCTCGAGGCCCTCGGGCAGGCGCTCGACCACGCGCCCGGCCGAGCTGATCTCGAGCGCCTGGGCCAGGCCCTCGTCGGCGCCCTCGCGGCCGAGGGTCAGGTTCTCCCGCGCGCTGCCGGCGAACAGGAAGTCCTCCTGCAGCACGAGGCCGAGCCGCTCGCGCCAGGGTCCCAGGTCGAGCTGCTTGAGGTCGACGCCGTCCATGGTCACGCGACCTAGCGCTCCGTCCGCCCCGGGCGTCGGGTCGTAGAAGCGCAGGGCCAGGTTGACCAGGGTCGACTTGCCGGCTCCAGTCGCGCCGACGACGGCCACGGTCTGGCCCGGCTCGATCGCGAAGCTGACGTCATGCAGCACCTCGGAGCCCCGCGCGTAGCGGAAGCTGACCGACTCGAAGGCGATGCGCGGCGAGCGGTCCTCGGCCAAGGCGGCCGGCAGCAGCCCGCCCGTCCTCGGGGCGCCCGAGCTGCGGTCCGCGCCCGCCTGCCCGTCGTCGACGATCGTGGGCTCGGTGTCGAGGATGTCGAACACGCGCTCGGCCGAGGCGAAGGCCGACTGCAGGATGTTGTAGCGCTCGCCCAGCTCGCGGATCGGATCCAGCAGCAGGTTGAGGTACAGCCAGAACTGCAGGAACTCGCCGTAGCTGAGCGAGCCCGACTGGATCGCCGAGCCACCGACGCGCACCATCGCGCCCTGGGTGAAGCTGTTGACCACGCCGATCACCGCGAAGAAGCTGGCGAAGTAGAAGATCGCCGTCATGTTGGCGCGGAAGTAGCGCTCCAGGAGCGCGGCGAAGCGGCCCTGGACGCGGGCCTCGCGCCCGAAGGCCTGGACCACGCGCATGCCGATCAGGCTCTCGGCCAGGAAGCCGTTCAGGCGCGAGAGGCGCGAGCGCACCCGGCGGCTGGCCCGCCGCGAGCCGCCGCGGAAGAACAGGCTGGTGCCAAAGAACAGCGGCGTCATGCACAGCACGACGAAGGCGAGGCCCGGGTGCAGCGCGAACAGCACGACGAACAGCACGGCGATCTTCGACAGGTCGAAGGCCATCTGGACGATGCCAGCGGTGAACATCTCGGACAGGTTCTCGATGTCGCTGGTGACGCGAGTGACCAGCGAGCCCGAGGGGTAGCGGTCGAACCAGCCGAGGTGCAGGCCCTGCATGTGGCCGAAGAGCGCCGTGCGCAGGTCGTGGATCACGGCCTGGCCCGCCCGCGCGAGCTGCTTGACCTCGAGGTAGCGCACGACCAGGCCGCCGAACACGAGCAGCAGGTAGGCGCCGGTCCACCAGAAGAGCTCGGTGCGGAAGGGCGTCACGTCGTAGGCCGGGCCCCCGCGGGCGGCCGCTTCGCGGGCGCTGACCGCGGCCTTGATCGGACCGTCGACCGCGCCGGCGACGATCATCGGCGCGATCAGCTGCAGGGCGAAGACCGTGAGCAGGGTCAGGAAGCTGCCCACGAAGAGGCGCTTGTGGTTCGACAGGTAGCGCAGCAGCCGCAGGAACAGGGTGGTGTCCCAGCCGCCGCTGGTGACGTGGTCCTCGCTCTTGTCGCCCTGGTCGCCGCGCTCGGCATCGGCGCGGCCGCGGGCGCGCTCGCGCTCGCGATTCGCGGCGCGCGCGGCAGCCGAGTCGCGGCTCTGGCCGACGGCCACGGCCGGGGTGGCGCCGTCTGGTTCGCGCGCGATCACGGCAGGGCCTCCAGCTCGTCCTGGGCCTGCTGGCGCCGCCAGGCGTCGCGGTACCAGGCGTGGGTCTCGACCAGCTCGGCGTGGGTGCCGAGGCCGGTCGGGCGACCCTGCTCCAGCACCAGGATCTGGTCGGCGGCGCGCACGACGCTCAGGCGGTGGGCCGCCAGGATCACGGTGCGCCCCGCGCCCGTACGCTCGAGGTGCGCGAGCAGCTTGGCCTCGGTGTGGGTGTCGACCGCCGAGAGGGCGTCGTCCAGGATCAGCACGCGCGGCTCTCCGGCGAGGGCACGCGCGATGGCCGTGCGCTGGCGCTGGCCGCCCGACAGGTTCACCCCGCGCTCGCCGAGCAGGGTCTCGAGCCCGTCCTCGAGGCTGCGCACCTCGTCGTCGATCGAGGCCACCTCGAGCAGCTCCCAGATGCGCTCGTCGGTCAGGCGCTCGTCGGCGCCGAGCTCGAGGTTGTCGCGGTAGCTCATGCCGAACAGGAAGCCGTCCTGGGGCACGTGGCCGATGGCGCGCCGCAGGCCGGCGAGGTCGTAGCGCTCGATCGGCTGGCCGTCGAGGGTGATGCGCCCGTCGGACCGGTAGAGGCGCTCGAAGAGGTGCAGGAGCGTGGTCTTGCCCGAGCCGGTCGGGCCGACGATCCCGAGGGTGCTGCCGGCGGGCACGCTGAGGTTGACGTCCGCGAGGCTAGCCTCGTCGGCGCCGGGGTAGGTGTGCCCGACGCCGGTCAGCTCGAAGTTCCCGGCGATGTCCGCGGCGTCGAGCGGGTCGGGGTCCTCCGCCAGGCGCTCTTCGCTGCTGAGGATCGCGTCGATGCGCTGGGCGCTGGCGACCGCGCGCGGGAACATGCCGAGGATCCAGCCGAGGGCCAGCACCGGCCAGAAGACCTTGATCGTCAGGTCGATGAACAGGAACAGGTCGCCGAGCCCGAAGGTGCCGTCCATCACGAGCAGGCCGCCGACCAGCAGGATCGGCAGGTTGCACAGGTCGTGGCTGGCGTGGGTGAAGGTGTTCGAGAGGCCGCGCGCGCTAGCGAGCTCGAGCTGCGCGTCGTGGTTGGCGCGGCTGGCCTTCGCGAACAGGCGCCGCTGGTCGTCCTCGAGCCCGTAGCCCTTGACCACGCGGATGCCGCCGAAGTTCTCCTGGGCGAACTGGTACAGGTCGGCGATGCGCTCCTGCACGGCCATCGACGTGCGGTGCAGACGCGGCATCAAGAGGGCTGTGCTGAGCGCCAGCAGCAGCAGCGGCAGCACCAGCCACAGGGTCAGCCCGCTGTCGAGGCGGGTCAGCACGCCGAAGGCCAGGCCGATCGCGGTGACGGCCGAGATCACGTGCATCAGCCCGGGCCCGAGCAGCATGCGCACGGCCTCGACGTCGCTGGTGATGCGGCTCGCGAGGTCGCCGGTGTTCTCGCCCTTGTGGAAGCGCAGGGAGAGGTTGGTCAGGCGGTCGAAGACGTCCTGCTTGATGCGCGCCTCGACCCAGCGCGAGACGCCGACGAGGAACCAGCGCTGGCCGAAGCGCAGCAGCCCGCGGAAGGTCGAGATGACCACGATGATCCAGAGCACGCGGTTGAGGAAGTCCTCGTCGGCGGTCTCGAGCTCGTTCAGCGCACCGGCCACCTCGAGCGAGATCTGGATGTCGATCCAGACCGAAGTCGGGATGCAGATCAGGCCCGCGGCCAGGAGCCACGGGTGCTTGAGGAACAGGGTGAAGAAGCGCCAGAGCGGGAGCATCAGTCGGTCGGCAGCTCCGCGGGCTCCAGAGCGTCGAGCTGCTCGATGACGTCGTCGAGGTCCGTGAAGGCCTGCACCGAGGCGGCGTACTCAGGGTCGCGAACCGAGGAGACGAGGACCGTCAGCCAGTCGATGCGGCCGGCGGTGTGGGGGGCCGAGCCACGCAGGTAGGGCAGCAACTCGGCGGCGTAGCCCGTCTCCGCCCCTGGAGCCCACAGGCCATTCGTGTACCACGGACGTCCGGCCAGGCCACCCTCGATGGCGAGCAGCTGGTAGAGCCGCACCCCGCGCTCGCCGAGCTCGCCGGCGTCGGCGGCAGCGGCCAGCCGGTCGAGGGCCGCGAGCAGCCTGTTGTAGCTGGAGGTGACCGCTTCCTGGCGTGAGCTTGGCAGGTCCTCGACGTCGAGGGGATCCACGGCACCAAGCACGCGCCCAAGCTCCCGCGCGGCCTCGCCAGCGTCGAAGCTGGCGCGGCCGGTGTCGGCGACCTCGGCCAGCACCTCGGCGAACATCCAGCCGGCGGTCTCGTGGCCGAGGAAGCCGGGGTCCAGGTACTTGTCGACGATGCCGAAGTCGTCGGCGGCGGTGTGGTACTGGCCGCCGCCGTTGCCGCCCAGGCCCAGGTCGAGCACGGGCAGGCCCAGGTGGTGCAGGAAGACGGTGTAGTCCGAGCCCGAGCCGGGCAGGCCCAGGTGCGGCACGGCGTCCGGGTCCGCGGTGCGGGCCGCGCCGTACCAGTCGTCGCGCAGGCTGGGCTCATCGCCGGCCTCGGTCTGGCGCGGGATCGGCGAGGGCACGCGCGCGAGGGCGCGCTCGAGCGTGCCTTGCAGCCCCGGCGTGCCCGACGCGCGCACCTGCAGGCCGCTGACGCAGGCGTCGCCGTTGACGTAGGCCAAGAGGTGCTGGCGCAGCTCGTCGGCATGGGCCTCGCCGTACTCGGTGCTGCCGAACAGGCCGGTCTCCTCGGCGTCCCAGAAGGCCAGCTTGATGCCGTGCTTGGGCTGCCAGCCGGCGGCGGCACGCTCGCTCAAGTGGGCGGCCGTGCGCAGGAGCGAGACGATGCCCGACCCGGAGTCCTGGGCGCCGCGCACCCAGGCGTCGCGGTGGGTGCCGGCCAGGACGAAGTCGCCGTCCCCGTCCTCGCCCATCGGCCCGAAGCTGGCGATCACGTTGACGATCGTGCGCCGCTCGACGCGCATGTCGAGGTCGAGGTGCACCACGGGCGCGGGGCCCCGCTCGAGCTGGTCCAGCAGCAGCTTGGCGTGGGCCCAGCCGATCGGCACCGAGGGGATCTTCGGCAGGCGCGCGGCGAGCGCGTCGCCGGTGAGCGGCTCGCGGTTCGGCGCCTCGTTCGTGCCGCCGGTGGAGTCGGAGATGCTGCCGGGCCCCAGGGGATGGACCCGGGTCTCGGTGAAGATCGGGACGCGGTCGATGCTGCCGCTCGTGACCAGCGGCGAGGCCCAGCCGGGCGTTGTCGGATCACCGGGCGCTTCGGTCAGGGACAGGATCGAGCCGCGCTGGGCGTCGTGGATCGGCTTCCAGGGACCCTTCGGCCAGACCTCGCCCTTGCCCGGGCCGTTCTCGTCCCCGTGGTCATAGAGCAGCGCCGCGTGGCAGCCGAACTCGGCCGCGAGGGCGACCTTCACGCCGCGGTAGGCGCCGCCGTAGCGGCACAGGGCCACGGCGCCTTGCAGGTCGACGCCGCCTGCCACCAGGCGCTCGAAGTCGGCGCGCAGGCCGCGGCCGCAGTCGACGACCAGGCCGCTCATCCGTCCGGACTTGGCCCAGGAGTGGTACAGCGGCACGTCGCCGGTCGGGCGTCGGTCGGGGTCGAAGCGGTCGCGCCGGTGGAACAGATCGAAGTTCCCGTTCGGGATCGTAGCGCTGAGGTCGATCGACGCGGGGTAGCTGAGCAGCACGTCCCGGGACTCGAGCTCGACCCGCCAGCCGAGCTCCATCAGCTTGCCGGCGACCCAGTGGGCAGCGCGCTCGGAGCCCGCGGTGCCGGCCAGGCGCGGCTCGCGGCAGAGCTCGAGCAAGAGCGCGCGCGAGGGCGGCGCCTCGCCGCTTGGAGCGGGCAGGGGGACCGAGGCCACCAGGGGCTTGGGCTCGCTCGGGTCGTGGACCCGGGCGGCGGACTTCGCGGGAGCTGCGCTGGGGGTGGCCGGCGCGGCTGCGAGGCGAGCGGCGGGAGCGAGCGGCGCCCGCGGAGCGGCAGGCCGGGCGGCGAGTGGCGTGGCCCCCGCGGCTAGGGCCAGGAGGAGGGCGGCGGGGCGGGGCAGGCGGCTCGCGCTCCTGGCGGCCCGGCGGGGGGGTGGGGTCAGCATGGCCAGCGATTCTACGGGCGTCATCCTGGAAGACCCTCGACGCCGCTAGAATCCGACCCCATGCCCGAGCCCATTCCCCTGGAGGCGGTCGTCTTCGATCTCGACGGCACCCTCGTCGCCACCGACCAGTTCTGGATCCCCGCCGCCCGGGCTGCCACGCGCCGGGTCTTCGCCGAGCGCGACATCGCTCTGGCACAGCCGAGTGGGAACGAGTGGATGCGCCTGGTCGGCTTCCCCATGGACGTCGGCCTCAAGCTGGTCCTGCCGGACCTGGACCAGGCCTCGATGGCAGTCCTGCACGCGGCCTGCATCGAGGAGGAGAACGCGCTCTTGTCAGCCGGTCGCGCGTCGCTGCTACCGGGCGCTGCCGAGATGCTCGCGACCTTGCACGCGCGCGGGCTCAAGCTGGGCATCGCCAGCAACTGCGGCCGGCACTACCTCGAGCACATGCTGGAGGCGCTCGACCTCAAGCGCTGGGTCACCGAGGCGCGCTGCCTCGACAGTCCGGGCATCCGCGACAAGACCGAGATGGTGGCCGACATCCTGCTGCACTTCGGCCTGGCTCCTGGCGGTCCGGCCATGATGGTCGGCGACCGCCGCGGCGACATCGCCGCGGGCGCCGACAACGGCCTCGTCACCGTCGGCTACACCGGCGCCTTCGGCGACAGCGCCGACCACATGGGCGCCGACCACATCATCGAGCACCTCGGCGAGCTGCCCGCCCTAGTGCTCGGTGCAGGCGCGCGCGGGTAGCGGTCCGCGCGCAGGCAGCAAAACGGCGCACGAGCAGCAGGGCCGTGGCAGTGCTGCAGAGCCGCGACGGAGCAGCCGATCGCGGCCGACCCGGTAGGCGCCAGACCGACGGTACGGTGTCGCACACCTTGCTGTCGGTCTCCGGCCGACCTACGCGTTGAATCCCCCGAGGCGTCCGCGGCCGGGGACCGGCCGGTGGAGGGCCGGGACTCCTACCCCGATCGGATCCACGAGGGACGACACCCGAACTCACACCAGCCGGACGATGTCCGGCAGCAGTCGGGGCGAGGGGACGGTTCGGTCTGGGGAGGGCCGGGACCTTCGAGCTGGAGGGGATGCGGGGGAAATGCTACCGGCCTGGCGAGTGCCGTCGAGCTGCGGCGGTGGCGGCGGCGGCTAGGGCTCCAGACGGCCGAAAGGTACACTCAGGGGGTCCCCAGGGCGGTTTCACCCGGCACCAGCGGCGGGCTCGGCGCGGGCGGGCACCTAGGTGGAGCCCAGGCAGCTTCGATCCAAGGCAAGGAAAATCGAAGTTGGTGGCGGCGAAGTCCGCTGCGTAGCGTTTGAGAGGGTGAGCGGACTCCTCACGTCGTTCCATGGCCTCCCGGGCAGCTCCCTAGAGCTCGGTCGTGCCGCGGGGCGAGAACCCCTCTTCAACGTGGCGGCTCTGCGACAACAGGACCCGGCTTCGACCGCTGGCATGACTCTAAAGGGGGGGAATGCGAGCGGTCGGATCGTCGGCCCGAGGGAGACACCCGAGCAATCGGAAACGCCCCGGCGAGTGCAGCTCGCCGGGGCGCTTTTTTTGGACCGAGCGGACGGGGCCGCAGGCACTTCTGGTCCTGGGGTCCCGTGCCCTGCTCCGTGCCGGGTGACCGGGGCTCACCTGCCGGGCAGGGAGTCGGGCGGGACACCGACCGCGTGGCTCAGGACGGTCTTGTCAGACCGCGAACTTGTCGAACTCCTTCTCGAGCTCGGCGAACTTCTGCTCGGTGGTGAAGCTCTCGGAG
>JARGPD010000039.1:11461-21490 GCA_029212845.1 Planctomycetota bacterium
GCGCAGCTCGTCGTAGATCGGCTGCTCGGGGTTGTGATAGAAGAGGCCGATCCGCGTCAGGTCGCTGGGCCCGGTCAGGGCGCGGGCTGCGTCGAGGTCGTGGGGGTTGTGCTCGCGGTGGTTCTTGTACATCTTCGTGACCTTGGGGTCGTTGATGCCGAACTCGTGACCGAGCACTTCGATCTCGTGGGGGGCCTTGACCTTCGCGTCGAAGATGTCGGGGGTGAACTTCGGGCAGCGCTGCAGGATGCGGATGAACGAGAGGCCCTCGTGGGCCTGGGCGGCCCGCATCGTCGCGAGCAGGTGCGCCGGGATCCAGTCCGCGGTCTGGGCGACGAAGGACGCGCCGGCCATGCCGAGCACGACGCTGATCGGGTCCATCGGACGCAGGTAGCTGCCCTGGGGCTGCGTGTTCGTGACGTAGCCCTGGGGCGTGGTCGGCGAAGTCTGCTTCTTGGTCAGGCCGTAGATGTTGTTGTCCAACATCAGCACGGTCAGGTTCGTGTTGTAGCGGATCGCGTGGATCCAGTGGCCCGCACCGATCGAGGCGCAGTCACCGTCACCCATGACCACGAACACGTTCAGGTCCGGGCGGCGCATCTTGACGCCGAGGGAGATCGGCAGGGCGCGGCCGTGGATGCCGTGGAAGCCGTAGGTCTTCAGGTAGTGGGGGAAGCGGCTGGAGCAGCCGATGCCCGACACGAAGACGGTCTTCTCGGGGGCCAGCTGCTCGGCCTCGAGCAGGCGCCTCGTGGTCGCCAGGATCGAGAAGTCGCCACAGCCGGGGCACCAGCGCGCCGCCGGACCCTTGTAGTCGTTGGCCTTGAAGGTGCGCTCTTGGTCGGCGTCACCGAGTTCCAGTAGGGAGGTGTCCATGGTGTTTGACTCTAGTCGCGCGGGAGGTTGCGCTTGATGACTTCTTCGACCAGGAAGAGGGGACGCAGGGGCGCGCCGGGGACCATGCCCCAGCTGACGATGTCGACCAGCAGCTGGGCCCGCAGGACCGTGGCCATCTGGCCCAGGCGGCGGTTCTCCGCGGTGATGTGGGGGGCGCCCGGCGTGTCGCTGTAGTTCAGCTCGACGGCCATGATCTTCTTGAAGCCCGCGCAGATGTCCTTGATGCCCGGCTGCAAGGGGGACAGGTAGGTGAGGTGGATCGAGCTGACGCGCAGGCCCTCGGCCCGCGCGATGTCGACGGCCTCCTCGATGGAGCCCCGGGTCGAACCCCAGCCGATCAGCAAGAGGTCGCCCTCGCGGTCCCCGCGGACCTCGGGCGGCTGCAGGCTCTCGCTCAGGACAGCCAGCTTGCGGCTGCGCATCTCGTGGGCCAGCTGGTTGGTCTGGGGGTCGTAGACGACCTTGCTCATCCGGTCGTGGTTGAGGCCGGTGATGGTGTGCTCGCCGCCGCGCTGACCGGGCTGGAAGCGCCGGCTGACGCCGGTCTCCTCGTCCCAGTCGTAGGGCATGGAGCCCTCGGGGACCATCGACTGATCGGGATCGCCGGCCATCATGGACGGGTCCAGCTTCGGACGCGCGATCGGCGTCACACCGGTGGCGAGGTTGGCGTCGCTGAGGATGAACACCGTCGTGCGCAGCTCCTCGGCGATCTTGCGCGCCTTGATCATGACCTCGAAGCACTCGGTGATCGTCGACGGCGCGATGACCACCTTGGGCGCGTCACCGGGCTGGCCCCAGAGGACCGCGAGCAGGTCGGACTGCTCGACCTTGGTCGGCAGGCCGGTGCTCGGGCCGCCGCGCTGGACGTCGACCACGATCAGCGGGATCTCGGTCATCACGGCGAGGCCGACGAACTCGGTCTTGAGCGCGAGGCCCGGACCCGAGGTGATCGTCATGGCGGTCTTGCCCGCGTACGAGGCGCCGAGGGCGACGCCGATGGCGGCGATCTCGTCCTCGGCCTGGTGGACCACGCCGCCGAAGCGCCCGTAGACCTCGCCGAGGTAGTGGCTGACCGAGCTCGCGGGGGTGATCGGGTACATCGCGCAGAGCTCGATGCCCGCGGCGATGGCGCCCATGGCGAGCGCCTCGTTGCCGTTCATCACCAGCAGCTCTTCCGTCGCCGGCGTGGCCGGGACGCGGAAGCGGAAGTCGAGGTTCTCGCGCGCCCACTCGATGCCCAGGTCGAGCAGCTTGTGGTTGGCCTCGGTGATCGCGGGCTTCTTGTGCGCGAAGGTCGCGGCGATCTGTTCCTTGGCGATCTCCACGTCGCGGTCGTAGACCCAGCACAGGATGCCGAGCGCGAACATGTTCTTGCCGCGCTTGGGGTTGTCGACCACCTCGAGGGTCTTGTCCTCCATCGGCACGGGGATGAAGCGGTAGTTCTTCGCGCTCATCTCCTCCATGGCCGCGTTCCACTCGTCAACGACCTTCTCGTTGCTGTGGGTGGCCCACTTGGACTCGATCAGGATCACGGCGTCGTCGGAGAGGGCGTCCACGCGGTGGCGGGACAGCAGCACCTGCTCGTTGAACGCGATCGCGAACCCGGCCTCGTTGCCCATGTTCGTGATCTTCTCCTGGCCGATCCGGATGCGGACTCCAGACGTCGAGCCCGGGGTGCGCGGGGGCGGCTCGATCTCGGCGGGGATGATCTCGACGGTCCAGGCGCCGTTGCCCATCTTGGCCGACAGGGCACCAAAGCCCTGGCCAGCCTTCTGGGCGCCTTCACCGGCGTCGGAGATGACTTCGCAGCAGTGGTCGAGGTAGACCTTGTCGCCCAAGCCGGTGTCCACCTTTTGATAGGCGCCTTCGGTCGGGGTCGTCGGGGAGGAGCTCATGCGTGTACGCCGGTGTTCGGCGAGTTCGAGTGCGGAAGGGCTAGAGTCGGGATAAAATTATCTTTTGATTGACCTTCTTGACCCTAGTCTGCCGGTTTTTCTGGCCGGGTGGACCACTTCCGGGCGAACCCGGGCCAAAAGGTCGAGGTTGGCAGGGCGATCCCGATCCTAGCTCCCTCGCCGAGGGGATCGCGGGCCGAGGGCGAAGAAGTCCTAGGGGACTCCGCCCCCAGCGGGGACCGCTCGCCTTCCCACCAGGATGCGGCTCGAGCTAGGGGCTTGACCGCCGGTGGAGCCGGACCTAGACTGCCGCGCTTGTCCCCGTTCCCTCGAGGCCCCGAGCCTCACCCCACGATATGGACCAGACCCTGCCCCAGCGCCTGCAGAAGTCGGTAGCCGGCTCCTTCCACAAGACCGCCCTGCTCCAGAAGCGGGTTCGCGAGCTCGTGCGCGGTGCTGCGCCCCTCGTGGAGACCCGGGAGACCAACCCGATCAAGATCGCCTTCCTCGAGATGGAGCGCGGCCTGATCGAGCTGATCCCCGAGGAAGACCAGCCCCTGATGTAGTGGGGCCGGCCGTGGCCCGCGCCGCGGCCCAAGCCGCAGCACTCTGCATCGCCCTGTTCGTCACCCCGAGCTGTGGCTCGTCCGCGAAACCCGCGGCCCAAGGCCAGGATCTGGCCAAGCTCGTGCTGCTCGTCGAGGTCGACACCCTGCGCGCCGACGCCCTAGAGCTGCCCCGGGCCGAGCCCGGCGGCCGCCGGGATCCGCGCAGCTTCGGCCCGGCCTCGACCCCCGCCACGGCGGCCCTCGCGGCCGAGGCCTTGGTCCTGACCGGCGCCTACTCCAGCGCGCCCTGGACCCTGCCCAGCGTGGCGACCCTGATGACCGGCAAGTGGCCCTGGGAGCATGGCGCCACGCGGCTGCTCGGGACCCTGGGGTCCGGGCACACGACCCTAGCCGAGGCCTTCGCCCTCGCGGGCTACCGCACCGGCGGGGTGATGACCAACTTCGTGGCCACCGCGGACTATGGCTTCGCCCAGGGCTTTGAGTCCTGGGACGACAGCCTGGCGACGGGCCACACCGGGTCCACGGGCCCAGCCGCGGTCGAGAAGCTGCTCGCGATGGTCGACGAGCTCGGCTCCACCGGCGAGCCGGTCTTCCTCTACACCCTCTTGTTCGAGCCCCACTGGCGCTACGAGCACGACCCCGCCGCCGGCACGCCGCCGCCCATCGCGGCGGTCGAGAGCCTCAACGAGCTGCGCGCCAGCCTAGCGGCCGGCGAGCTGAGCGAGGACGACCTCGCGGACCTCCAAGACCTCTATCGCGGCGAGGTCCAGCGCACCGACGCAGCCCTCGCAGCCCTGCGCGCCGGGCTCGAGCAGCGCGGGCTCTGGGACGACGCGATCGTCGTGCTGACCTCGGACCACGGCGAGCTGATCGGTGAGCGCGGCTGGATCGGGCACACCGTCGACCTGAGCGACACCCTCGTGCGCGTGCCCCTCTTGGTCAAGGCGCCCGGCCTGCGCACGGGCCACGAGTCCGCCCGGGTGGGGCAGGTCGACCTCGGCGCGACCCTGCTCGACCTGGCTGGAGTCCCGGCCGAGGCCCGCGCCGGCGCCTTCGGCAAGACGCCCAGCTTCGCGCCGACCCTGCGCGATGCCGCGGTCGCACCAACGCGCGAGCAGCTCTACCTGCACGTCGACTTCGAGCCGGCCCTGCTCAGCGCGGCCTCGGACCGCAAGCGCAGCCTGCAGTGGGGCGTGGTCGAGGCCGCGACCGGCCGCAAGTGGACCGTGGACCACCTGGCCGAGGGCGGGCCGGCGGGGCTCTTGGTCGACCCCGACGGCGACCCCTGGGAGAGCACCGACCTCTCCAGCGCCCACGACCCAGCAGCCCTGCAGACCCTGCGCGGCCTGGTGCCCGAGCCCCTCGCGGGACGGCGCGGCCACGAGCCGGTGGAGGACTCCCCATGAGCATCCGCCCGTGCCTCTGGCCCCTCACCCCGCTCCTGGCGATGGCCTGCAGCCAGCCCGCCGCCCCGCCGCCGCCGCGCAACCTGGTGCTGGTCGTGGTCGACACCCTGCGCGCCGACCACACCGGCCTCGGCGGCTACGAGCGCGACACGACGCCCTTCCTCGACACCCTCGCAGCCGCCGAGGGCAGCGCCGTCTTCGGCCGCGCCCTCTCGAGCGCGCCCTGGACCAAGCCGAGCGTGGCCTCGCTCCTGACCGGCCTCGACCCGCGCGCCCACGGCGTGACCCAGCACCACGAGCGCCTGCACTCGGGGCACCTGACCCTGGCCGAGCACTTCGCCGCGGCCGGCTACCAGACCGCGGGCTTCCAGACCAATATGCTGCTGGCCTCGGTCTTCGGCTACGACCAGGGCTTCGAGGTCTGGGGCGAGCAGCACCTCGCGACCCACGCCACCTCCACGGGCGACGCGCTCAACGCGGCCGCCGAGCGCTGGCTCACGACCGAGCGCGATCCCGAGCGGCCCTTCTTCCTCTACGTCCACCACTACGAGCCGCACTTCGACTACCTCGAGTCCGGCGAGCGCTGGTACCCGGACTACCCTGGGCCCCTGACCGGCGACGAGTCGATGGACGAGCTCGTGGGCGCCAAGGACAAGCTGCGCGCCGAGGAGCTGCGCTTCCTCGAGAGTCGCTACGACGCCGAGATCCGGCTGCAGGATCGCATGCTCGGCGACCTGTGGGACGCGCTCGCCGCCAGCGATGCGGCCGCCGACACGCTCTTCGTGGTCACCGCCGACCACGGCGAGGAATTCCTAGAGCACGGCGACCTGTCCCACGAGTTCAAGCTGTTCGAGGAGCTCGTGCACGTTCCGCTCCTGGTGCACGACCCGCGCGGCTCGCGGGCACCGCTTGCGGGTCTCGGGGCCGCGGAGCTGGCCACGCCGGTCAGCCTGACCGACCTGCCGAAGAGCCTGTTCGGGCTGCTCGACCCGGCCGCCCTCGACCCCGCCGTCGCACGCGGCTTCCCCGGCACGAGCTTCCTGGCCAAGGGCGGCGAAGCAAGCGCTAGCCTCCGCCGCGCCCCGTTGCTCGGCCACGTGACCTACCAGGACGCCGAGGGCGTCGAGCGCAGCCGCGACATGCTCGTCGAGGGCGACCTCAAGCTGATGCGCCAGGAGGCCGGCGCCGGCTTCCCCGCCTTCGTGCGCCTCTTCGACCTGGCTACCGACCCCGGCGAGCTGCACGACCTCGCGGCCGAGCGCCCGGACCTCGTCGCGAGCCTCACCGCCCGGCTCGAGGCCGAGCTCGCGCGTCGCCTGGCCGAGGGCAGCCCCGACGAGCTGCCGGCCGAGTACGTCGACCTGTCCCCTGAGGACCTGGCCAAGCTGAAGGCCCTCGGCTACCTGTAGCTAGCGCGGGGCAGCGCGACGAAAGCCAGGGGCCTGTCGCTCCGCCGCGTCGGTCGACCTATCCTGGGCCCATGGCGAAACGCAGCGAGGACCTGCTCGATCGGCGCGGAGGAGCGGTGGAGCTGCTCCGGCTGCCGGCGCTCGCCTTCGGCGCGGTGGCGGAGCTGCGGCGCTGGCTGTACGACAAGCGGCTCTTGCCCAGCGCGCGGCTCGATGTGCCGATCGTCTGCGTCGGGAACCTGATCGCGGGTGGTACCGGAAAGACGCCGATGGTGGTCGAGGTCGTTGGGCGGCTGGCGCAGCGCGGGCGGCGGCCGGGGATCTTGAGCCGCGGCTACGGCAAGGCCGGCGCCGGCGGCATGCTGAGCGACGAGGCGCGGCTCTTTGCGGAGCTGTGCGGCGACCTGCCGAGGGTCGCCATGCCGGACCGGGTGGACGGCGCGCGGCAACTGATCGAGGACGGCGCCGATGTGGTCGTGATGGACGACGGCCTGCAGCACCGTCGGCTGGGGCGCGACCTGGACCTGGTGCTGGTCGATGCGACGCGGCCTTGGGGTCTCTACCGCGGCCCGCGCGCCTTCCTGCCGCGCGGTCTGATGCGCGAGTCGCCGAAGGCCCTGCGGCGGGCGGGCGCGATCGTGCTGACACGCTGCGACCAGGTCGATGCGGACACGCTCGAGGAGCTCGAGCTCGAGCTCGCCGCCTGGGCACCGGGCACGCCGCGGCTGCTCACGCGGCACGTGCCGGTCGGCCTGCGCCGGCTGGGCGCGGTGGGGGACTTGAGCGCGGGTGTCGATGGCGACGGCCTAGAGCTGCTCGCTGGCCGCGCGGTCGTCGCGGTCTCGGCGATCGGCAACCCGGGCGCCTTCGCGCGCAGCTTGACCGGCCTCGGTGCGCGCCTCGTCGGCGAGCGCCGCTTCGCCGACCACCACGAGTACACCGCCGCGGACCTAGGCGGCTTGGCCCAAGGCGGAGCCCCGCCGCTGGTCGTCACAACCGCCAAGGACGCGGTCAAGCTCGCGCCGCTCGTCGCAGCGGGTGGACCCCATGCCGACCTGGCCGTGCACGTGCTCGACATCGCGCTCGAGGTCACCCGCGGCAGCGACGTGCTCGATGCGCTGCTGGACTCCTTGCCGCGTGGTGCTGCTGTGCGCGAGCGCGACGCCCTGCACAGCGGCATGGCTTGCTAGGGCCGGCCGCCGGGGCCCACCGGCAGCCTCCCGATCGGCCCCGCATCCGTGCCCCGGCTGCAGCTTGCGACGCTCGGTGTGAAGTCCGCGCGACCCCCCAGGCTAGAATCCCCGCCATGGCGCCCCTCCCCTCGACACCGGCCCGGCCGGACCGCGACCGTGGCTGAACCCGCGAACCCCGCGGCGTCCGCGCGCCCCTTCTGGCCGGTCGAGCCCCAGCTGGTCGAGGGCGAGGTCACCGGCTGGCGTGCCAGCCTCGAGGCGCGCGCCTACGTCGCGACCCTCGCGACCCTCGCGCGCCTGCCGCGCGGCTTCGCCGAGGGCTTCGGCGCGGCCCTCGCCCCGCTCGCCAAGCGGCTCGACCGCGGCCACGCCGCCTCGGCCCGCGAGCTCTTGCACCAAGCGCTCGTCGAACACGCCGGGCGCGAGGTGCCCCCGGCCGAGCTCGAGCGCCTGGTGACCGTCGCCTACCGGCACCTCTTCCGCGTCGCCCTCGACGCCGAGCGCTACGACCGCCGGTTCGGACGCGCCGAGGACCGCGAGGGCCTGCGCGCGCGCTGCGAGGTCGACCTGTCGCCCGCCGCCGAGGCCGTGATCGAAGCCCTGGGCGCGGCGCCCGGCAGCCCGGTCCCCGGCCACTGGCCCGCCGGCCTCGTGCCCGGTCGCGGCTGCGTGCTGGCCTCGGCCCACTGCGGCGACTGGGAGATGGCGGCGCGCATCTCGAGCGCGGTTGGCTTCCGCCCGCTGTACATCGTCAGCAAGCCGCCGGCGAACCGGCCCCTCTCGCGCATCTTCCAGGAGCGGCGCGAGGCCACGGGGGTGAGGCTCCTGCCGCGCCGCGGGGCGATGCAGTTCGCGAAGAAGGTCGTCGAGGGCGGTGGGGCGCTCGGGATGCTCTTGGACCAGCGCGCGCGCATGCGCCCGGTCTTCGCGCCCTTCTTCGGCCGGCGAGCCCGCTGCGATCGCAGCGCCGGCGTGCTGCTGCGGCGGCTCGACTGCCCCGTGGTCTTCGTGGCCGCCTACCGCACCGGCGACCTGCGCTGGCGCTTCCACGCCCGCGACGTGCTGCTGCCGGCCGACATCGCCGGGCAGCCGCCCGAGACGGTCACGGCGCTGGTCAACCGCCACCTCGAAGAGCTCATCCTGGCCGAGCCCGAGCAGTACTTCTGGCTGCACGATCGCTACCGCGGGGCCGAGGCGGAGGCCTAGGGACCGGACGGGGGGCACCAAGTCGCGAGTGTCACGTCGGAGCGCGCCACCGGCGGATAGAATGCGCGCCATGAACGGGGAGCGGAAGAGACGCGGCGTGCTCCGGGCCCTCGTCGTAGGCCTGGGGCTCGCCGCCTGCCGGGCGACGCCCGAGCCGCTGCCGTTCCTGGACGACCTCGCGCCACCCAAGGCGATGGTCCTGCGCGCGGGCCACTACGCGGGCACCTCGATCGGCGGTCCGACGCCCGGCGCGGGCAAACGCGACGTCGAGGTCGACCCGGCGCGGCTGTTCGACCTCGCCGTCCACGGCCTCTACGTGCGCCGGGCCCCGGCCGAGCTGCGCCTGGAGGCGCCCGGACTCTTGAAGCCGCTCGTGGGCGAGATCGACGTGGCGATGACCCTCGACCGGCGCGCGGGCATCGTGACCACGCCGCGGCTCTTCGAGGGCTCGCTGCTGGCTTCGGGGCCCGAGGCGCGGACCTACTTCGAGCGCCTCCGCGGAAGCGCCTCGGCCCAGGTCAACGAGTTCTTCGCGACCGACACCGTGCTGGGCTCGGGCATGGCCTTCGAGCTGGAGGCCGGCCTGGCCGAGCGCGTCGAGGACCCCGACAACTTCCTGGGGGAGTACCCGCGCCGCGGCGCGATGCAGAAGGGCGTGCGCCTGGCCCTCCACGCGACGGCGGGCAACGACCCGACCCAGCCGATCGTGGGCTGGAGCCTTGGGCTCGCCGGTGCCCTGCGCATGTCCCTGGATGGACGCCTCTCCCCCGAGGAGGAGCGCTACCGGCCCGGCTCTCCGGCCCCGGCCAGCGAGCTGGTGCGACCCACCCGGCGGCCCGCCGTGGACGTGCCGCTGCTGGTGATCCTCAGGGCGCCCTTCGACTCGGGCCTCGGGCGCAGCCTGGTGCTCTTCGTCGAGCTCGGGGCGCCGCCGGCAGGGGGCGAGCAGCAAGAGGGCGAGATCGCAAGCGAGCCGCAGGTCGAGCCCGGGACTCAGCCGCTGCCCTTGGCCGAGCTGGTGGCACACCGCAAGCAGCAGCTCGAGCTGGCCTTGACCTCGATCGAAGCGCGCCGGCTCGCGACCCTCGAGCTGCTCTCGGGCAAGCGCCTGGGCGACTTCCTCGCGCGCACCGTTCCCGAGGCCTACGGCCGTCTCGAGGCCCTGCGCGACGCCAAGGCCGACCTGCGCCCCGCGCTCCTGTTCCTGGCTGGCGCGGTCGACGCCTCGCTGGCGATGGACGCGCTCCTGGCCCTGCGCCCGTCCGAGCTGGCGACGCTCACCGCCTGGCTGCTGGAGGACCGGCGCACCGAGGCGCGGGACCCGCTCTGGAGCCTCGAGCGCTGGAGCTGGCAGGCCCTCTTGCGCGCCGCGGCCAGCGGCGAGCTCGCGGGTCCCGGTGCGCCTGCGGCGGCCTCGCCGGGTCGCGCCCACGGCGAGCTGGCGGCCCTCGAGG
>JARGPD010000039.1:21500-33191 GCA_029212845.1 Planctomycetota bacterium
CCGCCACGCCGGCGAGGTCGGCCGCTACCCCAACCTGCTCGAAGAAGCCCTGCAGGTAAGCCGGGACCTCCCGGGCTTCACGGCACGCCTCGTGGCCGAGAACCGCGTCTTCCTCGAGGACAGCAGCCCCGCCTCGCGGGTGCGCGCCTTCGACTGGCTCAAGGCCCGGGGCCAGGCTCCACCCGAGTACCTGCCCCTCGCCCTGCGCTCGGCACGCCGCGCGGCCCTCGAGGCCGAGCGTGCTGCCGCCGTCGCTGCCGCGGCTGCGGCTGCGGCCAAGCAGGAGGCCCCGGTGAAGTCCGGTAAGGTCGGGGGTCAGCCATGAGCACGGGCGAGCTCCAGGACGAGACCCTGGGCGAGCAGCCGGCCGCGCAGGACCCCGAGACCCCGGCGAAGGCCGAGCGCAAGGGCCGCTGGCGGCGGCGCTTCGTGCGGCTCTTGCTCGTCGTCTCGGCGCTGCTCCTGCTCGTGCGCCTGACGGTGCCCCTGTGGCTGCCCGGGGTCGTGTCGTGGGCGGGCGAGCTGGCCGGGCTCGAGATCCGCTACGGGCAGCTCGACCTGCGGCTGTTCGCCGGGGACCTGGAGCTGCGCGACCTGAGCATCGCCCTGCCCGCCGCCGAGGACGACCCCGCGGGCATCCCGACGCCGCTCTGCGATGTCGACTACCTGGCCGTCGACCTGGGCATGGGCGACCTGGTCCAGGGCGAGCTGCGTGTGCGCCGGCTGGCCGTCGGCCGCGCGGAGATCTGGCTCGAGCGCGACGAGTCCGGCGACTGGGTCCTGCCCGCCGTCGGCGGCGAAGCTGACCCTGTGCCCGAAGAGCCCGAAGAGCCCGAGGACGAAGTCGCCGGTCCGCTCGACCTGCGCCTGCCCGTGCGTGTCGACCGCATCGACGTCGGCGCCCTGGCGCTGTTCGTCGAGGACCGCCTCGAGGGCCGCTCGCTCGAGCTCGTGGCCGACGCGGAGCTGGTCGATCTCGGTCACCCCGACCAGCCCGGCCGCCTGCTCCTGAGCGCCCGCGCCCCGGGGCTGTTCGAGAGTCTGCGCCTCGAGGGCGAGCTGACCCAGAACGAGCTCGAGCTGCCCGGCCTGGCCGCCGAGGCCCGGCGCCCGCGGGACCTGACCCTGGACTTCACCCTCACGCTGGTCGACCTCGACGCCGACGCCGCGGCCCACTGGACCCAGGACCTGGGCCTGGCCGCCGCCGCGCGCGAGCTCGACGGCGGCATGACCGGGCACCTGCGCCTGTTCGCGACCGATGCCTTCGGCGCCGGACGGGCGGAGGTCGAGCTGCAAGGACTGGAGGGGCTGCAGGACGGCAACCTCGGCGCCGGCTTCACCAGCCTGGTGGCGAGCTACGACTTCGGCGGGCCCGTGGACCGCATCGGGCCCGTGTCCCTGGCCGGGCTGACCTTCGAGGCCGGCCGCAGCCGCGACGGGCGCCTCTTCGCCCTAGGCTTCGAGCTGTTCGAGGTGGCCGCCGAGCCGATCGAGGACGCCCTGGAGGAGCAGCTCGAGGCGAGCCAGCCCGACCCGGTCGTCGCTGGTCCCACCAAGCCCGAGCCAGAGCTGATCGCGCTCCTGCTCGAGGGCCTCCTGCTGGCCGACTCGCGGCTGGCCTTCCACGACGCGGCCGCCGAGGTCGACCTCCAGCTCGACATCGCGCGCGCGGAGCTCGGTCCCCTGGACCTGGTCGGCGGCGAAGGTCGCGAGGCCGAGCTGACCCTGCGCATGGCCGCACCGGGGCTCGTCGACTCGATCGAGCTCGATGGTGTGGTGCGCACCGGCGGACCCTTCGGCACGGCCCAGAAGCTGAGCGGCGAGCTGCGCCTGGTCGGCCTCGAGCCCACCGCGCTCGAGCCCTACCTGCTGGCTGCCGGGGTCGACTGGGCCGCGGGCAAGACGACCCTGACCCTGGGCTTCCAGGCCGAGGTCGTGCTGCTGGCTGAGGGTGGCCTGACCCTGGAGGCGCGCCTCCTTGGCCTCGAGCTGCGCGGGGACGAGCGCCTGTTGGGGCTCGGCTCCCTGGAAGTGCGCGGCCTGCGGCTGACTCCCGGCGGCGGCCTCGAGGTGGACGAGCTGCTCTTGGACGGTCCCGCCCTGGTGGCGGCGCGTGGCATCGATGGCGTGCTGAGCGCGGCCGGCGTGCGCCTGGTCGGAGCTACATCGGCGCCGGCTCCGGCCAAGCCCGCGGCGAGCGGGCGCAAGCAGCCCGCTCCGGCGAAGGCGACCGAGCCTGCGCCGCGGCCGCGCGTCCGGGTCGGCCGCATCGCGGTGACGGGCGCCGACCTGCGGCTCACGGACGCGTTCGTCGAGCCCGGCCTAGCCCTCGCGCCGAGCGCGCTCGACTTCGAGCTCACCGGCCTCGACCTCTTCGGACCCCAGGCAGCTCCTGCAGCCCTGCGGGCGAGCTTCGCCCAGGCGGGGCTGGTGGAGGAGCTCGTGCTCGAGGGCAGCGTCGAAGGGCGCGGGACCGCCGACGGGGGGCTGGACCTGAGCTCTAGCCTGGAGCTGCACGGGCGCGGCTTGACCAGCGAGCTCTTGGCCGCCCACCTGGCGGCTGCCGGGCTCGGGGGCGCCCTGTCCCAGGGCGAGCTGGACCTGGCCCTCGAGGCCAGCGTCGCCCTGGCGGCCTCGGGCGACCTGACCGCCGGCATCGACCTGACCGGTGTGAGCCTGCGCGCGGACGTGCCGGGCGTCGGTGCGGTCGAGCTGCTCGGGCTCGATCGCATGACGGTCGAGGCCCTCGAGGTCGGCAGCGCGGGCCTGGCGTCGTCGCCGATCACGATCGAGGGTCCGCGGGTGCGGCTCGAGCGTGATGCGGCCGGGCGCTTGGGCTTCGGTGGGCTGCTCTTGCCCACGGGACAGGCGCCCGCGGCGTCCACCGCCGCCAAGCCGAAGCCGCCCGCGGCGCAAGCCACGGGTGTGGGCATGCCGGGCAGCCCCAAGACCTCGCCGCCCGTTGCGACCCAGGTCACCCTGCCCGCCGAGCTCGGCGTGGGGCCTGCGGCCGCGGCCGCGGGCGCGGCCGTCGGCGCGACCACCAAGCTCGCCGTGGGCCAGCAGCCCGCGCTGCGCGAGCCGCCGGCCGTGGCCCTCGCCGGGGTGAGCGTCACGGGCGCCCGGGTGACCCTGGCCGACGCCGGCCTCGAGCAGCCCCTGGTCCTGGACGTCGGGCTCGAGCTCGGCGCCTTCGACCTGGCCGCGCCTTCGCCGACCGACCTGCACGCGGAGCTGGGGGCGGCGGGCATGGTCGCGAGCCTGGTGCTCGACCTCGAGCTCCTGCCCGACGTGAGCGCCCCGGCCCTGGATGGCGACCTGGTCCTGACCGGGATCGACGGGGCGGGCCTGGCCGCGCTGCTGCCGCCCGGTGTCGAGGTGACCCTGGGCGACGGCAGCCTGGCCCTGTCGGTCGAGGCTAGCGCTGACTTCACGCGGCCCGGGGACCTGGGCCTGGACCTGGAGCTGGGCGACCTCGACCTGGTCGACGGGGGCGAGAACCTGCTCTCGCTCGAGCGCGTGGCCCTGCACCTCGTGCACCTGTCGGCCGATCGGATCGACCTGGACGAGCTCTCGGTCGAAGGCCTCGTGCTGCACGCCCACCGGGCCTCGAGCGAGCGCCTCGAGGCGGCGGGTCTGGCGCTGGTCGCGCTGCCCACGACCCCCGAGCCCGCGACCACCGTCGAGCCGACCATGGCTGCGAGCGAGCTGGCCCTGGCGCCGAGCGGCGCGCCCTTGGTCGCGCCCAAGGCACCCGACCGGCCCGTCGTGCGGATCGGGCGCGTGCACCTCGAGCTCGAGCGGCTCGGCTGGAGCGACGCCACCCGCCCCGGTGCCGCGCCGCTCGAGCTGAGCCTCTCCTTCGAGAACTTGGCGCCCTTCGAGCGCGACCTCGACGCCGAGCCCGAGGACTCTGGCGCCCTCGACGCCGGGAGCCCCGAGGAACCCATGCGCTTCGCGCTGGTCGGCTCGGCCGCGCCGGTCCTCGAGTCCATGCGCCTGGACCTGAGCCTGGACCCCTTCGCCGTCGATCCCCACGCGACCGCCGACCTGGCCCTGACCGGCCTCTCCGGAGCGGGCCTCTTGGCCGCGCTGCCCGACCTGGCCGAACGGCTCGACGTGAGCGCGGTCGAGGGTGGCAGCCTCGTTGCCAAGCTCGACTCGAGCGTGCGCATCCGTCGCCGTGGTCCGCTGGAATTCGACCTAGGCGCGGGCGTGGCGGGGGACTTCGAGCTCTCCGGCCTCGCCTGGCGAGCGCGGCCCGACGCCGAGGTCGAGCTAGGCCTGGATCGCCTGGCCGGCGAGCTCGTCAGCCTCGGCCCCGAGGGCATCGTGCTCGACAGCCTCGAGCTGGTGCGTCCGATCGGTCGCGTGACGTTGGAGCCGGCCGGCCTGCGAGTCGCTGGCTGGCTGCTGCGCTCGAGCTTGCCCGAGCCCCAGCCGGTGCCCGAGGTGGTCGCGGAGGCGCTCCTGGAGGAGGAGTCGGCTGGAGCGCCCGCTCCGGAGACCGCCGAGGCGCTCGCCGAAGAGCCGGTTGCATCCCAGACCACGGGCGCGCCCTTGGTGGCTGCCGCCGAGGACAGCGAGGTGGACTCCTCCGGTCTCGATGAGCCCGTCGAAGCGGAGCCCACGGTCACCGAGCAGCTCAACCAGGCCGACCCCAGCCCGGCGAGCGAGGGCCAGGTCGCCCAAGCCGAGCCGGCGGCCGCAGCCCCGGCGCCTTCGAAGCCCAGCCCGAGGGTCGACGCCGCACCCGAGGCGCCCGCCTTCTCGGTCGTGGTACGCGAGCTGAGCGTGTCTGGCATCGACCTCCTCCTGCGCGACGAGCGCGTGTCGCCGCCGGTGGTGATGCCGCTCGACGACATGGAGCTGGAGGTGCGCGGGCTGAGCTCGGCCGCGCTGACCACGGCCGTGCCGATGACCTTCAAGCTGTTCGTGGACGCGGGCGACATCGAGCTGGCCGAGCGCCACGAGGCGGCCAACGTCGTCTCCGGTCTGCTGGGCGCCGTCGGTGGAGTGCTCACCGGAAGCGGCGACGAGTTCGCGACCGTGCTGCGACCGGCCTTCGGCGGCCTGGACGCTAGCGGCCGGCTGACGCTCTTCCCGGCTCCCACCGGCTGGGTCTCGCTCGAGCTCGGCGGCCTCGAGCTGCCGAACTTCCGCGGGCTCGTCGCGGAGGGTGGCGTCGACCTCGGCGACGGCCTGCTCGACCTCGAGGTCGACCTGCGCCTCTTGGGCGAGCGCGGCACCGCGGTGACGACCACCGCGCGCTCCTCGTACCTGTCCCTCTCGGAGCCGCCCGGTGGCCCGATCTCGACCTACCTGCAGCTGCCCGCTCCCCTGGACACGGTCTTGTTCCTGCTGCGTGACAAGAGCGGCGAGCTGGTCCTACCGCTCAGCTTCCGGGTCGCCGCCGACGGGGGCCTGAAGGGGCTCGGCTCGGCCCTCGCCAAGACGATCGGCGTGCTGGTCGGCGAGGCCGTCGCCTCCTCGCCCCTGCGCCTGGTCAGCGGCGTGCTGGACATGACCGGCCTGCTGGATGAGGACCTGGCCGAGCTGCCCGAGGAGATCTTCGGCGTCCACTTCCTCCCGGGCAGCCCCGAGCAGGCGGACTGGCCCCTCTTGACGCGCATCGAGCCCGTGCTGGCGCTGCTGCGCAAGGACCGCACCGTCGAGCTGGACCTGACCCACGTGTTCACGGGGGCGGACCTCGAGCGCCTGGGCAAGCTCTCCATGCCCGATCCGGGTGCCTGCCTCGCCCTGGTCGAGCGCCTGCGCCGCGAGCGCGACGCCCTGATCGTCGAGCGCGATCGCGTGGCGGTGAGCCTGCGCACCGACTACGCCTTGGGCGTGGCGGCGGGCATCGAGGGCAAGCGCCGCAACCTCTCGAACCTGGACGCCGAGCTGGCGCTGCTCGAGGAGTCGCTCGACGGCGCGCTCGAGTTCCTGCGCCCGGGCGGCGAGCGTCGCGTCGAGCGCCGCACCCGCGCGGCGGCGCTGTTGGTGGCCGAGGAGCGGCTCGAGGCCGTGCGCGCCGCGGTGGCGGACCTCCCGATCCCGGCCATCGGGGAGCGCCTGCGCGTGCGACGTGCGCGCATCGGCGAGCTGGTCGAGGCCGCGCGTGGCGGCAGCGTCTACCTGCTGCCGCGCCGCTAGCGGGGCGGGCTAGTCGCCGAGGCCGACCGTGCCCTCGACCTCACCGTAGACCGTCGTCGAGACCGGGTGGATGAAGAACGAGAAGGGCGGGAAGATGTACCAGTAGGTGCTCGACTCGAGCTGGGTCAGCTGGATGCGCTTCGCGCCGCGGCCGCTGGCCTCCTCGGTGAAGGCCGCGACGGTCGCGTCCTGGCTGGCGTCTCCGATGACGCCGAAGATGAAGAGCAGGTGCAGGGCGTAGCGCGTGGTCGACTGGAATTCGACCGGCTCCCCACGCAGGCCCGGGACGCCGCTGTAGTCCACCGAGTGGGTGTGGGTCGTCGTGCACGAGGCGCAGGCGAGGCCGAGCAGGGTGGCGAGGCCAGCCGCGCGGAGGAGGGAGATGGGAGACTGCTTCACGGTGCGAGGTGGGGGCTTTGGGTGGCGGGCCGACAGTCTAGCAGGCAGCCCCGGGAGTGACCTGGGCTGCTGGCATTCCCCGCACTTGGGATCGGCCTGGCAGGGAACGGCAGCTGGGCACTTCCCAGGCTTGCCGGCGTTGCTACCCTGCCCCGATGAGTGACCAACAGCTGCCCACGACCGCCGACGCGGTCCTCTTCCTGCACAACCCGAACTGCTCCAAGAGCCGCGCGGTCAAGGCGCTGCTCGACGAGGCCGGCCAGGCCTACCGGGAGCGCCTCTACCTCGAGTCGCCCCTGGACACCGCCGAGCTGGCCGAGCTGGGCGAGCGCCTGGGGCGCCATCCGCGCGAGTGGGTGCGCAGCGGCCAGGCGGAGTACCAGGCGGCGGGGCTGGACGCCAACTCCAGTCCGGACGCCCTGCTGGCTGCGATGGCGGCGGACCCGATCCTGATGGAGCGGCCGATCGTCGTGCGCGGCGATGCGGCGCGGGTCGGACGTCCGCCGGTGGCCGTGCTCGAGCTCTTCGAGGACTAGCACCGCGGCCAAGGGGGGGCTCCGGGGGGTGGGCCCAACCGCAAGGGAGGGGAGCACGGCAGTCGCCGTGCTCCCCTCCCTTCGTTCAGGGTCTCGGTCTCTGTCCTCTAGGGGCAGAGCACGAAGTTGACGTTGATGTCACCGTCGGAGTGCAGCGGCAGGGTCGGACCCTGGGTCGGCTGGGTGATCACGTCGAACCAGTTCCAGGCCGAGCCGCCGTAGGCGATGTTCTTGCCCGAGGCGCCGTCGCCGACCTGGAAGGCCGGGCCGCGGCGGGTGAGCAGGAGGCTCGCACCGTCGTACAGGTCCTTGCCGGTCATCGTGCCGGTGAAGTCCGTGTAGTAGTGCCAGGTCGCCGGGTCGATCGGGCCGCCGTTCCAGATGTAGGCCGTGGAGAGCAGCTCGAGCTTCGGGCTGCCGGCCGGCGGGTTCTGGGGAGAGCCGACGTCGATCTTGTTGGTGAACAGCACGTCGAGGTCCCACTTCCTGGTGGGGTCGACGGTGTGGATCAGCTCGCCCTTGAGGCGCGCGCTGCCATCGGGGAACTCGGTGAAGTCGCCGCCGGTGCCGGTGAAGAGGTACTTCCCGTCGAAGCCGAAGGACACGACCGCGTGGGGCGCGAGCTGCAGGGGCTCGAAGGCGTCCGGGGACGCTGCCGTCACGCACAGGGGCTGACCGAGGGGCGGGCAGTCACCGATCGAGATGTTGATGTCTCCGCCGCCGGTGGCGTTCCAGGTGGTCGAGGTCGGCTGGGTGAGCACGCTCACGTTCAGCCAGCCCGAGCCGCCGTAGGTCAGGTCCTTGCCGTTGGCGCCAGCGCCGACCTGGAAGGCAGGGCCCATGCGACCGAAGGAGATCGTGCCGCCGGCGAAGTCGCCGAGGCCGATCAGGAGGCCGTTGAACACCGGGTAGTAGTGCCAGGTGCGCGTGTCGATCGGACCGCCAGCGTCCATGTAGGCGCCGGGGGCGAGCTCCTTCTTCGGGCTACCTGCCGGCGGGGTGGCCGGGTCGTTGGGGCCGAGGAAGCTCGTGAACGACGTGTCGAGCAGGAAGCGCTCGGTGGGCACGCTCGGGCGATAGATCTCGCCGGTCAAGCGCGCGGTGCCGTCGTTGTACTCGGCGAAGGTCGCGCCGGGGGCGAAGACGAAGTCGTTGCCGATGCCGTGCAGGTACACGGCCGTGCCTGCCGAGGTGACGCCGAACAGGGGGTCCTGGGTCGGAGTCTTCGGGCAGGTGTTGCACTCGTCACCGCGGGCGACCTGCAGGACGGTGGTGTTCGAGAGGGCCAGCGGCATCCCGAACTGCGGGTCGAAGGTGACCGCTTGGATGTAGGTCGGGCTCGCTGCGGCTTCGGAGGCGCAGTCGGGCGCACAGGAGGCGACGAAGGTCCCGTTGGGCGGCAGGATGCCGATCGGGTAGGCCTCGAGGCCAGCGCCGAGCATCAGGCCGAAGGTCCCCAGGCCGGGAATCGTGGTCGGTCCGGCGTTCTTCTCGAACAGGAGCCAGAGCTGGTGGCCCGGTGTGCCGGTGACGGTCATCGTGGCCGACTCGCCGGTCTGATAGAGCGGCTTGTCGAGGGAGATGACCGGATCGCCGGCGGCGGCGAGGGCGTTGGAGGGTGCGAGGAAGAGCAGTGCTGCGCCGGCGAGGCTTGCAGCGATTCGAGTGATAGCCATGGGAACTCGGGGGATCGAGGGCTGGATGTTAAGGGCGTTTACCCTTGAGTATTAAACGTACCCCACCCTGGGTGGGCGCCAATAACAATGCGGTTTTGTGGCGACGATCGCGGAGCAGGGGTGCCTCCCAGTAGGGTTGCTGAGGGGGGGGAGCTTCGAAACCTGGGCTCCCCGGACCCCGAGACCATTCGGCATCCCGCCCGAACTGGCCCGGGGAAGGCGAAGCCGCGATTGTCCCGGTGCCAAGCGTGCGACATCATGGGGAGCTGGTGGCGCCCGAGCGCGGGCGCGCCGGTCCCTCACCAGGCCCCACCGGCCCGTGTACCCCTCCTCCGATCTCATCCATGTACATCGTCACCGGCGGCGCCGGCTTCATCGGCACGAACCTCATCCGGGGTCTGAACCAGCAGGGGATCGACGAGATCCTCGTGGTGGACGAGCTCGACCAGGCCGACAAGCACCTCGGCCTCTCGGGATTGGACTTCGCGGACTTCATCGACCACCGCGAGCTCGCCGGCCAGTGGGGGGACCTGCTCGACGGCGACATCGAGGCGGTCTTCCACCAGGGCGCCTGCTCGGACACGATGGAGTCCGACGGGCGCTACATGATGGACGTGAACTACGAGTGCTCGAAGGAGATCCTGCACGCGTGCCTCGACGAGGAGGTGCCCCTGCTCTACGCCTCGTCGGCCTCGGTGTACGGCAACGGGGACGCGGGCTTTCGGGAGCAGCCCGAGTGCGAGTCGCCGCTCAACGTCTACGCCTTCTCGAAGTTCCTCTTCGACCGCTACGTGGCGCGCTACGCGACCGGTGCCGGGAGCCAGGTCGCGGGCCTGCGCTACTTCAACGTGTACGGACCCCAGGAGCACCACAAGGGCCGCATGGCGTCGGTGGTCAAGCACTTCCACGACCAGCTGACCGAGGGCGGCTCGATGAAGGTCTTCGAGGGCAGCGACGGCTTCCTGCGCGACTTCGTCTTCGTCGAGGACGTGGTCGCCGTGAACCTGTGGCTGCTGCAGAACCCCGAGGTGTCGGGCGTCTTCAACTGCGGCACCGGGAGCGCGCGCTCGTTCCTCGACATCGCGAACTGCATGCGCGGGCTGTACCCGGGCAAGGACGGCGGCGAGGCCGGCATCGAGACGATCCCCTTCCCCGACGCGCTCGTCGGCAAGTACCAGGCCTTCACCTCGGCCGACCTCACGCGGCTGCGCGCCGCGGGCTTCGATGGCGAGTTCACCAGCCTGGAGGACGGCGTGAAGAGCTACGTCGAGTGCCTCCGCACCACGGGCGGCTACTACCGCAAGGCCGCTGCCGCTAAGGTCTGATCATGGAGAACAAGGAGCTGATCGAGCTCGTCACCGGCCTCGGCCGGCCGCGCATCCTGATCGTCGGGGACCTGATCCTCGACCGCTACATCTCGGGCAAGGTCGAGCGCATCTCGCCCGAGGCCCCGATCCCGGTCCTGGCGGCGAGCCACGACGAGATGCGCATCGGCGGCGCGGGCAACGTGTGCGCCAACCTGCGTGCGATGGAGGCCGAGGTCGAGCTCCTGTCGGTGGTGGGCGAGGACGTGCTCGGCCGGCGGCTGCTCGAGATGCTGGGCGAGATCGGCGTGTCCACCAGCGGCGTGGCGGTCGAGCGCGAGCGCCTGACGACCGAGAAGACGCGGCTGGTGTCCGGCGTGAACCAGATGCTGCGCGTGGACTGGGAGGAGACGCGCGCGCCCTCGGGAGCGGCGATGGAGAAGCTGCTCGCGGCGATCCCGGCGGCGGTGGCCGCGGCCGACGCCGTGATCCTCTCCGATTACGGCAAGGGCATGCTGGCGCCCGAGATCATCGCGGCCACCGTGGCGGCCGCCAAGCGCGACGGGACGCCGGTGCTGGTCGATCCGAAGGGCAGCGACTTCTCGCGCTACCGCGGAGCGACGCTGGTGACGCCCAACCGCAAGGAGGCCGAGACCGCGGTCGGGCGCGAGCTGGCAGGGCTCTCCGAACTGGCTACCGCGGGCGACGAGCTGATCGCTGCGGCGGAGCTCGATGCGGTCGTGATCACCCTGGGGGCCGAGGGCATCTACTGGCGCACGGCGGCGGGGGAGGAGTGCCGCGCGCCGACCGAGGCGCGCAAGGTCTTCGACGTCGTCGGTGCCGGCGACACGGTCATCGCGCACCTGGCCCTGGGGCTCGGGGCTGGGCTCGACCTTGGGCGTGCGGTCGTACTCGCCAACCACGCGGCCGGCCTGGTCGTCGCCCGTGCTGGCGCCGTGTCGGTCACCCGCGCCGAGCTCCTGGCCGCGATCGGCCAGCGGCGCGTGGGCGGCGGGAAGGTGCTGGCCGGTGACGACGAGGGCGCGCTCGCGTCCCTGCTCGCCGAGTGGCGCTCCGAGGGGCGCCGCATCGTCTTCACCAATGGCTGCTTCGACGTGATCCATGCGGGTCATGTGCAGTACCTGCGCTTCGCCCGCAGCCAGGGAGACGTCCTGATCGTGGGCGTCAACGACGACGCCAGCGTCTCACGCCTCAAGGGCCCGACCCGCCCGGTCAACGTGCTGCCGGACCGCGCCTTGGTGCTGGCCGCCCTCGAGATGGTCGACGCCGTCGTCGACTTCGCCGAGGACACCCCGGCGAACATCATCCAGCGCGTCACCCCCGACGTGCTCGTCAAGGGCGAGGACTGGCGCGACAAGGGCGTCGTCGGCCGCGAGTGGGTCGAGAAGCACGGCGGTCGCGTCGTGCTCGCGCCCCTGTTGGAGGGACGCTCGACCACCGCAATCCTAGCCCGCGGCGCCGACTGAGGCCCGCAGCCCAGACCCCGCCGGCGGCTGCGCATCCGATCGGCGCCTAGGGGCCGCAAGTGCGCCAACGGGCGGGAACGCGCCAACGGTACCGCATCAAAACGGCGGGTCGGCCGTCCTACGCGTCTGCCGG
>JARGPD010000040.1:0-10775 GCA_029212845.1 Planctomycetota bacterium
ACGCGCCCACGGTACCGAATCACCCCGGCGGGTCCGCCCGCCCCACGCGTCGGCCGGTACCACGCGCCGGGCGGCCGGACCCGCCGTTTTGATGCGGTACCGTTGGCGCGTTGGATGCCCGCTAGCGCGTTGCGGTAGGTGCCGTTGGTGCGCAAATGGAGGCCAGGGGGCTAGAGCGAGGCGAGGCCGAGCAAGAGCTCGGCGTAGGCTGGCTTGGGGGTGCCGGTGGCAAAGGTGCACAGGCCCAGGGTTGCGAGGTGCTCGAGGAAGAGGGGGGCGGTGATGCCAAGCTCGGCGGCCAGCTCGGCGGCCTCGGTCGGACCTCGCTCGCCGAGCTGCACCAGCGAGGCGAAGCGCAGCTTGGGGGTCGCGAGCACCACGTCGAAGACGGCCTCGACGAAGGCGCGCTGCTGCTCCTCGCTCGACCCGTTGGTCGGCACCGGCTGGTAACCCGAGGGGTAGCCGATCCGCTGCAGGACCAGGGGCCGCGGCGCCACGGCTTGCTGCAAGAGCGCCAGCTCGAAGGGGACCACCGACGGGTCGCGCGGGGTGTGGTCGGGCTGCAACGGGAAGTAGGTCCAGGCCAGGTTGTCCGCAGCCTGGCCCAGGGCAGCGAGCAGCGGTCCGGCCGTGACGGCCGCGTCGAAGGTCAGGCTGACGCCGACAGCGAGCAGCGGCTGGGTGCTGTGCACGTAGCTGCGCGCGGACTCGACGAAGCTCGCGAAGTCCAAGGTCTGGGCCGGGTCACCGGCCAGCCGCAGGTCGACCTCGCTGCCAAGGCTGAGGAAGAAGCCGCCGCTCTGGACGAGGCTCGGCGTGACGATGTCGAGCACCTGCTGGAAGCGGTCGCGCAGCTGGGGCGAGTCCCAGGTCAAGCCCGGCGCGAGCCGGCTGGCATCGAGCGGGTCGACCAGGTCGCTGGGCAGGGTCAGCCCGCCCGCGTCGATCGCGGTGACGCTGAGGTACGGCACCAGGCCGGCGCCGCTGGCGGTGTTCAAGAGGTTCGTGAGCGCCATCGTGCTGTAGACCCCCGGGGCCGGCTCGATGTCGCTCCAGCCGAGGCTCAGCTCGTAGGAGTCGACGCCCTTGGCCAGGCACTCGCCCCAGGCCGCGTCCATCGCGGGCGCGGCGGTGGCCGGCGGCGTCGAGTAGACCAGCCCGATGTGGTGCCCCGGCTCCAGCAGCGGCAGGTCGCCCGGCTTCGGCGGCACCAGGTCGATACGCACCCCGTTGGAGAGCAGCAGGTCGCCGACCTGGGGATCGAGCACCGCGGCCTGGGTCCAGATCGACAGGCCCGCCGGCAGGCTGGCGGGAATCGGCTGCACGTGGACGTGCTGGCCGGCAGGGCCGAGGGCCTGGCCGAGCAGCGGGTACATCGCGGTCAGGGGGTCGACCTCGAGCGGCACGCCTCCGATCGAGCCGGCGCCGAAGGGCGGCGTCGCGCTGTAGGCCAGGAACAGGAGGCCGGCGGCTGGGCCCTGGACCTCGAAGTGGAGCGCGTTCCCGAGCGCAGCCTCGAGCACGTCGCTGGACGCCGTGACCAGGACGGGATCGGTCACCTCGAGGGTGACAGGCCCCTGGAGGGGCGCGAGGAAGAGCAGCAGTTCGGGGAGCATGGGGGGTGAGTTCAAGATCCCATCGGTTCGAGCCGTGGTGGGGCAGGACCTGGGGTCTTTTTCGTCGCGGCTGCCATGCGGGTGCGGCCGTGGTGACATGCGGATGATGCGCGCTGGACAATCCTCGCCCGCAAGCCCCCCCGGAAGGAAGGCGAGGCCATGGGGCGCCCTGGATCCAAGGAGCAGGCTGCGGGACTTGCCTAGGGCCATGGGATCCCCGACCATGGCTGGCCACGAGGGCGCCCCCGGCGAGCTCGCCGCCAACCCCAGCCCCAACCGCTGCGCCACCATGACGACCTGGCCACCAGGACCCCCCCGGGCCGAGACCCGAGCCCTCCGTAGAGGCGCAGCATGAAGGTGCCCTTCAAGCTCGGCACCGAGTACGTCGACGACGGCCCGGTGATCTGGAACAACGTCTTCCGCCGCGAGGAGACCGTCGGGCCCCTGCGGCTCGCCATCGCGCCGCGCGAAGACCCGCTCGGCCTGATGTGCGAGCTCGCCGAGTCGATCGGCCCCGACTACTACCTGCTTTATGTGCACGCGGTCGAGCGCAGCGGCAGTCCCGAGGGTCGCTACGAGTCGTCCCTGATGGAGCTCGTCGACGTGCGCATCTTCTTCGCCGAGTTCGAGGAGATGCTGGTCAACGACGGTCGCCACGAGCTCTGGATCGGCACCGACGACGACAGCGGCATGCTGGTGTACGACGAGCACGGGATCCTCTACGCCTACGGCCCGATCGAGGACTTCGTCCGGACACTCGCCGGGCGCGGTTTCGTCGAGGGCGACTTCTCGGTTCCCGAGCCGCACTCGCACCACTACCACGCGGTCTACGACGAAGACGTGGAGCGCTTGATCGCCCACTGGGACTGGCACCGCACCGACCTGCAGCCCGAGGACGAGCGCTGAGCGCGGAGGCGCCACCGTCCATGCCGACCCTCGCCTCGATCCAGCCGCTACTGATCGTCGCCGACCTCGCCCGCGCGGTCGGCTTCTACCGCGACGTGCTCGGCTTCGAGGTGCGCGTGCAGCTGCCCGAGCACGAGCCCTTCTTCGCGATCGTCGGCCGCGACGGCGTCGGGCTGCTGCTCAAGCACGTCTCGGCCGAGGTCGAGCCCCTGCCGAACCCGCAGCGCCAAGCATGGGCCAAGTGGGACGCCTTCGTGAGCGTGGCGCAGCCCGAGCAGCTGGCCGCGGAGCTCCGCGAGCGGGCGGCCCGGCTACCCGCCGGTGCGCGCGGTCCAGCCCAGTCCTTCGAGGTGCACGACACCGAGGACGGCCTGCGCGGGCTCGAGGTCACCGACGCCGACGGCTACGTGCTCTTCCTCGGTCACCCGCGCTAGGCGAAGGCCCTAGGGAACCACGACGCCCTTGCCGAGGACCTCGTGGCGGTCGAGGCGCCGGATCGCTTCGGGCGCTTCGGCCAGGGAGTAGCGTCGGTCGATGGGGGCGCGCAGCTTGCCCGCCTCGATCAGCTCGGTCAGGGTGGCGAGGTGCTTGGCGTCCTCGTCGGCGACGAAGCTGCGTAGGTTGTGGCCGAGGAAGGGCGACAGGATCAGGCCGCCCAGCTGCCGGTGGATGCCGCCGAGTACCGGGCCACCGCGCTCGCCCCCGACGATCACCAGGGTGCCGCGCTGGGTCAGGGCCCGGCGCAGCTTCGCGAGGGGCCGGTTGCCGCCGATGTCCAGGATCAGGTCGAAGGCCTGCCTGCCGTCGCAGCAGTCCTCGCGGGTGTAGTCGATCACCGCGTCGGCGCCGAGCCCGGCCACGAACTCGAGCTTCGCGGTGCTGCACACGCCGGTGACGTGGGCTCCGAAGGCCTTGGCTAGCTGGACCGCATAGCTGCCGACTCCGCCGCCGGCCCCGAGGATCAAGACCCGCTGCCCGGCCTCGAGCTTGCCCACGTCACGCAGGCCCTGGAGCGCGGTGCTGGCCGAGATCGGCACCACGGCGGCCTCCTCGAAGCTCATCGACGCGGGCTTGGGGGCCAGCCTGGACTCGTCGGCCAGGGCCAGCTCGGCGAAGGTGCCGGTGCCGATGCCGAAGACCTCGTCGCCGGGTTGGAAGCGCGTGACCTCGCTGCCGACGGCCTCGACGATGCCCGCCACGTCCATGCCGGGCACGGGCTGCTTGGGGGCCTTGAAGCCGAAGCCGAGGATGCGGATCAGGTAGGGCTTGCCGGCCATCAGGTGCCAGACCCCGCGATCGACCCCCGCGGCGCGGACGCGCAGTCGGACCTGGCGCGGTCCGGGGACCGGCTCGGGGAGGTCGGTGAGTTCGAGCACGTCGGCGGAGCCGTAGGTGCGCTGGTGGATGGCCTTCATGGGGGGGGATGAGGGGGAGGCGGGCGGTGGGGCGCAGGCTTGCGCATGCTAGCGGCTGGCATTCGCTGCGGTCTTCCGTTTGATTTGCGGCAGCTCCAGGTTGCGGCGATTTGGATGCGCTCGAGCTCCCACCCCACCCGCCAAGCGGCGCTCCGCCAGGGGCTGCGACCGACCAAGTCGGGCGAGCGCGTGCTCGAAGCGGGGCGAGCGAGCGCTAGAATCCACACCGCTCCCCGGAGCGGGACCCATGCCGAACGAAGCCCAAGCCAACCCGACCCCTGCGACCGACGGCCCGTCCGTGACCGCCAACGAGCTGCAGGCGCGCTTGTTCCGCGCGGCCGATCGCTCGGGCTACGAGAAGTGGTTGCTCGAGGCCGTGCTGCACGCCACGCTCGAGGTCCACGGCCGCGCGGCGGGCGCGCCGGACAGCGGCCGCGACCAGGCCGTCGCGATCTTGTGCGTGCTGGTCGAAGGCCTCGGCAGGGCGGCGCCGGGCCAGCTCGTGCCGCTGCTGCGCCAGGCCAAGCTCGAGTCGAGCGAGGACCTGCCGGGCATCCTCGCGGCGCTCGCCGAGGCGGGCCTCTTCCGCTGGGGTGCAGGGCTCGGGCCGGGGGACTTCGACGGCATCTTCCACACCGATCGCCTCGACGAATTCGCGCGCGCCCAAGGCCTCGAGCTGCGCAGCCAGCGGTGGGAGCCCCTGCGACGTCGGGCCGCCTGGACCAGCTACGCGATCGGGGGCGGCGTGGTGCTGTCGGCGTGGGTCGGGTGGCTGCCCAAGGACTCGAGCCGGGTCGGCCTGGTGGTCCTGTTCGTCGGCTGGCTGGTCTTCTCGAAGCGTCGCAACCCCTAGCAGCCCGCCCACGAACGGCCAGCTCGACCCCGGCGCCCATGGGATTGCGCGCTTCGCCCTTAGCGTTCCCAAGTGGGCAGCCGAGCCCCAAGGTGCCGTGGACCTAGCCGTCGAGCCGCGCGCTCCAGCGCAGGCCCTCGAGCAGGTGCCGGCGGAAGTGCGGCTCGGCGAAGCTCGACTTGGTGTGGCCGCCGGCGGTGTACCAGGCGCGACCGCCGTCGTACTCGTGGTGCCAGGCCGCGGGGTGCATGTCGCCGTTGGCGCCGCCTTCGTAGCTGGCCTCGTCGAGCATCAGGATCGGCGTGATGGAGTCGCTCAGCGCCTTGAAGTTGTACCACTCGTCGGTGCGCACCCAGGGCTCGGGCAGGAAGTCGACCGAGGCGTGCTCGCCGACCTTCACCAGCTGGGCCTCCTGGATCGCGGGGTGGCTCGCGAACTGGGCGCCGGCGAGGCCCGTGTACCAGGGCCAGTCGTACTCGGTGTCGGTCGCTGCGTGGATCCCGACCCAGCCGCCGCCGCCCTGGATGTAGCGCTCGAGCGCGCCCTGGCCGGCCTCGTCGAGCACGTCCTGGGTGGTGGACAGGAACACGACCGCGGCCACGTCGGCCAGGCCGTCGTCGGTGAAGGCGGCCGGGTCTTCTGTGGCGCGCACCTCGAGGCCGAGCTCGCCGGCCAGCTCGGTCACGCAGGCGATGCCGTCGGGGATCGAGCCGTGGCGGAAGCCGGCGGTGCGGCTGAAGATCAGGAGCGTGTTCCCGCGCGGGGTCGCGGCCGGTGCCTGGGCGGGGTCCTGGTCGGCCGTCGCTCCGGGGTCGACGGAGGACGAGCAGGCTGCCACGAGGGCGAGCGGGGCCAGGAGGAGCTGGGGCAAGGACGGGCGGCGGGGAGGGTGGCTCATGGCAGCATTGGAACAAGTGCACGGGGCAGAGGGCAATCCCGGCGCTGGCGGGGAGCCGCGCCGCCCGCGAGACGCTACCCTCTTGTCCATGGAGACCCAGAACCCCTTCCGCCTCTTGCCCCAGGTCGACGAGGTGCTCGCTCGGCCCGTCGTCACCCCCTTCGTCGAGCGCGTCGGGCGCGACCTCTGCCGGGGATTCGTCCAGGACGTGCTGGCCGACTGGCGTGGCGAGATCAGCGCCGGCCTCTTGGACGCCGACGGCGTCACCGCGCGCCTCGAGGGCAGTCTCGAGCCCGGTGGGCTGGTCGAGTGCCTGCGCGTCAAGGTCGACGAGGAGGCCGGTCGCGGGGTCGTGAAGGCGGTCAACGTGGCCGGGGTCGTGCTGCACACGGGGCTCGGCCGCGCGCCGGTGCACCCCGAGGCCGCGGCCGCGATGGCCACGGCGGCGGGCAGCTACTGCGTGCTCGAGGTCGACCGCTTCAGCGGCCAGCGCAACCGCCGCGACGACCGCCTGTCGAAGCTGCTGCAGCGGCTGACCGGTTGCGAGGCGGCGATCGCGGTCAACAACAACGCGGCCGCCTGCGTGCTGGCCCTGTCGACCTTCGCCAAGGGCAAGGAGACGATCGTCAGTCGCGGCGAGCTGGTCGAGATCGGCGGCTCGTTCCGCATGCCCGACGTGATGGAGCAGGCCGGGACCAAGCTGGTCGGCGTCGGCGCGACCAACCGCACGCGCATCGCCGACTTCAAGAACGCGCTCACGCCCGAGACCGGGATGCTGCTCAAGGTGCACACGTCGAACTACGCGATGATCGGCTTCACCGAGGAGACGCCGATGGAGGAGCTGGCTGAGCTGGCCCGCGCCAACGGCCTGCCCAGCGTCTATGACCTCGGCGCCGGCTTCCTCAACGACGGCGTGCCCGGCCTGCAGCCGATCCACGGCCTCGAGGGCGAGCCGCTGCTCTCGGACGCGATCCGCTCGGGCGCCGATGTCGTCACCTTCAGCGGCGACAAGCTCTTCGGCGGTCCCCAGGCGGGCATCCTGGCCGGCAACCTCGGCGCGATCGAGGACATGCGCAAGCACCCACTCTACCGCGCCATGCGCCTCGACAAGGTCGGCCTCGCGGGCCTCGAGAAGACCTGCGAGCTGTACCTCTCCGGTCGCGGCGACGAGATCCCGGCCCGGGCTCTGATGCGCCGCGAGCCCGGCGAGCTGCAGGCCGCCGCCGAGCGCCTCGCCGGCCGCCTCGCCAAGACCGAGCTGGTCGAGTCCGGCGGCGCGACCCTCGGCGTCGAGCCGGGCAAGTCCCAGCCCGGCAGCGGCAGCGCGCCCGGCATCCTCTTGGACACGACCGTCGTGCGCCTGGTGCTCAAGCGCGACTCCGCCGAGGTGCTGGCCGCGCGCCTGCGCGCCGGCGACCCGCCGGTGTTCACGCGCATCGCGGACGAGGCCCTGGTGCTCGACCCGCGCGGGCTGCTACCCGGCGACGAGGACCTGCTCGTCGCCGCGATCGGGGCGCTCTAGCCGGAGCGCTGGCGCGCCCCCCGCGCGCCCCCCGCGCGCCCCCACGCCAAACGCAAGGCCCGAGCCAACGCCAGGCTGCCGGATACGGTGCCTTCGCGCACGCTGGGAGCACGCGGCGCCTGGCCCGTCCCGCTCGGTCCCTCGGCGTGGCAAAGACCATTTGAGGTGCGTCCGAAGGATGGGCTCGGATAGGAGCGCGCTGCTGTGGAAACCCGCCAGCGCTCAGGCGTCGATCGCGAGCTCTCGGCCGAGGATCGGGTCGAAGTCCGCGCCCTTGGCGTGGCCCTCCAAGGCGCAGGTCGGCGGGCAGTGCAGGTAGCGCACCGACGAGCCCGCGAGGGCGCGCGCGGCGCTCCAGACAGCGACCGCCGCATCGAGCACGTCGTCCGTGGCCAGACGCTGGGCCTGGCCGGCTCCGCTCGGCGGCAGCAGGCCGGCGCGCTCCAGGAGCGCGCGACGGCGCTCGCTCCCGGCCCAGGTCTTCTTGCGCTCGGTCACGACAGCCCCGCCAAGGGCGGCGAAGCTGAGCTCGGGGTGCACCTCGAACCACTCGGGCGCGCCAGGCCTTGGGTCGCACCGCAGCAAGAGGTCGAGCTCGAGCACCCGGCTGCGCAGGCCATGGGACTGCTTGCTGAGGCCCTTGCCGGTCAGCTGGCGCGAGAGGGCGTTCGCGCGTCCATAGTTCGGCTCCTCGAGGACGCCGCGCGGTGGCATCGGGAACAGGGTCGAAGCGCGTCCCGCGAGGGCGTGGCGGCCGGCGAGGTCCGCGCCGCGCCAGCCGCGCTCGGCCAGGCCGTTGGGGATGTCGATGCCGATGGCGCGCACGACCCCGCCCAGGCCGCCGAGCTCGAGCGGCCCGGGCGCGACGAGGTCCGCGAGGTGCTCGACGAAGCACGGGGCTGAGGCCGGGCCGAGGCGCCCGTCGGCCCAGGCCGCGGCCACGACGGCCCAGCCCCGGTGGCTGCCCACCGTGGCGGCGTCGACGCCGAGCACGAGCTGGTGAGGAGGCGACATGGCTCCAGCTTAGTCCATCGCGCCGCCGCCGGCCCGTCGCCAGAGGGCGCCTCGTGCCCGTCCCCGGGCGCAAGGGGGACCGACCGCCGTCAGCCCCGGCCCGCGCCGAGCAGGCCGCCGTACTCGGCCAGGTAGTCCGCGAGCCGCAGCTTGCGCATCGAGCTGGCCGAGGTCATGCAGCGCACCTTGCCGAAGACCTGGCGCTCGGGCCCCCAGGCGCGGTCGAACTTGCCGAAGACCCAGGCGATCGCGCTGTAGGAGTTCGGGTCGCGGCCGTCGCGGGCGTAGCGATCGTTCAGGGCGACGCAGGTCTCGAAGGCCTCCTCGGGGCTCGCGCTCCACTCGAGGATCAGCTTCCCCCAGAGCATGCGCAGGTAGCCCTCGATGCGACCGTCGCGCACCAGCTGGCGCTGGGCCGCGTTCCACAGCTCGTCGTGGGTCGCGGCGGCCTCGAAGCTGGCGCGGTCATAGGTCCAGGGCCGCGGGTCGTCGGCGTGCTCGGCGAGGGTCTTCTGGGCCCAGGCCGGCAGGCCGGCGTACCGGGTGCCTTGGGGGTCGAACAGGGCCTGGTTGTAGCCAAGCTCGCGCCAGGTGCACAGCTGGTCGAGCCACGACTCGGCCCCCGGAGACAGGCCCCACCAGCCGGCGCGGCGACCGCCCAGGGACGGCTCGATGTCGTCGGGGTGCCAGGGCTCGACCTCGAACAGGTCGGCGAGCACCTCGTGGGGACCGAGGTGACCGTAGTGGAGGGCGGGGGAGAGGTAGCTGGTGGCGCCGAGCTTGGTGCGCTTGTCGGCGTAGGTGCCGAGGTCCCCGGCGAGGAAGTCACCGAGGCGCGCGCGGGCCGCGAGGGGGCCGGTGGGCTCATCGGGCGCGGCCACGCCGTGGTCGATCGGTAGGCTTGCGAGGGCATGTTGGAGGTCGTAGGCGTCGGCCTCCTGGTCGCGCTCGCTGTCGAGCAGCATCGGCCAGGGGGCCAAGAGCGCGGTGAGGTGGTGGTTCCGATCGGCGGTCGACGTGCCGGGCTCCATCAGGTCGAGCGGGTCGAGCACCGGCCCGCGGCCGAGCTCCTCGGGCAGGCGCTGGTGCAGCCAGCGGCGGAAGTCGTGGGCGCGTGCGAAGGCCTTGGGGGCGGTGGACATGGGCACGAGCGTGGCCGAGTCGACCAGCTCGAGCGGCACCGAGATGCGCGCGGCGACAGCGCGGTGGACCTTGGGCAGGAAGTAGGCCGGGTAGGCGTCGCCGAGCACGATCGCGGCTTCGGCGGCGAGGGCCTCGACCAGGCCGTTGCCGGCGCCGGGGGACGGCTCGAGGTAGGCCAGGTAGCGCGGCGCGCTGGGGCCGATGCGACGGCGGTGGGCGGCGAAGGCGGCGCGGTTGTCGGCCATGCCGGAGACGACCTCGGCGGCGACCCGGGCCGTGGCGTGGGGGTGCGAGACCGACAGGGCCTCGAGCACGACCAGCGGGAGGCCGAGCTCGTCGGCGAGGCCGAGGGCGCGCTGCAGGGCGAAGTTGGCGCGCGTGCGGCGCGTGGCCGTCATCCAGTAGAGCACGTGGCGGGCGCCCTGCCCTCGGCTGCGGATGGCGTGGGCGTTCAGGACCCTGCGGCGCTCGCCGGGCACGTGGGAGAAGTGGGACATGGGTCAGGCGGGGTGCAGGGCGGCCATCTGGGCGGCTCGGTGGTCGAAGATGCGCGCCACGTCGCGGCGCACGAAGAGCCGCTCGATCAAGCGCTCGAGGGGACGCAGGAGGCGCGCGTTGCTGAGCACCGTGAAGTCGACGCGGTCGCGGACCTCCACCTCGGGCGCGCCGGTCTCGGCGTGCTCGACCTGGCGGAAGTCGTGGCGATGGTGCCACAGGCGGTAAGGCCCGCGCAGCTGCAGGTCGACGAAGTGAAACGGCGGGTTCCACTCGACGATGCGCGTGCGCCAAGAGAGGGGCAGGCCGTGCAGGCGCAGGGAGTAGTCGATGTGGGTGCCCTCGCCGAGCTCTTCGGTGTCCATGGCTTCGACCTGGAAGCGCAGGAACGGGGGCGTGATGCGCTCGAGGTTGCGCGGGTCGCCGAAGAAGCGGAAGACCTCGTCGAGGGTGCCGGGCACGCGCTGGGTGCGCTCGAGCGTGTGGGCGCCCGCTTGGGTGACGGCGCTCATGAGGCACGCTTCCGGTTGGACTTGCAGAACAGGCGCGAGGTCAGGGCCAGCTCGCGCGGGAAGGGCTGGCGGTAGAGCTGGGACATGGGGTAGCAGAGGTCGTGGCGCACCATCAGGTGCTCGAGCAGGGCGAGCGGCACCGAGAGGGGCACGATGCCGGCGGCGAAGTCGTCGATCGACGCGGCCAGGCTGGCGCGGTCCTCGGGGGTGGCCACGCCGCGCAGGTAGCCGGCGAGGTGCTGCAGGGCGTTGAGGTGGCGGCGCGGGTGGGGGCGGCGCGCGAGGGCGCCGGTGAACCAGCGGCCGTAGCGCTCGAGGAAGTCGGCGGAGCCCAGGGCCGGCGAGGTCGCGACCAGGCGGCCGAGCCGACGGCAGGTGGGCTCGTCGTGGATCAGCAGCAG
>JARGPD010000040.1:10785-24310 GCA_029212845.1 Planctomycetota bacterium
GCCGCCCCCCCCGCCCGCGCCCCGCGGGGGGGGGCCGGCGCGCCCGCGGCCGGCCGCGCCCCCCCCCCGCCCCCCCCCCCCACGGCAGGTGGGCTCGTCGTGGATCAGCAGCAGGTACTTGTGGGCGGCGTGGAAGCGCTCGACCTCGCGGCGCACGCTGCGCGCTGTGGTGGCCGGGCCCAGGAGCTGTTCGCGGAGCGCGCGCCAGCGGGCAGCGGCGAAGACGCGTGTCGCGAAGAACAGGCGCAGGTCGGGGTCGCCTAGGCGACCCTCGTCCTCGATGGCCAGCTCGAGGCCGCGCTCGACGAAGAGCTCGCGCGCGGCGCGGGCAAAGAGGCCCGCGTCCTTGCGGCTGGGCATGCGGCCGCCGTCGGGGGTCTGGCGGTAGACCGTCTGGCGGAAGGGGCCGCAGCTCGGGGAGGCGCGCTTCAAGAGGAAGCCGTCCACCGGGCCGAGGGAGTCCAGGATGCGCTGGCAGGCGGCGCGCACCGCGGGCGTGACCTCGACGCCGGCGCGGGTCAGGAGCCGGTCCTGGTCGCGGTCCGCCGACGCCTCGCCGGGGGCCTCGCTGAGGTGGATCGCGGGGCGCGGCTTGCCGAGGCCGGCCTCGATCTCGGGGCAGACCGGGACCCACTCGACGTGGGGACCGAGCTCGCCGGTCAGGTAGCGATCCTGAGAGTGGCCGCCGTCGTAGCGCACGTTCCTGCCCAAGAGGCAGGCCGAGACGGCAAGGCGGGGGCGGGGGTGGTCGTGGTTCATGGTCATGGGGAAGAGGTCTAGATCGGCCCGGGGAGAGTCTGACCGTTTTGAACGTTTCGCGCGATGAGTTTCCCCGACCTACTCGGCTCGCACCGCCTAAGCACTGCCCTTACAAGGCCTTGCGTGGGCATGGTTTCCCTGCCCGCCGCGCTTGTGACAGGGCTCTGCCGTTAGACTCCTCGCTCCATGAAGATCTTCAATCGCAACAAGCGCCTGACCAGCTACTCGGCCTCCGCCGGCTGAGCGGCCAAGATGCCCCAGGGCGAGCTCGCGCAGGTGCTGCGCGGCGTCACAGATGTAGCCAACGAGCGGCTACTCGTTGGACCCATGACCCTCGACGACGCTGGCGTCGTGGTCTTGGGCGAGGCTGAAGGACTGCCCGCGGGGCACGAGCTGCCCCTGATCCAGACGGTCGACTTCTTCCCGCCGGTGGTCGACGACCCCTACTACTACGGCGCGATCGCGGCGGCGAACTCGATCTCGGACATCTACGCCATGGGCGGGCGGCCGATCACGGCCCTGTGCCTAGCGGGCTTCCCCTGCGGCTTCGACCGCGAGTGGATGGGCGCGATCTTCAAGGGCGGCTACGAGAAGGTGAAGGAGGCCGGTGCGATCCTGGCCGGGGGCCACACGGTCGAGTCCGAGGTGCAGTTCGGCTTCTCGGTCACCGGGGTCGTCGAGCGCCGGCTGTTGACGACCAACGCCGGGGCGCGCCCCGGCGACGTGTGCTACCTGACCAAGAGCCTGGGCATGGGCACCATGACCACGGCCGCCAAGTTCGGCAAGATCACCTGGGAGCAGCTCGAGCCCGCAGCCCGCCAGATGGCGACGCTCAACGCGGCCGCTGCCCAGGCGATGAATGCCGTCGGCGCCATCGCCGCCACGGACATCACCGGCTTCGGCCTGGTGGGTCACGGCATGAACATCGCGCGCTCGAGTGAGCTGTGCCTCGAGCTCGACACCCCGAGCATCCCGATCTTCCCGGGCGCCTACGAGCTAGCCAAGAAGGGCAACCTCTCCGGCGGCGCGAAGAAGGGCAAGGTCAACATCGGCGCCGAGGTGGACAGCTCGTCGGCGGTCGACGCGACCCTCGAGCTGCTGCTGTTCGACGCCGAGACCTCGGGCGGTCTCATGATCGTGGTCGACGAGGCCAGCGCTCCGAAGCTCGAGGACGAGCTCGCGGCCCGCGACCTGCCCGTGCACCGCATCGGCCGCTTCGTCGAGAAGACCAGCGGCCACCACGTGCGCCTCCTGGGCTAGAGGCCTAGAGCTTGGCGAGGAAGACCAGCAGCTTGCGCACGGCGATCAGGCCGAGGGGGGCGGGCTCCGCGTCCATGCGCAGCTGGCCCGAGAGGCCCGGGGCCAGGTAGCCGGCATTCCAGCCCGCGCGCGCGGGCTCTTCGTCGATGCGCAGCTCGACCACGAACTGGCTCTGGCCGACGAGGCCGGTGGTCGGGTCGAGGGCCAGGGACGCCATGTCGAGGTGCTCCTTGAAGACCGGCTCGAGCTCGCGGGAGCCGGCCGGGGTGACCGAGACCACCCGCGCGGGGAGGCGCAGGTCCGGGCGGCTCGCAGGCTGGAACTGGACGCGCTGGCCAGCTTCGGGCCGGGCTCCGGCGACATCGGCGGCGTGGAACAGGGCCAGGGCCGAGGTGCACGGGTGCTCCTCGGGGCTGAGGCGCACGAGCATCTCGCCGGCCTCGACCCAGCGGCCTTGATCGGCGGGGGAGATGCTCCAGAGCACCAGCGAGTCGGCCTTGGTGGTCACCGCTTGGGCGGCCAGGCGCGCGGCCCAGAAGGCCGCGTCCTCGGCGGCCTGTTCGGCCAGCAGCTGGTGGTCGGCGGCCGCGAGCGGGTCGTCAACCAGGAGCGCCCGGGCCTGGATCTCGGCCGAGCGCTGGCGCGCCCGGGCCTCCTCCAGCTCGCTGCCCGCGGCGGGGTCCGAGAGCTCGAGGATCGGCGCGCCGCTCGGGATGCGCTCGCCGACGGCCACGTGCAGGTCGTCGAGGAAGCCCGCGGTCTGGGCGCGCAGCACCTCCTCGGAGCGGCTGGCCACCACGGCGGGCGCGCGCACCGACGAGGGCACGGGCACCGCGAAGAGCGCGAGGGGCAGGGCGGCGAAGAAGACCAGGGCGACGGCAACGGCGCGCACGCGCAGGGGCTGGGTCTCCTCGCTCTTGAGCAGGTACGGCAGGCTCTTCTTCAGCACACCCCAGAGGGAATTCGCCATGTAGGCGCCGCCGAGCAGGGCTCCCGCGACCACGTACTTGGTCGCGATCACGGCCGAGATGCCGAGCACGACTGTGACCTTGTAGATCGCCGAGGCGATGCCGAAGATCAGGAAGAAGGTCCGCAGGCCGAAGCCGGCGCCCTTGGTGTTGTTCGGGATCCCGAGCAGGATGCGCTTGAGCACGCCGACCGAGTGGTCGTTCGCCCGGCCGCGCAGGTTGGGCAGCTCGAGCAGGTCGGTCAGGGCGTAGTACCCGTCGTAGCGCATCAGCGGGTTGATGTTCATCATCACGGTCGTGACGCTCGCGAGCATGACGACGTTGTGCAGGACCGAGCGCAGGACCCCGGGCGGTGTCGCGCACCACAGCAGCATGGCGGCCGCGGCAAGGGCGACCTCGATGTACATGCCGCCCAGGCAGACGAGGATGCGCTTGCGCTTGTCGGGGAAACTCCAGGAGCTCGACGCGTCCATGTACGCGAGGGGCGCACCGGCGATGATCATCAGGCCCATCTCCGGCACGCGGCCGCCGTACAGCTTGCAGGCGTAGGCGTGGCCGAACTCGTGGAAGACCTTGAGGGCGACCAGGGTGCCCCACAGGAGCGGCAGGTTCGGCCCGCTGAAGATGTCGACCACGGGCGCCGAGAACTCGGCCGCGTTGCGCACGCCGGCGAGCACGGCCACGAGCACCAGGGCGCACCACGCGACGAGGGCCGGCGTGCTGAACAGCGGGCGCACGAAGCGCATGGTCCTGGTCAGGAACGCGTCGGGGTTGAAGAGCGGGACCTGGGCCGAGAAGAGCATGGTCCAGAGCCCGCGCCGCTTGGCCTTCAGGCGCGAGACGTGGCGCTCGTAGAGGGCCTCGTCGTCCTGGATCGGCAGCTTGAGGAAGCCCATCCGGTGCAGGGACATGACGAAGCGGTAGAAGGGCTCCTCGTCCTTCTTGGCCATCAGGCCGCGCTCGACGAACGAGGCGAAGGTCTCGGCCAGGCTGACGTCCTCGTCGATGGCGTTGAACAGGCGGTACTCGCGCCCGCCGATGCGATGGGTCGCGAAGGTCATCGGGTCGCGCACCACGTAGGCGACCTCGCCCCGGAAGACGTGGCGGCTGACCTCGAGGTCCCGGCGGACGCCCACATGGGAGCCGCCGAGTCGATCCGCGAGCCCAGCGGGGGGCGCGGCCGCTGCTGGCTCTTCTACCGCCACGAGAGCATCCTCATGCGATCGACGACGCGGTGCAGGGCGAGCCAAGCGGGGCTGCGCTCGCCGACCTCGATGCGGCCGATGCCCTCCATGCCGGGGCGCGCCCAGGGCGCGTCGGAGGGACCGAGCAGGAGCTCGGCCTCGAGCCGAAAGGCGTTGGTCGCCGCGCCGGCTTCGGCCGAGGGGTGCAGCAGGGTGACCCGGAAGGGCAAGCGCTCCTCGGGCCGCACGAGGGCCGAGAAGCTGCCCTCCATGCCGGGCGTGACCTCGTCGACGTCGCGCTCGTCGACCTGGATGCTCAGGCGGTAGCCGTCCTGACCCGCCAGGCGGAAGAGCTGCTCGCCCTTCTGGAAGCGGTCCCCGACGCGCTCGCGCAGGTCGCCCTCGACCAGCACGCCGTCGAAGGGCGCCCGCACGGTGGCGTCCTTGATCTGCAGCTGGACGAGCTCGAGGCTAGCCATCACCTCGTCGCGCTTGGAGCGACTGAGCTGCACGCCCGTCGGGTCACCCTCGGCGATGGCGAGCTTCTCCTCGCTGGCGAGGGTCGCGAGCTCGGAGCCCAGGCGCCGGGCCTCCAGCTCGAGCTCGCCCGTGTCGAAGCGCGCCAGGATGCTGCCGGCGGTGACGAAGACCCCGGGGCCGTGGGGCGCTTGGACGAGGGTGCCGTCCTGGGGCGTGGCCAGGGCGCGCTGGCTGCGCGGCTCGATCGTGGTCGTGGTGCCGACGTAGTAGGGCATCGAGCCTGCGATCGACCACCAGCCCAGGGCGACGAGGGCGGCCAGGGTCAGCTTGCGGCCGAGGTGGTGGCGCGAGAAGAAGCGCATGGGCGCGGCGAGCAGGGCCTCGGTGGCATGCCCAAGCAGCGTCCGGTTGGCGCGCTCGACGATTCCGAGGGTGCGCGCGAAGGGGCCGACCAGCTTGATCAGCTGCTGGACCTCCTCGTGGTCGAGGGGCGCGTCGGGGGCGCGGCGCACGGCCAGGATCGCGGCCACGCCGTTGTCGCCTTCGAGGGGCACGGTGCAGACCGGAGCCTGCCCGACCGCCTCGTGCCATGCTTGGTGCAGGCGCCCGCGCGCCAGGGGCACCTCGTCGCTGGGCTCCTGCTGGTCGCGCACCTGGGCGACGACTGGCTCGCCGTAGTCGAGGCACTCGGCGAGGGCCTGCTCGAGATGGGCGACCCCGGGGCTCTTGCGGTCGATGTGGTCGAGGCCGGAGATGGCCAGGATCTCGATGCGCTTGCCCTTCACCCGGGCGAAGGTCGCTTGGTCGTAGCCCTCGCGGCCGGCGAGCCGGTTCGCGATCGCCATGGCCAGCTGGACCGGGGACTCGTAGTCGGCTGCGCGGCGCACGGCGCTGGCGCCGGCGGCGGCGCGCTCCTGGGCTTCGATGCGCGAGGGCCCGGCCTGCTCGACCGTCTCGGCCAGCACGGCGAGCAGGGCGGCCAAGGAGTCGATGCGCTCCTGCATGCGCGCAGCGGCGCGCTCGTCGCGGCAGGGCACGACCAGGGCGAGGGCGCCCGCGCCGCCGCGCAGGGCCACGCCGAACAGACCGACGCCGACGCCGGTGGCGCGGCCGCGCAGCAGCCGGTAGGGGCTCGGGCCGTCGGCCAGGGTCAGCTCGATCGTCTCGGCGAGCGGCTCGCGCCAGAACTCAACGGAGGCCTCGTCGCCGTGCTCGACGCGCACCTCGGAGGCCTGCTCGCGCACCTCGATGCGCCCACAGGGGCTCCCGAGGCCGTTGCCCAGGAGCGCCAGGCCGCCACGCCAGAAGGCCATGCTGTTGGTGCTCTCGGCGGCCAGCTCGGTGAGCCTCTCGACCAGCGCGTCCGTGCTGGGGAGCTGGGTCTCGCTCCCCTCGGCCGGCTTGGGGGGGGTCTGTGCTTGGGTCGTGCTCATGGCTCGTGGCTCAGCCAAGGAGGTCGCGCTCGGAGGAGTTCTTCGGCAGCTGGATCCGGGTGAAGAAGCGGAAGCCGACCTCGAAGCGGGTGTCCGAGAGCATGCGGCAGCGCATGGCCTGGGCGAAGACCACCGGGAGGTCGATCGCCTTCGGGTCGAACTCCAGCTGGTAGATGTCGCCCGTCATGACCGGCTCGGGGAAGACGCCGCCACAGCCGCCCTCGGAGATGTCGCCGGTCTTGCCGGCGAGGTCGAGCTCGCCGCGCTGGCTGGCGTTGCCCGGTCGCAGGCGCACGCCGACGCGGTGGGTCATGCGCTCATGGGCGCGCAGCTGCTTGATCTGCTCGAGGCTCTGGCGCTCGAGCTCGCTCAAGAGGCGCGACTCGTCCTCGGCGCCGAGCAGGAGGTCTTCGTTGAAGTCTTTCATGGTGTCGTCTCAGGTGGGGGGGTCTTGAACTTCGGGGGCTACTTGCGCCAGCGCTTGAACGCGTCCCGGAGTCCCAGGATTCCGGCGAGTCCCATGGAGGCCTTGGACGCCTTGGAGGAGTCTTCCTCGGCGGCCGCGGCTTCCTCGGGGGTGACCTCGGGCTCGCCCTCGACGGGGGCGGGCTCGGGGTCGGTCTGGGCCACGTCGCTGGGCTCCACGGCCTCCGTTGGGCCTGGCTCCGCTTCCATGGGGCCGCGCTCGCCGAACGGGGCCTCCGGGACCTCGGCGGCAGGAGCAGTGGGCTCGGTCGAGGCGTCGATCGAGTCGCCGGAGCTCGCTTTGGTCGCGACCTCCGCCTCGCCCTCCATCGGCGCGAAGCTGGACTCGAAGTCGCTGCCAGCCTCGAGCTCGAGGCCCAGGGCGATCATCTCCTTGGGAGAGGCCAGGATCGTCTGGTGGGTGTTCGGCGCGTCCCACCTCGGGGTCAGGTTCAGGTCTTCGGGCTCGACCCCATCGGGCAGGGCGTCGGCCAGATACTCCATGCGCTCGGAGTGGTAGCCGCTGTCGGACCCGGCCGACTCCAGGGGAGCCGAGGGCAGCGGCGCGTCGAAGTCGTCGGGCGAGACCGGGCTGGCGGCGACGCTCACGTTGACGTTGTCGACCGACGTGCGCTCGCCGTCGCTGACCTGCAGCTGGAACGAGATCGTCGAGTAGTCGGAGCCGGGCGGCACGACGAAGCTGGGCGAGGCGGAGTTCGGGTCGTCGAGGGTGACGGGCACGCCCGCGGTCTGGACCCAGGTGTAGGTGACCTCGGCCGACTCGGCGTCCGAGCCCGAGCCGAGCAGGGTCACCGGGCTGCCTGGGATGCCGAACAGGTTGGGACCAGCCTCGGCGAAGGGCGCGTCGTTGTCGGCCTCGACCGTCACCGTGATCGTGTCGCTGCTGGTCGTGGTGCCGTCGCTGACATGCAGCTCGAAGACCACGTCGGTGTTGCTCACGCCTTCGGGCGCGACGAAGCTCGCGCTAGCGGCGTTCGGGTCGTCGAGGGTCACCTCGGGACCGGAGATCTGGACCCACTCATAGGTCAGGCCTTGGCCCTCGGGGTCGGTGCCCCCGCCGGCGAGGTGGACCACGCTGCCTTCCTCGACCTCCATGGGGGGGCCGGCGTCGGCCGAGGGCGCATCGTTGTCGGCGGCGACCTGGATGGCGACCGTGTCCGTGCTCGTGTTGACGCCGTCGGTGGCGCGCAGCTCGAAGACCAGCTCGGTGTTGGCCAGGCCCTCGGGCGCGACGAAGCTGGGGGAGCCCGAGGTCGGGTCGGTGAGCAGGACCTGGGGGCCGGAGACCTGGACCCAGGTGTAGGACAGGCCCTGGCCCTCGGGGTCCGTGGCGCTGCCGGCGAGGCTGACGATGTCGCCTTCGGCGACGGCTTGGTCGCCGCCGGCGCTCGTGCTCGGGGCGTCGTTGTCGGCGGCCACGGTGACCGTGACCGTGTCGGCGCTGGTGTTCACGCCGTCGCTGACCTCGAGCTCGAAGACCAGGTTGGAGTTGGCCAGGCCCTCGGGTGCGCTGAAGGTCGGGCTGGCGGCGCTCGGGTCGTCGAGCACCACGGGGGTGCCGGAGACCTGGACCCAGCTGTAGGTCAGGCCCTGGCCCTCGGGGTCGGTGCCCGCGCCGCTGAGCGTGACCGAGGCCAGCTCTGCGACCGAGACGTTCGGTCCGGCATTGGCACTCGGCGCGTCGTTGTCGGCGGCGACGGTGATCGTGACCGTGTCGCTGACCTCGTTGGTGCCGTCGGAAGCCTGCAATGCGAAGACGAGCTCGCTGTTGACAAGGCCCTCGGGGGCGGTGAAGGTCGGGCTGGCGGCATGCGGGTCGTCGAGCACGACGGGCGTGCCGGAGACCTGCACCCAGGTGAGGGTGATGTCCTGGCCTTCGGCGTCGCTCGAGGTCGAGGTGAGCGTCACCACGTCGCCTTCGTCGACCAGCTGGTCGCCGCCGGCCGAGACCTCGGGTCCGTCGTTGTCAGCCTCGAGCAGGACGCTGATCGTGTCGCTGCTGGTGTTCGTGCCGTCGGAGACCTGCAGCTCGAAGACCACGGTCGCGTCCTCGAGCCCTTCGGGCGCGGTGAAGCTCGGACTGGCCGCGCTGGCGTCGTCGAGGGTCACCACCGGACCGGAGACCTGGGCCCAGGTGTAGGTCAAGCCCTGGCCCTCGGGGTCGCTGCCCGAGCCGGCGAGGGTCACCACGTCGCCCTCGGTGGCGGCGAGGTTGGGGCCGGCGTTGGCGCTCGGGGCGTCGTTGTCGGCGGCGACCGAGACGGTCACCGTGTCGGCGCTGGTGTTGGTGCCGTCGGAGACTTGCAGCTGGAAGACCAGGTCGGAATTGACCAGCCCCTCGGGTGCGTCGAAGGTCGGGCTGGCGGCGCTCGGGTCGTCGAGCACCACGGGCGTGCCCGAGACCTGGGTCCAGGTGTAGGTCAGGCCCTCGCCCTCGGGGTCGGTTCCCGAGCCGCTGAGGACCACGGTGCTGAGCTCGTCGACGGCCTGGTCGCTGCCGGCGCTGGCGCTCGGGGCGTCGTTGTCGGCGGCGACCGAGACGCTGATCGTGTCGGTGCTGGTGTTCGCGCCGTCGGTGACCTGCAGCTCGAAGACGAGCTCGGTGTTGGCCAAGCCCTCGGGCGCCGTGAAGCTCGGGCTAGCCGCGCTCGGATCGTCGAGCACCACCGTCGGGCCCGAGACCTGGACCCAGTTGTAGGACAGGCCCACGCCTTCGGGGTCGGTGCCCGATCCGCTCAAGGAGACAAGGTCCAGCTCGGCGACGGCCTGGTTGGGGCCCGCCTCGGCGCTGGGGGCGTCATCGTTGGCAGCCACGCTGACCGTGACCGTGTCGGTGCTGGTGCTGGTGCCGTCGGTGACCCGCAGCTCGAAGACCAGGTCGCTGTTCGCGAGGCCCTCGGGCGCGTTGAAGGTCGGGCTTGCGGCGCTCGTGTCGCTCAGCACCACCGGCGTACCTGAGACCTGGACCCAGGTGTAGGTCAGGCCCTCGCCCTCCGGGTCGGTGCCCGACCCGGAGAGGGTCACGGGAGCGAGCTCCGAGACGGAGAGGTCCGAGCCCGCGCTGGCGCTCGGGGCGTCGTTGTCGGCCACGATCGTGATCGCCACGGAGTCGCTCGTCACGTTGGTGCCGTCGGAGACCTGCAGCTCGAAGACGAGCTGGCTGTTGACCAAGCCTTCGGGTGCGGTGAAGTTCGGGCTCGAGGCGTTCGGGTCGTCGAGCACGACGGGCGTCCCACTGGTCTGGATCCAGGTGTAGGTCAGGTCCTGGCCCTCGGCATCGCTGGCGACGCCGACGAGGTTGACCATCGCGTTCTCGGCGACGACCTGGTCGCCACCGGCGCTGACGGTCGCCGCATCGTCGTCTGCTGCGACGAAGACGCTGACCGTGTCGCTGCTCGTGTTGGTGCCGTCCGAGACCTGCAGCTCGAACACGATCGTCGCTTCCTCGGTGCCTTCCGGAGCGGTGAAACTTGGCGCTGCCGCGCTGGCGTCGTCGAGGGTCACCGTCGGCCCGGAGACCTGGGTCCAGGTGTAGGTCAGGCCCTGGCCCTCGGGGTCGGTGCCGGCACCCACGAGGGTGACCACGTCGTTCTCGGCGGCGGCCTGGTTGACGCCCGCGTTGGCGCTGGGTGCGTCGTTGTCGGCCTCGACCGTCACGGTGACCGTGTCGGTGCTGGTGCTGGTGCCGTCGCTGACCCGCAGCTCGAACACGATGTCGGTGTTCGAAAGACCTTCGGGAGCGGCGAAGACCGGCGTGGCCGAGGACGGGTCGCTGAGCGGCACCGTCGGGCCGCCGAGCTGGACCCACTGGTAAGTCAGGCCCTGGCCCTCGGGATCGGTCCCGAAGCCTGCGAGGCTGACGATCTGGCCTTCTTCAGCCACGCGGTCCTCGCCCGCGTCGGCGCTCGGGGCGTCGTCGTCCCCGACCACCGTCACGGTGACCTGGTCGGTGACCGTGTGCTCGCCGTCGGAGACCTGCAGCTCGAAGGCGAGGTCCGAGTTGACCAGGCCCTCGGGCGCGGTGAAAGTCGGGCTGGCGGCGTAGGGGTCGTCGAGGACCACGGGCGTGCCCGCGACCTGGACCCAGGCATAGGTGAGCTCGTCGCCGTCGGCGTCGGTTCCACTGCCGTTCAGGCCGACCACGCTGCCCTCATCCACATTGAAGTGGACGCCGGCCTCGGCCGTGGGGGCGTCGTTGACCGCCTCGATAGCGACATGGAGACTGGCGGACTCGCTCGACTCGAAGGCGCTCGACACGTCGAAGTCGAGCTTGCCTGTCCAGTACATGCCCTCCTGGCCGTCGATGTCGCTGCTGTGGCGGTCGTACTCGACGCTCTCGCCCTCGGCCTCGAAGACCATGTCGCCCAGGGTGATGTTGTCGACGTAGAGGTTGCGGTCGGTATCGTCCGTGCCACCCCAGGCGTCGTTGGTGAACTCGACCCAGACCGAGTGGGGGCCGTCGCCCTCGAAGGGCGCGGTGACGGTCACGTCCTGGAAGATCGGGTCTTGGCCGCTGGGCACGGACCAGGTCACGTCACCCGAGGCGACGGGCTCGCCGTCGACGTAGATCACGTAGTGGGGAGCGCCGCCGTAGTCCTCGCCGCCGAGGCTGACGGTCAGTGGCAGCGGGCCGGCGGGCTCGACCACCGTGGCCGTGACCACGAGCTCGATGTCCTCGGACGAGCCCTCGGGTGGCGTCAGGTAGAGCCCCGCGACCTCCGACGCGGTGAGGGTCCAGGTGCCGTCGAGATTGTCGCTGCCAGCGGTTAGGCTAGCGCCGTCGGGAACCCCAGCGATGGTGTAGCTCAGCTGCTCGGAGTCGTCCCCGACTTGGCCGTCGATGTTGAGCGCGATCGGTTCGTCTTCGAGCCCGCTAGCTGGGGTGACCACAAGGGTCAGCCCGTCGGCCGTGCCGCCGACCATCAGGGTGATCGCTTCGACCGTGGTGGTGCTGTCGCCGTCGTCCTCGCTGGTCGTGACCTCGACCTCGAAGCTGAGCTCACCGGAGTAGTTCTCGGGCGGCTGCACTTGCAGGCTGTCCAGCTGATCGGGCGAGATGCTCCAGATGCCCTCACCCAGGTCGGTGCCAGGGCTGACCGAGGAGCCCTCGGGCACGCCGGTGAGGCGCACGGAGCTGATCGCCTCGGAGCCGTCCGTGTCCCCGAGGGTGATCGCGATGGGGACCGCGATCCAACTGTCCTCGGCGCCCAGGACCTCCTGGGTGGTGACCGTCGCAGCGTCGGCGACTCCGGTGACCTCGACGTGGAAGGTCGCCGCCGGCGAGCCAGCGTCGAGGTCCTGGACCACGACGTTGTCGTAGCTGACGCCGCCGTCGTTGTCGTGGGTGTAGAGGCCGAAGGTGCCGAGCGCGGGCGGCGCGCCGTCGGTCGCTAGCAAGGCCTCACCGTCGACGAGGACCTGCAGCCCTGCTTGGGTGGCGCGCAGTTCCAGGTGGAAGTCGGAGGGCAGGTCGGCCTGGTCGATGCTGTCTAGGACGACCTCGACGCCGTTCGTGACCCGGATCAAGCTGAAGTCCTTGTGGTCGCTGTCGCTCGAGTAATTGGTCGAGTAGTCGTCCCAGCTGACCTGGTAGTAGTTGTCGCCGTCCTCGTATCCGAAGACGAAACCCACACCGTTGTTGAGGGTCGAGCCGCTGTTGGCCTCGACCATGGCAGCCAAGGAGTAGTGGTCCGGCGCATCGAGGCCGAGGCTGTTCGAGAGGAAGCCCGAGCCGGAATCGCTGCGCTCGTTGGCCTCGCCTCCGGCGGCGTCCCAGTCGTAGCTGGAGTCCCCGAGACTGATCGGTGTCCAGTCTCCGCGCCCGCCCTCGACCGTTGCTACGCGGACGGGCTTGGAGACCACCGCCGCGACCTGGACCTCGAGATCCCCGCTCCAATCATCGGGTAGGGTGAGCGTCAGCCCAGCGAGCCCATCGACGGGCACCTCCCAGCTTCCGTCGGGTTGGGCCGTGCCGGCAGTGAGCGCGCTACCATCGGGCAGACCGCTCAGCGAGACGTTCTCGACGCTGCCAAAGAGGCCCGCGTCGTAGTCCAACTGCAGGGTGATCGGCTGGCCTTCGAGGCCAGCCACATCGGTCGCGATCAGCTGCCCATCGGCGGCTCCGTCCGAGGTCGAGACGGTCTGGTCTTGGAACTGCAGGGACTCGATGCCGTCCAGCGTGTCGGTCCCATCGCGGCCATCCACAAGGTCGGTGACCGTGATCGTCCCGTCGTCGTTCGCGGTGAATTCGTACTCCGACCTAAGGCCGCTGAACACCGCGGTGTCGGTGCCTGCTCCACCGGCGAGCAGGTCGTCGCCCTCGCCTGCCACCAAGCTGTCGTCCCCCTCGCCTCCCTCGAGGACGTCGTTCCATGCGCCGGCGTCCAGGGTGTCGTCGCCCTCGCCACCCTGGAGTAGGTTGACGTTGCTGTTGCCGTCGAGCGCCTCGCCCGCAGCGGTTCCTGTGAACACGATGCCGGATAGGCTCTGGCTCAAGGCTTGGATCTGCTCGTGGGTCAGGGCGTCGCGCTGGTCGACGCTGAGGCCGTTGAAGGTCGAAGCGTTCGGGATCGACGTGATCTGATCGGCGCTCAGCTCCGGGATGCGGTCCGCAGGCAGGTAGTGGAAGTGACCCGGAGCGAGGTCTTGGACCTGTGCGGTGGTCAGCTCGGCGCGCTGGGCGTCGGTGAGGTAGCCGATCGAGACGAGGCTGGTGTCGAGGGCCTGGACGGCTTCGATGTCGAGGGCGGCGCGGACCGCGCTCGGCATGTTGTAGAAGTCGTAGGGGTTGGTGATCGAGGCGATCTGGTCGGCGGTGACGTGGACGGCCTGGTCGGGGGTCAGGTGGTCGAGCCAGCCGGAGGGGACGGCCTCGACCTGCTGGACGGTCAGCTGGTCGACCTGGGCGTCGGTGAGGTAGCCGATCGAGACGAGGCTGGTGTCGAGGGCCTGGACG
>JARGPD010000040.1:24410-33170 GCA_029212845.1 Planctomycetota bacterium
GCATGTTGTAGAAGTCGTAGGGGTTGGTGATCGAGGCGATCTGGTCGGCGGTGACCCAGCACGCTTGGTCGGACGTCAAGGTGTCTAGGTCCCCTGGGTCGAGTGCTTGGATCGCGGCCACTGCGGGGTCGAGCTGGGCTGCACTGAGGCTCCCATCCGAGAAGACGAACTGCTCAACGCTCTCGAGCTGGATCGTGAAGGCCGGCTGGTCTCCGTTGGAGATCGTGAGGGTGCCCGCGACGAGGTCGGCGACGACGTCGGCCTGGGCGTAGTTGGACAGGTCCAGGGTGTCGAACCCGGAGCCCCCGTCGATGACATCCCCGTCGGTAGCGCCCACGATGGTGTCGTCACCGGCGCCGCCATCGATCGTGTCCGCATCGCTGCCCGCCGGGGCCGTGGGCGCCGTCACACCGGCCGCGTGCAGGGCTTGGACCTGGGCCAGGTCGAGCTCGCTACCAAAGATGGCGACCTCGTCGATCTCGCCGCCGAAGTAGTCCGAGACCCCGCTAGTCGTGTGGTCGGCGCTCGACCAGGAGTTGGCGCCGATCACTAGGGGCTCCTCGTTGCCCGTTCCGCCCGAGCTTGTTCCGAGCCCGCCCTCGTAGGCGTTGCTGTCCACCAGCTCGCCATTGAGGAAGAGCTTCATGCCGCCCTCTCCGAAGGAGAAGGCCATGTGGTTCCACGAGTCCGCGGTCACCCCATCGACCTCGACCGTGTAGCTCGCGGCGTCGCTCTGCAGGCGCACGGTCAGGCTGTCGCCCTGGAGGTACGCGGTCACGTGACCGCCGTCGTCGAAGTCCGAGCTGTCCTTGCTGAACAGCCCCTGACGGCCGCTGGTGTCGTCCGCGTTGAACCACAGCTGGACGGTGCCGCTGTCGAGCTCGAGGTCGGGCGAGTGGGCGACCTCGATGAAGTCGTTCGAGCCGTCGAAGTGCGCCGCAGATTCGCCGCCGACCGTGCTGTCTGCCGTGATGTCAGCGCCGTTCTTGAGGGTGCCATCGTGGTCACCCGCCGAGTCGATCACCCCACCGGTGCCGGTCGTGTCCCCGCTGCCTAGGCTCCAGTGGGCGACGGGCTCGAGCTCGACGATCGCCGTGGTCACGTTCTCGTTGCCGATGCCGGCCGCGAGGATGGTGTCGTTGCCCGCGCCGCCGTCGAGCACGTCGTCCCCGGCCCCGCCGTCGAGGATGTCGTCGCCGGCTTCGCCGAACAGCTGGTCATCGCCAAGACCGCCCGAGAGGATGTCGTCGCCCTCGGATGCTAGGGCCATGTTGTCCAGGTCATCGCCGGTGTAGATGTCGTCGCCGGCGCTGGCCTCGGCCTGCTCGTCGCCGCTGTCCGCGTCGACCCACGTGGCTGACATGAGCACGCGGGCTTCGAGGGAGTCGAGCCCGTCCTCGGGCACCCACGCGTCCTCGTCCTGGTCACGGGCCTCCTCTTTGGGGGGCTCGATGTCGGGGTTCAGGTCGTCGTCGAAGTCGAAGTTGTCGAGGTCCATGGAGCGGTGCGGGGATCAGTGGTTCTCGGTCGCCATGCGGAGCTTGCAGCGCAGGCCACCGGGCAGGGCGCCACCGGGGTTGGGCAGCTCGAACTGGATCTTGACCGTCTCGCTGGCGGAGTTGGCGACGCGGTCGATCACGCGCACCTTGGCGACCAGCGGGGTCGGCTGCTCGGCGGGGTCGGCCAGGCTCAGGACCGGCTCGACGATGGCGCTGTCGCCGATCGAGACGCGCCCGAGCCACGCGACCGGCGCGTGCACCTCGACCAAGAGCGGGTCGAGCTGGGCGATGGTGAAGACGCCGGCCTCCTCGCTGCGCGTCACCAGCTCGCCGACCGAGCGGCTGCGCTCGAGGATCACGCCATCGATGGGCGAGCGCAGCTCCATGCGCGTGACGATCGCGGCGGCCTTCTGGTGCTCGACCTGGGCCAGCTGGGCTTCCTCCTGGGAGGCCAGCAGCTCGAGCTCGGCCAGGGCCACCTCGGCGAGGCTCTCCTCGACCTCCTCGGCGGTCACGATGCCATCGGCCAAGAGCGACTGGCGCTTCTGCAGCTTGACGCGGGCGGCATCCAGCTTGACCTCGGCGGTGCGGCCCGCGGACTGGAACTCGGAGCGCAGGCGCGCGAGCTCGGCGCTCTCACGCTCGACGCTGGAGTCGAGCCGGGCCAAGAGGGCGCCGGCCACCACGGTCTGCCCGCGCTCGTAGGCGACCTCGGCCAGGACGCCGTCGGTCGGGACGTTCAGCTCGACCGTCAGGAACGGCAGGATCACGCCGTCGACGACCTCGATGGGGAGCGGGATGGAAGTGCGTTCCTGGGGGGCGTTCCTTGCTGCATGGGCGCCGCCGCTCTCTTGAAGGTAGAGGGCGGCGGGAACGAGGCAGAGGACGACCAGAGCGGCGGGGAGTCGCATGGCGTGGGAATGACGGGGTGCGGGAGCGGGGGGGTGCTCTACAAGTCGTCATTTCCGGCCGCTGGCCTTAGTCCTGCTTGGTGGGCGGATCCGTCAACGGGGTTGCCCATCTGGGGCCGCTGGCTGCCCCTTGGGCCGGGGGAAGTGGGCCCTCGGGCCCCTCTGCCAGGGAGGCCGCTTCGTTGGAGTCCCCGGGAGCCAAGCTCAGGAACAGGAATCTGGGCCCAGGAAAATCCCGGTCCCGTGGCGGACGGGCCCCTTAGGGGGCGTTTCCCGGATCCCGAAGGATGCGCCGGACCCGGCGCAGCACGATCCAGCCGAGGCCGCCGACGACGGCTACCGAGAGCAGGGTGATCTCGGGCCCGAGGGCCTCGCTCTGCTGCTTACCGATGGCGGCGAACAGGGCGAAGGTCAGCGAGATCGCCACCGAGCCCAGGCCGACCGCGGCCAGGCAGGCCAGGCGCGAGATCCCGAGCAGGCGCGCCGCCAGGGTGCCCGTCACCGAGCCCGTGGCGGCCAGGGGCAGGAAGACGTAGAGCACGACGCCGAAGAAGGCCAGGTTGGCGAGTCCGGGGTTCTCCTCGAGGGCCCGGTTGGCGCGCATGCGCAGCCGGATCAGCCAGCGGCCGAGCACCGGCACGCGCTCGAGGAAGCGCGCGCCGCTGGTCAGGATCACCGCGATGTTCAGGTCGATCAGGACCACCAGGAGGGCCAGGCCGAAGGGCCCGAGCAGCGAGCCCTCGTCGAGGCCCCGCAGGATCACGAACTTGCCGAAGGCGACCAGGGACAGGCCGGCCGAGGACAGGGTCTCGTGCAGGAGCGCGCGGTCCCGCGCCACGAAGCCGAGCGCGAGCAGGCTGCCGACGACGATGGTCGTGGCGGCTGCACGGTAGGCCATGCGGTGGGCGTGGGTGTCGAAGCGTGGCATGCGGACATGCTAGCAGTCCGGCGTCCCCGGGCTCCTAGGTCGTAGGATAGGCGCGCCCATGTGCCCCCCCCTCGACGACGACCTCCGCTGGCAGCGCGGCCTCGACCCGGCTCCCGGTCCCCCCTGGATCCTCGGCCACCGCGGCTCGCCCTGGGAGGCCCCCGAGAACACCCTGTCCGGCCTGCGCCGGGCCCTCGCCTGGGGCCTCGACGGGTTCGAGTACGACCTGCAGCCGACCGCCTCGGGCGAGGCCGTGCTGCTGCACGATGAGACCCTCGGGCGCACCACGAGCGGCAGCGGCCTCGTGCGCGAGCGTGGCCTGCCCGAGCTCTTCGGCCTGGACGCCGGCAGCTGGTTCAGCCCGAGCTTCGCCGGCGAGCCCGTGCCGGTGCTCGAGGAGGCCTTCGTGCTGGACGCCGAGTCCGCCGCCGCGCCGCCGTTCCAGATGATCGAGCTCAAGGACCCGCACCTGCTCGGCGCGGTGACCGGCGTGCTGGCGGCCGAGCGCTTCGCCCACGCCGGCCGACCGCGCCCCTTCGTGCTGGCCTCGTTCCACCGCTCGGTGTGCCTCGAGGCGCGCGACATGGGCTTGGCGACGATGCTGCTGGGCGTGCTCGCGAGCGAGTCCGACCGGCGCTTCGTGCGCGACGAGCGCATCGACGCCTATGGCACCGGCCCCGGCGGCTGGCGCGGGGCGGCGGGCGAAGCCGCGTGGCCGTGCCAGCGCTGGAGCTGGTCGGTCGACCAACCCGACGACCTGCTCGAGGCCTTCCGCATGCCGCTCTTCGGGCTCAACACCAACGAGCCGCGCCGGGCCCTGGCTTGCCGCGAGCTGGTGCGGCTCGCCCCGGACGACCGCGGCGCCTACCCGGTGCGGGTCGACGAGCTGCTCGTCGACGGCGGCGGGCTGGTGGACGAGGAGCCGGATGACGAGCGCGACCCGCGCGCGGTGCTGGAGCCCTGGACCGCTGGCTGGTGTGGCGACTGGCGCCCCTCGGTGCGCCTGCGCAACCCCTTCGCCTGGCCGATCGAGGTCGAGCTGGTGGCCGAGGTGCGCGGCGGCGCCTTCGAGTTCGGCGGTGCGGCCCTCGAGGGACCCGTGCCGCTGGCCGTAGGGGAGTCGCGCACCCTCGAGCTGCACGTCTCGGGGGGCTCGCGCTCGCCGGGGCCGGACCCGCGCCTGCTCGGGATCCTGCGCTGGCAGCACGCGGGCGAGCCGCGCGAGCTGCACCTGGACGCGCCCCTGTCCCGGCGGCGGGTCCTCTGCATGCCCGAGGGCACCCGTCGGCTCGAGCTCCTGCGCGAGGCGCCTGGGGAGGCGCCGGCGAGCATCACGATCACCCGCCGCGGCGGCGAGCTGCGGCTGGCCGTGGAGGACCCCGGCGGCCTAGCCTTGCCGCACTTGGCTGCACGCCTTGGACCCGAGCTTGCCTACGGGGGCGAGCGCCTGTCCCTGCGGCTGCCCACGGCGCTGCTCGCGGCGGCCGGTCCGGTCGGCGGGGGCATCGACTTCGCGGTCGGCTTCGAGGGGCGCCTGCGCCGGCCCGGCGTGGACCCCGGTGACCTGGGCGCCCCGCGTGGCTTCCGGCGCTGGTGCGGCGGCCTCTCTCTCGCGCATGGTGCGGGACTGCTCTCGGGCGTGCCCGGGCGCATCGTGTTCGGCTGAGCGTGGCCCGGCGCGGACCTATTTGCCGGGGCTCGCAAGACTCGGCTTCCGCCGTGGGGGGGTCACCCGCTAGACTCGCGCGCTCCCGAGTGGGAGTGGATCGGTGCTGGTGTGCCGCCCGGCCTTCAAAGCCGGTGAGCTTCGTGAACAGCGGGGCTGGTGGGTTCGATTCCCATGCACTCCCGCCACCCTCTCCCACCTGCCGCGTCCGTCCTTGAGCGAAGTTCCCCCCTACACCATCCGGGAGTACCAACCCGGCGATGAGGAGGCGATCCTCGAGACCTTCAACCGGGTCTTCTCGGGCGTCGATCCGAACTTCGTGCCGCGCACCATGCGCGAGTGGCGCTGGACCTACCTGGACAACCCCTCGGGCTGGCGCATCAGCCTGGCGGTGACGGAGGATGGCCGGGTGATCAGCCAGTACGCGGGCATCGCCCAGCGCATGCTGCTGGACGGCGAGCCGGCGCACTTCAGCCAGGCGGTCGACTCGATGACCGACCCGACCTTCCGGCGTGGCCTCAAGCGCCCCGGGTTCTTCGTGCTGACGGGCTATCCCTATGCCGAAGGCTACGGCGGCGCGCCGCCGGACAAGGACACGGTCATGTGGGGCCTGCCCGTGCCGCCGGCCTGGCGCATCGGCAAGCAGTACCTCAAGTACGAGCTCGTCCGCACCCAGCTCAAGCTGTGCGTTGCGCCCGCGGCCCTGGTGCTGCCCGGCGTCGGCAGCCATGGCGTCGTGGTGGAGGAGCTCGAGCCCGAGCGCGGCTTCCCCGAGGACGTGGGCGAGCTGTTCGCCGCCCACGCCCAGCGCCACGGCGCGATGGCCGTGCGCGACAAGGCCCAGCTCGACTGGCGCTACACCCAGCGGCCCGGCTACCGCTACCGCATCGCGAGCGCGCGCCGAGGCGGCACGCTGGTTGGGCTCACGATCCAGCGTGTGGGCGGCTTCGACGGGCGCCAGGACAGCCTGGTCTGCGACTGGATGGTGGGACCGCCGGTCGCGGCCGGGTCGCCCTTCGACCTGGGCGCGGCGGTCGAGCTCCTGGCCTGGCACAAGGCGCGCGCGATCGAGGACGGCGCCGAGCAGCTCACCGCGCTCTTCCCCGACACGGCGCCCGAGTGGCTGGCCTTCCAGGAGGTCGGCTTCCGCGCGGCGGACAGCTCGTACTTCCTGGTCGGGCGCAACTACGTCAAGCAGTACGACATGCGCTGGCTGCGCCGGCACTGGTACTACACCCTCGGCGACACGGACCTGGCATGAGCGGACTCCATCAGGATCCGAAGGACGTCCAGGAGCGCACCTTCGATGGCTACACGATCCGGCCCTACCAGAGCGGCGACGAGGCGAGCCTGCTCGAGACCTTCAACCTGGTCTTCAGCGAGGGCAACCCGGACTACGTGCCGCGCACGCTGGACGAGTGGCGCTGGGCCTTCCTCGAGAACCCCGCCGGGACGCGCATCATGGTCGCGGTCAAGGACGGTCAGGTGGTCGCCCAGAACGCGTGCCTGCCGGTGCGCGTCTGGATCGGTGGCGAGGAGCGCCTGTTCGGCCAGGGCGTCGACTCGTTCTGCCACCCAGGCCACCGCGCTGGCCTGCGCCGCCCCGGCCTGTGGGTCAAGACGGTCTGGGAGTTCATCGACGAGTACGGCGCCGCCGACCGCGACCTCTTGCACTACGGCTGGCCGATCTGGAGCGCCTGGCGCATCGGCAAGACCTTCCTGAAGTACGAGGTCGTGCGCACCCAGAACCTGCTCGTGCGCAGCCTGGCCGAGGAGCCCGCGCGTGATGCGGCCGCCCTCGACGCGCACTTGGCCGAGCTGGGCATCGAGCGCTTCGACGTGGGCGCTGGCGGGGACCCCGCCGCCGGCTTCGACGAGCAGGCGCGCTGGCTGTGGGACCGCCTGGCCGGCGAGTGGGGGGTCAGCGCCATCCGCGACGACGCCTTCCTGAACTGGCGCTTGTCGACGCACCCGCGCCACCGCTACACGGTGCTGGCCTCGCGCAACGAGGACGGGATCCTGTGGGGCTACGCCGTCTACCGCCACGGGGACTGGATCGAGAAGGACATGGGGCTCTTGGTGGACTGGCTGAGCCCGCCGCCGTCGCACCCCGATGCGGGTCACTCCGAGCGCCTGCATGCGGCCCTCCTAGCCTTCGCTGCCTCCGAGCCGGGCGGCAGCGCCGCGAGCGTGACCGGGGTCTTCCCCGACTGGGCGCCCGAGTTCACGCGCTTCCAGGAGCGCGGCTGGCGAGTGCACCCCTCCGAGTACTTCATGATCGGCCGCCACTACCACAAGCGCTACGACATGCTCTGGCTGCAGAAACACTGGTGGTACACCTTGGCCGACACCGACCTGGTCTGAGGCGCTTGCCTCGCTCCTCCCTCGACACGCCCCCCCGATGCCGAAACGCAAGCGCCAGTACTGGCTGATGAAGTCCGAGCCGGACGTCTACTCGATCGACGACCTGTTCGCAGAGCCCACGGGCCAGACGCCCTGGGACTCGATCCGCAACTACCAGGCGCGCAACTTCATGCGCGACGAGATGGCCGTGGGGGACTTCGTCCTGTTCTACCACTCGAACGCCAAGCCGCCCGGCGTGGCCGGCCTGGCCCAGGTGGCGTCGGAGGCCTACCCGGATCCGACCCAGTTCGATCCGGACCACAAGTACTTCGACCCCAAGAGCGACCCGGAGAACCCGCGCTGGATGCTCGTGGACGTGGCTCCCTTGGATCGACTGGAGCGCCTCGTGCCCCTCGACGAGCTCAAGGGCAACCCCAAGCTGGCCGGCATGGCCACGGTGCAGAAGGGCTCGCGCCTGTCCGTACAGCCCGTCACGGGGCCAGAATGGCGAGAAGTCTTGAAGATGGGCGGCTACCGGGGCAAGCTCGCCAAGTGACCCCTTCTGTCGCCTATAAGTTGTTTCAGGCGCGTATCTTAGGTTGAACGGCCGGCCGTTCTACGCGGCCGCGACCCCCGCTCCAGGGCCCTTGCAGGGGGGTGGGTCTTCCTTTTGCCCTTGATTCCCCCCCCGGTTTTTGTCCCCTTGGGTGCTGTCCCGGGCTTCCGGGAGCACCTTCAACCCGCCCACATGGTCCAACGAGGCCACGAAGGGCTTATTTCAGGAGCCACCATGAGCCAGAACTTCGATGCCCTCGCCGCCCTTGTCGACGCCACCCGTGGCGATGTCGAGAAAGCTGAGAACGGCAACAAGGCCGCCTGCACTCGCGTGCGCAAGGCCATGCAGGACATGAAGAACTTCGCCCAGGAGATCCGCAAGGAGATGCTGGAGTGCCGCGACGCGGGCAAGTAGCCCACGCCTCGAATCGAACAGGAAGCCGGGCCTCTCCTTCGGGAGGGGCTCGGCTTTCCTCATTGGTGGACAGGCGCTCGTTGCGCTGCGGTCGCCTTCGGCGAAGGGGGGTGGGGGGCTCTGTTGCCGCTGGGCAATCGCCTTCGGCGAAGGGGTGGGGGGCTCTGTTGCCGCTGGGCAATCGCCTTCGGCGAAGGGGGGAGGTGCTCTGTTGCCGCTGGGCAATCGCCTGCGGCTTGCGGCAAGGCGCTCGGTTGGCACATCGCCAGCTCTAACGGCCTGCCTGGACGCCCTGCTGCCGCGGGGCGAGCGCCTGTTGTGAGTGCCAACGGCTTGCTTGGGATGGCGGTCGATCGGACTTGGGGGACCTGCGGTCGGCTTTCGCTCGGGCTTGGCGCCGGGGACTGGTGCGCGCGGAGAGCCGGGCCGTCGCGAGGGGGTCT
>JARGPD010000219.1 GCA_029212845.1 Planctomycetota bacterium
TCCCTGGTCAGCACGGTCCTGCGCGGGTGCGTCCGCATGGGCCGCCTGGGCGCGAACCCTGCCGAGGTGATAAGCCCGCACGAAGAGGATGGGGGCGAAGGCCGCAAGCGTCGCCCCCTGACTTCGGGGGAGGTCGAGCGGCTGCTCCAGGTCGCTACGGAGCGAGGTCGCCGCCTCTGGTACCTGACGGCGCTGTTGGCCGGCCTGAGGCTGTCCGAGCTGAAGGTCCTCCGGTGGGGCGACATCGACTTCGAGCAAGCGACCCTGACCGTCCAGGGCGGCAAGGCGAGGCGCGTGGACGTGCTCCCCCTTCACCCGGAGCTGGCTGACGAGCTGGAGCGTGTGCGGCCCAGCCTGGTCCTGCCCTCGGCGAAGGTCTTCCCGACCGCGGTCACCAACACGACGCGACAGAAGGACTACGTCCGGGCAGGGATCGAGCTCGTGGACGCCGAGGGTCGCAACGCCGACCTCCACAGCCTGCGCGTGACCTTGGGCACGATGCTGGCCCGTCAGGGTGTCGCTCCGCAGGTCGCGCGCATGCTGATGCGGCACTCCGACTACGGGACCACGTTGAAGCACTACACCATGCTCCAGCTGTCGGACTCACGGTGTGCGCTCGAGGGCCTCGGCTCGGTCGGTCCGGCCCAGTCCAGTGGTGAGGCCGAACGTGCGACCGGCACGGATGGCGCCGGTGATGGGGAATCGGTATGCGACATCGAAGCGCCGCTCGACCGACAGCAAATTCGACAGCAGACGGATGCCAGAACGGTGCAGTTCGGTGCAGCTCAGTGCGACGACGGCGCGACGCCTGACGAGCCGGATCAGAGCGGCGAGCTTCGGCTCGTCGAGCTGGACCCGGCCCAGAACCCCGTCTCAGAGCAAAAGGAAGCCGGTTCTGTTGACCCTAACGCGGATCGCGCTATCCTCCTCGGGCTCGAACGCGAGCAGGAAGGCGGCATGGCCAAGTGGCTAAGGCGACGGATTGCAAATCCGTGATCCCCGGTTCAAATCCGGGTGCCGCCTCCATCTCTGGCCCGGAGGGGTGAGCCTGGGCAGGCGGGGGGCTCGGGGGGGGGGGCCCGGGACGCTGGGCGCAAGGTCTGGGCAAGCGGCGTGTGGCAATGGGCGCTGGCTGCGGGCGCAGAGGGACGTGGGGGATTATCCTTGCAGGCATGAAGAAGCCGACGATGCGACTCGCTGTCCTGGGCCTGGTGGCCGGGGCGTTCCTTGGGGGTGTTTCTTGGGCGGTGCAGGTCGACGGTGGCTGCTCGCCTGACGGTGCCTCGTCGCGCGAGGGCAAGGGCGCGGGCACGTTGGGTGAGCTCGGGTGCAAGGGCGCGGGCTCGTTGTGCGAGCTCGAGGGCAAGGGCGCGGGCTCGTTGGGTGAGCTCGAGTGCAAGAGCGCGGCTTCGTTGCGTGTGCTCGAGGGCAAGGGCGCGGCCTCGGCGTGGGCGGCTGGGGATGCTGGCGAGGAGGACGGTGCGGCTCTGGTTGACTCGGTGGTACGGCTCGAGCTCGAGGCCTCGGATGGGCAGCGGGTGTTGGCTTGGCTGCATGAGCGCGCGCCGGTGGGGGAAGCGCCTGACGCGCGGGACCAGCGGCGGGCCAAGTCCCCGGTTGCCGTTCTGCTGCACATGTTCCTGTCCGATCACAGCGCCTGGGATCCGCTCGTTCCCGAGCTGCTCGAGCGGGGCTTCGCGGTCGTCGCGCTCGACCTGCGCGGCCATGGAGAGAACACCAGCGGGCCCGACGGTGAGGACGTCGCCCAGCGTGTGGAGGATCGCGACGCCGCGCTCTTCAACGTGATGCACCTCGATGTCGCGGCGGTCGTGCAGCGCATGGTCGCCGATGGCTACACGCCTGCGCGGATCGGCCTGGTCGGGGCGAGCGTGGGCTGCTCGGTCGCGATCGATGCGGCGGTGCGCAGTGATGGGCTGGGGGCGACCTGCGTGCTGACCCCGGGTCGGGACTACCTCGGCGTGCCGACCATGGAGCACATCAAGCAGTGGGGGCAGCGGCGGCTCTTGGTGGTCTCGAGCGAGGAGGAGAGCACGGGCGGCGCCGTCCCGATCCACGAGGCTCTGCTGGCCCAGCACGAGGCGCGGCTCGCGCGGCAGGCGGGCGAGGGCGGGAACAAGGCCGACGGCGATGGGGAGCGGCATGGTGACGATGGCGGTGGCTCCCACGGCCGCGATGGGCAGGGCGCTCGTGATCGAAGCGGGGACACCGCCAGGGATCGCACTCCGAGCGAGCTCTGGATCCTGCCCGAGGAGCGCATCCACGGCACCCGCATGTTCGGCAAGGTCGATGGCATCGAAGCGCGCCTGGCAGAGTGGCTGCACGTCACGCTAGTGCCCGCCGCCGAGCGCGAGACTGGGCAGCCCTCGACCGACAAGGCGACGCCCGAGGACCTGCCAGAGGAACCCGACGCGGACGGCGCGCAAGTCCCACGAGACACGCCCGGTCGCGCAGTTGGCCCGGTCAGTCCCCGGGGCCTGAACAGGCCCGTGACCCTGGACGCAAGCGCCGCACCCCTCGCCCCTAGTGGCGCGCACAACACCGGCAGCTCGGGGAACACCGGCGACTCGGACAACGTGGGCGGCTCGGGGAGCTTGGATAACGCGGCCGGCTCGAAATACGCGGCCGGCATGGGCGACGCGGCCGGCTTGGACAACACGGCCGGCTTGGACAACGCGGCCGGCTTGGACAACGCGGCCGGCTTGGGCAACGCGGCTGGCTTGGGCAATGCGGCTGGCTTGGGCAATGCGGCCGGCTTGGGCAACGCGGGCGGCTTGGATAGCGCGGGCGGTTTGGATAGCGCGGGCGACTCGGGCAGCTCGAGAAATGCGGGCGGCTGGGGGAACGTGGACGCCTCGAGATGTGCGGACAACTCAGGCAACTCAGGCGGCTCGGACAGCTTCGAAGGCCTCGGTAGCCAGGCGCCGTGATCGGAGTTCGCGTCACCTCGCCCTGCCGGCCTGTGGGGCATGTTGGGCGCGAGCCTGTAGCTGCGGGTGACATCTCCTACCGGCTGCTGCGCGTGCCTGGGCAGCTGGGACTCGATCCGGTCATCAGGGAGCAGCCTGCGCGCGCGGCCAAGGCTTCGAGGCTCTCCGATCGAAAGGCGGAGTCCATGCCAAACCCCAAGGGGCCGGACACGCCCACGCTGGAAATCGAGTCGGAACGCGAGCCCATGGCGCGACTGGGAGGCCAGGCGTTGGACGCCGAAGGTCACCATGGGGCGTGGGGACAGGCCGCGGACTCCGCGGGGCGGAGCGGTCCCCGCGTCGCCACGTTCGAGGTCCTCGCGCACACCCGCGCCGATTGACTCGCAAGGAGGTCCGCCCAACCGTGCCATCGAACGAACCGAGGAAGCTGCGGCTGCAACCCCTGCCCGTAGACGAGCTGCTGCCCGAGGTGGTGGCTCGCTTGGAGGCCGGCTCGAACGTCGTGCTGCGCTCGCCGACGGGGTCGGGCAAGACCACGCGCGTGCCTCCAGCGCTCGAGGCCGCGGGGCTCGGTCCCGTGCTGCTGCTCGAGCCACGCCGGGTGGCGGCGCGCGCGGCCGCGCGGCGCATGGCGGCGGAGCGCTCGGAGAAGGTCGGCGGCTCGATCGGCTACACCGTTCGCTTCGACGACCGCACCTCGAAGTCCACGCGGGTCACGGCGATGACCGAGGGCATCTTCCTGCGGCGCGTGCTGGCCGATCCATTCCTGGAGGGCGTCGGCTGCGTGGTCTTCGACGAGTTCCACGAGCGGCACCTCGACGGCGACCTCGCCCTGGCGCTTGCTCGGCGGGTGCAGCTCGAGGCGCGCGACGACCTGCGCATCGTCGTGCTCTCGGCGACGATCGACCCTGCTCCCGTGGCGGCCTTCCTCGGCGACGCGGCCGTGCTGACGAGCGAAGGGCGGCTCTTCCCTGTGGACACCCTGCACCAGCCAGCGCGCGGTCGCGAGCCGCTCGAAGACCAGGTCGTGCGCGCGGTCGAAGTCGTGCTCGACCGCCTGGGCCGAGGCCAGGCACTGGAAGGCCCGGCTGCTCCGTCGGAAGCGGCGGGCGATCCGAAGCGTGACCCTGGCGGCGATGGGGGAGAACACCCCGCTGCGCGACCCACCTCGGAAAGCACACCCTTCGGTCGCGACACGCTCGTCTTCCTGCCCGGCGTGGGCGAGATCCGGCGGGCGGCGGGGGCACTGGCCGGCCTGGCGCGTAGCCATGGGCTCGAGCTGCAGGAGCTCTACGGCGACCTCGATGCCAAGCAGCAGGACGCGGTGCTGGCGCCGCGCACGCCCGACCAACCGCGGCGGGTGATCCTGTCCACGAACCTGGCCGAGTCGTCGGTGACCCTGCATGGCATCGGCGCGGTGATCGACTCGGGGCTCGCGCGCATCCCGCGCTTCGATCCGGGCGTGGGCCTCGACCGGCTGGAGCTGACGCGCATCCCGCTCGAGTCCGTGCGCCAGCGCGCAGGCCGCGCGGGCCGCACAGGACCGGGCCTGAACCTGCGCCTCTGGAGCTCGCTCGAGGAGCGCGGCCAGCGCGAGTCGATCGAGCCCGAGGTCTCGCGCGTCGACCTTGCCGGGGCCTGGCTGGCGCTGCTCGACTTCGGCGAGCCGGACCCGGCCGCCTTCGACTGGTTCGAGGCGCCGCCCGAGGCCAGCGCCGAGCGCGCCGCCGAGCTGCTCGCCGCCCTGGGGGCGACCTCGGAGCGTGGCTCCTCGGGCGGCTCCTCCGCCGGCCGGGCCTTGACCAAGCTGGGCCAGGAGCTCGCGCGGCTGCCCCTCGCCCCGCGCCTCGGGCGCTTGCTGCTCGCGGGCCGCGACCACGGCTGCCTGGAGGAGACCGCCCTCGCGGCGGCGATGCTCAGCGCGCGCGACCCCGCCCGGCGCGCCCGGGCCGAGCGCGACGGGGGCC
>JARGPD010000220.1 GCA_029212845.1 Planctomycetota bacterium
GGCTGCCAGGGCTAGGGCTAGGGCGAGGCTGACCAGGCCCACCCCACGCAGGGCGACCGGAAGCCCGCGTCGCAGGGGACCGAGGGCAGCCCCGACCCCAGGGGAGGGTAGGTCGGCGGCCAGGAACAGGAGCACCAGCAGCAGGCCAAGCCCGAGCCCGATCGCCCCGAGCGGGTCCGCGGCCAGGCGCTCGGCCGGTCCATCCATGGCCAAGAGGCCCAGCGGCAGCAACCAAGCGGCCAGCTGCCCACGGCGCCGGCCGAAGCCGCTGGCCTGGACCTGGGCCGCGAGCACGACAGGCACGGCACCTAGCGCGAGTAGCAGGGGACCGAGGAAGCGCAGGTGGAAGAGGCTGGCGGCCAGGAGGTCCGCGAGCCCGGCTTGGTCCGGCCCGGCGGTGAGCCCCGCGGGGACCCCCACCGGGGTGCGGGCGCCGGCGAGCAGCAGCAGCCAGGCGAGCCCGAGGCCGATGCCGACCGAGCAGCCGGCCAGCCGCGAGCTGCGCAGGGGGCGACCGAGGAGCAGTGCGCCAAGGCCCCCGCCGACGCAGGTCGCCAAGCCCAGGGAACCAGGGACAGGGGGCAGGGGCGCGAGGCTCGTCCAGCCACTCCAGACCCACAGCACGGTGGCTCCGACCAGCATGCAACTCAAGTAGTACAGTCCGGCGAGGCGCGGTCGAAGGGGCGGGAGCTCCTCGCCGGGGAGCGGCTCTTCGGCCGAGCGCATCCCCCGAGTCAGGTCACGAATCCCAAGCCCAACCAAGCCCACGGTCGTGAGTCCGGCCAGGCCCACCAGAAGGCCAGGTCGATCGAGGACGGCGCCTGGAGCTAGGCGGCCCAAGAGCTCGGGCAAGGCCATGCCGAGGGCACCCCCGAGCAGCGCGGCCGACCACGTCCCGGCTTCCCCCAGCGCGACGCGACCGAGGCCGCCACCCAGGGCGCCCCCGGCCAGGAGCGCGCTGGCGAGCCACGCACCCGGAGCCAGGCCGAAGGGGTCGGGGGCGACCAGCAGGGCCGGGGCCAGGCCTGCAGCGACGACGAGCAGCCAATAGAGGCTGCCTGCCAGGCGCCGGTGGAGCGGGCCGAGGGAGCCGAGGGCCAGGGGGATCCAGCCGCCGAGGGACGCGCCGAACCCGAGGGCAGCCACGAAACCGAAGGGCACCGCGCGCGCAGCCTGGGATCCCAGCAGCAGGCCCGAGGTCGCCTGCAGCTGATTCAGGAGAGCGAGGCTTCCGAGGCCGAGAACGGCCGTCAGGGCCGCATCGAGCAGCCTCCCAGCCCCGCGGCGCGCCGGCCCCAAGGGCTAGGCTCCGCCCAGGACCTGCCAGGCGTCGGCGGACGACTCCGACGCCAACAGCTTGGAGACCACGGCCTCGTCGCCCCGTCCGCGGGCGACGTCGGCCAGGGTGCGAATGTGCAAGAGCTTCTGCTCGCGCGGGATCAGCAGCAGGATCACCAGGCGAGTCGGCGCGCCATCGATGCTGGAGAACTCGAGGCCCCCTTCGTCGGTGACGATGCCCAGGGCGGCGGCCAGCCCGTCGATGCCCTCGACCGCGGCGTGGGGGATCGCGAGCCCCCGCTCCATGCCGGTCGACATCGACCGCTCGCGCTCGAAGACCGCCTCGAGCAGCTCCTCGGCACGCTCTTCGGGCACACGACCCGACTCGACGAGCCGCTCCATGAGGGAGCGAATCGCTTCCCACTTGTCGCCGGAATCGAGTCCCAGGAGGACGTCGTCGGCTCGGAAGATTTCCTGGAGCTGCATGGGGTTCGAGGGGGGGACGATACCCCCCCCACCCCCCTGGCGCAATTTCCCCAGCAAGGAAGCGGGAAGATGGAAGCAGCACCAGCGTCCGCTCCGTTGGCCCATGGTTCCTTCGGATAGCTGGAACGGGGCTTTGACTCCGCCTCCCGGCCCACCCACAATGCGCTGCTCGCCGCCCCGGCGGGCTCCTTCAATTGGGCTCCGCCACTCCACTTAGGCCCGGCACCCCTCCACCATCACGATGCTCCGCAGCCTCACCCTCTTGCTCCTCACCTCGCTCCTGCCCGCGCTGGCCTTCCAGGCCGACGACGCGGCGCCGGTTCCCCCGATCCAATCGGAAGGCGAGTTCTACGTCATCAACATCTCCGAGGACCCGAACAACGGGCTGCAGCTCGAGCAGTTCGTGAAGCTATGCCAAGAGGCCACCGGCTTCAACTTCACCTACACGACGGAGACCCAGGCCCTGCTAGCGCAGCAGCAGGTGCGCCTGCTGGGCACCAAGCGGATTCCCAAGCGGGACTTCTACAGCTGGTTCCAGATCATGATGGTGATCAACAACTTCGCCTGCGTGGAGATCGGACCGGTCCACTTGTCCGTGATCCAGATCCAGAGCCTGCAGGCGAGCGGTGGGAACCGGGGGACGATCAAGACCAACGCCAAGATGGTGGACCCCGAGGACGTGGCGGACTACGCGGACCAGCCCGCGACCTTGATCACCACGACGGTGACCCTCAAGAACACCGACGTGCGCCAGCTCTCGACCAACCTGCGGCCCCTGCTGCAGGACCCGGCCACTGAGAACATCATGAACGCGGGTCAGTCGAACTCGCTGATCCTGACCGGCTTCGGCAGCAAGATCGCCTCGGTGGTGCGGCTGCTCGAGGTCATCGATGCGGCCGACGCGCCCGAGGACGTGGAGTCGCCCGTGTTCGACATCGTGCCGATGGAGTTCGCCTCGGCCGACGATGTCTCGGAGATCCTCGACGAGCTGCTGGAGGCACGCCGCAACGCAGTGCAGACGGCCGCCCAGGAAGGCCGCAACCCCAGCGGCACCCCGGCGGCCACCGGCCGCACGCCCGAAGCCAAGGTCATGGTCCAGGGCCGCACGAACTCGCTGCTCGTCATGGCGATGCCCGACGAGATGCCGATGATCAAGGAGATGATCGCGCGCCTCGACGTCGACGTGATCGAGCCCGAGCGCAACTATCACGTCTACGCCCTGCAGAACGTCGAGGCGGCCACGATCTCGCCCGTCCTCGATGACTTCCTTCAGGACGCGAGCGCCCTCGCCGAGAGCAGCACCGGGACCGGCGGCCGTGCCGGCCAGGCCGCTACGACCAGCAGCAAGAACGACGTGGTCGTCGTCGCCGACGAGACCACCAACTCGCTGCTGATCGCGGCCAACAAGACGCGCTACGCCGAGGTGCTCGACCTGATCCAGCTGCTCGACCGCCGCCAGGACCAGGTCCTGATCGAGACCGCGCTGATCGAGCTCTCGGGCTCGAACCTGTTCGACCTCGGCGTCGAGCTCGGCTTCGCCGACCTGCCCGGCATCAACCAGATCGGCGGCTTCGGCGTCACCAGCTTCGGCCTCTCCACCATCGAGGACCTCGACCCGGTCGACGGCATCCCCGACAGCAAGGTGCCCAACCTCGGCACCGGCTTCACCTTCGGCATCCTGGACGGCGAGGACTTCGCCCTGCCGATGCTGGTCAAGGCCGCCGAGACCAACGCCAACGCCAATGTGCTGAACATCCCCTCGGTGCTGGTCAGCAACAACGGCTCGGCGACCGTGTCGACCGTGGACTCCGAGCCCTACTCCACCACCACCGCCCTCGGCCAGAGCGCATCGACCGCGACGGACCTCGGTGGCTACCAGGAGGCGGGCATCACGATGAACATCTCGCCGTCGATCAGCGCGTCGCGGTACCTGCGCCTCGGCATCGAGCTGACCATCTCCAGCTTCGGCAACAAGACCGACCAGAGCCTCCCGCCCCCGATCACGCGCCGGAACCTGACCACCACGGTCAACGTCCCCGACGGCGACACGATGGTCATCGGCGGCATCATCACCGACAACAAGAGCGAGTCCGTCTCCAAGTTCCCGCTGCTGGGCGACCTGCCCGGCGTCGGCTTCCTCTTCCGCAACACCCAGCGGAGCGGCACCAGGACCTCGCTCTACTTCTTCGTGACGCCCCACATCCTGCACGACGAGGACTTCGCCGACCTGGCCGAGCACTCCTACCGCGCCAAGCAGGACGCCGCCGAGCGCATCGGCCTCGACCGCATCCGGATGATCGACGGCAGCTTCAGCGTCGACGACGAGCTCTTCAGCCTCGAGGCCTTCCAGCTCCCGCGCTTCCAAGCCCCCGCCTCCGGCGAGGTCTCTCCCGAGGAGGTCGGCCTGGATCCCCAGCGCCGCAACGACCTGCTCGAGGCCGCCCGCAAGGGCACCGAGACCATGCCGCCTGCGGAACCGGTCGAGGTTCCCGTCGAAGCCGAGCTGGTCGAGCCCGCCGCGGGCGCGGAGGGCTAGACCCCATGGTCTCACTCTCCGACCTGCTGGTCGACGCCGGCCTCGGCCGAGATCGACTCGATGAGTGCCGCCGCCTGGCGAGCACCACGGGCGAGTCCCTCGATCGAGCGATCCTGCAGCGCGAGTACCTCGCCGAGGACAAGCTCCTCGAGGTCTACGCGAAGCACCTCGGCTACGACTTCGAGGCCGTGCTCGAGGGGACGGTCGTCCCCGCGGGCTTCATCGACGAGGTTCCGGTGCGCTTCTCGCGCAACTACAACCTGATCGCCCTTGGTCAGTCCGAGGACGGTGCCCTGCGAGTGGCCACCTGCTCGCCGCTCGACCCCCACCCGATGGACGACCTGTCGGCCATGCTGGGAGTCGAGGTCGAGCCCGTGCTTGCCACCCGCGGTGAGATCAACGCCCTGATCGCCCGGGCCTACCGCCACAAGGCGGACGGCGTCGACGAGGCCCTCGCCGACGTGTCCGAGGACGACAACATCGCCGAGCTGGCCTCCTCGATCGACGACGCCGAGGACGTGCTCGACGTCTCGAACAAGGCGCCGATCATCAAGCTGGTCAACACCATCTTGTTCCAGGC
>JARGPD010000041.1 GCA_029212845.1 Planctomycetota bacterium
CGATCACGCGCGGACCAGCGAAGCCGATCAAGGCGCCGGGCTCGGCCAGGATGATGTCGCAGACCGAGGCGAAGCTGGCGGTCACGCCGCCTGTTGTCGGGTGGGTCATCACGCAGATCGAGAAGCCACCGCGGCGGTTGAAGCGAGCAAGCGCGGCCGAGGTCTTGGCCATCTGCATCAGCGAGATGGCGCCCTCGTGCATGCGCGCACCACCTGAGCTGGTGAACAGCAGCAGGGGCAGGTCGCGCTCCTCGGCCAGCTCGACGGCCAAGGAGATCTTCTCACCGACGACCTCGCCCATGGAGCCGCCCATGAAGGCGAAGTCCAGGACGCCGAGCACGAGCTCGCGTCCCTCGACCCGGCCGGTCCCGACCAGGAAGGCCTCGTTCTGGCCGCTGCGCTTGACGGCGCGCTCGATCTTGTCGGCGTAGCTCGCGTTCTCGACGAAGTCGAGGCGGTCGAGGGCCGTGATCTCGGCGAAGGACTCCTTCCAAGTGCCCTCGTCCAGCAAGGACGCGATGCGCTGCTTGCCGGGCAGGGTGAAGTGGAAGCTGCAGGCGGGGCAGACGCGGACCTTGTCGTCGAGGTCCTTCTTGTAGATGGTCTGGCCGCAGGACTCGCACTTGAGCCAGAGGCCCCCGGGCATGTCCTTCTTCTTGGTGAAGCGCAGCCGCGAGAGGCGCCCGCGCTTGCCGGCCGGCTCGTCTTCGATGTGCTCGAGGGACTCGTCCGGGTCACCCTGGTTCGAGGGTTCTTTGCTCATGGGATCGGGATGTTCGAGAGGATCGACGCCGGGCGTCGTCTCCAGGGGCGGCACGGCCCGCGCTGCGGGTTCGGCCGTGGACTCTTGGGGCGCTTCGGTGCGCTGGACCTGGTCGGGACTCATGGTAGCGGCTGCCCCGCGAGGGCAGCTTGGGCCATGGCGCGGAAGCGGCTGATCGTGCCGGCGAAGTCGTCGCTACCGAAGATCGCGGAGCCGGCGACGATCATGTCGCAGCCCATCGCGGCACAGGCCGGGATGGTGCCGGCCGCGAGGCCGCCATCCATCTCCAGGCGACCCTGGAAGCCGAGGGCGCGCAGGGCGGGCAGCTTGCCGAGGACCTCGGGCATGAAGGACTGGCCGCCGAAGCCGGGCTCGACGCTCATGACCAGCACCAGGTCCACGTCGGCGAGGATCGGTGCGAGCACCTCAGGCGCCGTGCCAGGCTTGATCGAGACGCCGACCTGGGGCGCGCCAGCGGCGCGCAGCGCGGCCACGGCCCCGGGCAGGTCGCCGAGCACCTCGGGGGCCTCGGCGTGGAAGGTCAGCCAGTGGGCGCCAGCCTTCACGTAGTCCTTCGCGTAGCGCACCGGCTCGTCGATCATGAGGTGCACGTCGAGCGGCACCTTGGCGACCTTGTGGACGCAGCTGACCACCGGCGGGCCGATGCTGAGGTTCGGCACGAAGTGGCCGTCCATGACGTCCACGTGCAGGGCGTCGGCACCGGCGGCCTCGACGCGCTCGACCTCCTCGGCGATGCGAGTGAAGTCGCAGGCGAGCAGGGAGGGCAGGATCAGGACGTCGCTGGAGGTCATGGGCGGTGCGGGGGGGGGGACTGGCCGGGGGCTCAACATACCCCGCGGCTGCATCCCGATGGAAGGGGGCGCAGGGGGCGAGGCTCGAACCGTGCTCCTAGGCGTCCGGAAGGGAGGCGATGCCGGGCAGCTGCTTGCCTTCGAGCAGCTCGAGGGAGGCCCCGCCGCCGGTCGAGATGTGGCCCATGTCCTGCACCAGGCCGAACTGGACCGCGGCCGCGACCGAGTCCCCGCCTCCGACGACGCTGTAGCCGCTGCAGGCCGCGATCGCCCGCCCGACCGTCTCGGTGCCGGCCTGGAAGGCAGGCCACTCGAAGACCCCCATCGGGCCGTTCCAGACCACGGTCGCGCAGTCGGCGAGGGCGGCCGAGTAGGCCTTTTGGGACTCGGGGCCGATGTCGAGGCCCATCCAGCCGTCGGGGATGTCGCCCTTTACGACGCGGGTGTTGCAGTCGGCGGAGAAGCCGTCGCCGATCACGTGGTCGGTCGGGATCAAGAGCTCGACCCCGGCCGCTTCGGCCTTGGCCTCGAGCCCGCGCACCATCTCGAGCTGGTCCTCTTGCACGAGCGAGTTGCCGACCTTGCCGCCGCGCGCGACGACGAAGGTGTAGGCCATGCCGCCGCCGATGAGGATCCGGTCGACCTTCTGGAGCAGGTTGGTGATGACGGGCAGCTTGTCGCTGATCTTGGCGCCGCCGAGCACGGCCGCGAAGGGGCGCGCCGGCGCGTCGAGCACCCGGCGGAAGGCCTCGATCTCGGCCATCAGCAGCAGACCGGCGGCCGCGGGCAGGTGCCTGGCCGGGCCGGTGACCGAAGCGTGGTCGCGGTGGCAGGCGCCGAAGGCGTCGTTGACGAACACGTCGCCGAGCCTGGCATAGGCCGCGCCGAGCTCGGGATCGCCCTGGGTCTCGCCCGCGTGGAAGCGCACGTTCTCGAGCAGCACGACCCCGTCGCTGGCGGCGACGCCGGCCTCGGCCTCGGCGCCGGCGCTGTGGTCGAGCTTGGTGACCGGAGCCCCGAGCAGCTCGCCCAGGTGGGTCGCGATCGCGTCGACGCGCAGGCTCTCGACGACCTCACCCTTGGGGCGACCGAGGTGGCACATGAGGATCGGCCGACCGCCCGCCGCCAGGACCGCCTGCACCGTGGGCAGGGCCGCGCGGATGCGGGTGTCGTCGGTGATCGCACCGTGCTCGTCGCGGGGCACGTTGAAGTCCACGCGCATCAGCACGCGCTTGCCGGTCATCTCGAGAGCCTCGAGGCCTCGCTTGTCGAGCTTCATGGGATCAGGCGGCCCGTAGGGTCTAGGCCGGGTCTCGCGGGGGTTGCGGGGGGAGTGCGGGCGCCCATCATAAACGAACAGGCGGCGCTCCGGTCGGAGCGCCGCCTGCTGACTTGGGTCTGGGCCGGAGCCCGGGCCGCGACCTGGCTACTTCTTGAGGAGCGCCTTCTTGGCGGCCGCCTTCTTGCGGGGAGCCTTCTTCTTGGTCGCGGTCGCCTTCAGCGAGTGAGCCTTCTTCATCAGCTCGACGACGCGGTTGGAGTAGCCCCACTCGTTGTCGTACCAGCTGATGACCTTGACCATGTTGCTGCCCATGACCATCGTCGAGAGCGAGTCGAAGATCGAGCTGGCCGGGTCACCGATGATGTCGGAGCTAACGATCGGGTCCTCGGTGTAGTCGAGGATGCCCTTCATGGCGCCCTTGGAGGCGGCCTTCATCGCGGCGTTGACGGACTCGACGGTGACCTTCTTCTTGGTCTCGACGACCAGGTCGACGACCGAACCGTCCTTGACCGGGACGCGCATGGCGCAGCCGTCGAGCTTGCCCGCGAGGCGCGGCAGCACCTGACCGACGGCGCGCGCGGCGCCGGTGCTGGTCGGGATGATGTTCTCGGCGGCGGCGCGGGCGCGGCGCAGGTCCGAGTGCGGCAGGTCGAGGATGCTCTGGTCGTTGGTGTAGGCGTGGACGGTGGTCATCAGGCCGCCGACGATGCCGAAGTTGTCCTGGAGCACCTTGGCGATCGGCGCCAGGCAGTTCGTGGTGCAGGAGGCGTTCGAGATGATGCGGTCGGTCGCCTTCAGCTTGTCGTCGTTGACGCCGAGCACGATCATGTTGTCGATGGCGTCCTTCGGCGGCACGGTCAGGACGACCTTCTTGGCGCCGGCCTTGATGTGCTTCATGCACGCTTCCTTGGTGCGGAAGATGCCGGTGGACTCGACCACGAAGTCGATCTTGTTGCCCGCGTGATCGAGGTTGGCCGGATCGCGCTCGGCGGTGACCATGATCCGCTTGCCGTCGACGGAGATCCAGTTCTTGCCCGCGCGCACCTTGCCCGCGAAACGACCCTGGATCGAGTCGTACTTCAAGAGGTGGGCGAGGGTCTTCGGGTCGGTCAGGTCGTTGATCGAGACGACCTCCATGCCGCGCTTCTCGTGGAGAATGCGGAAGACGTTGCGACCGATGCGGCCGAAGCCGTTGATGGCGATACGCATGGGAGGGGGTTCCTTGTGGAGTCCTGGGGGTGGGTTGCGGCGCTCTGTGGGTGGTCGAGCGCCGGGGTTCGGAAGGCCTGGAAGAAGCGTCCCGAGCCTGTCAGGAAATCGCATTGATGCTATCCCTGTCGGCTCGGGTGCTTCGGTCCGGTGACGTCCCGATGGGAGATGTTTCCCGCAAAAACGGGCTCAGAGGGTACTCGGGCCCGCCGATTCAATCAAACGTCGAAGAGGTCGTTTCCCTTGCCCCAGCCACCTGAAAGTCAACCCCGGACGCCCTCGAGCACCCGCCTGACCGGCGGCCCTGGGAGGCGTCTGACCGCCCGCTGGACCCAGCTCGCCCAGCGCCTGGACCTGGCCCACGACCAGCCCCTGCTCGTCGCCTTGTCCGGTGGCGCCGACTCGGTCCTCTTGACCCACCTCGTCGCTTCGGCCTCCCCCATCGCGGACGTCCTGGTCGTGCACGTGGACCATGGGCTGCGTGGGGACGAGGCCAGCGCCGACGCGCGCTTCTGCGAGAGCCTCTGCCGCTCGCTGGGCCTGCCCTTCGTGCTGCGCCACGCCCGGCTCGATCCCGGCGGCTCGAACATCGAGGCCCGCGCCCGCGCGGCGCGCTATCGGATCCTGCTCGACGAGGCCCGGCGCGGTCCGGTGCGCGCGATCCTCACCGGCCACCACGCGGACGACGCCCTCGAGACCCTGATGCTGCGCTGGCTGCGGGGCACCAGCCTGTCAGGCCTCTCCGGCCTGCGCGAGCGCCTGACCGTCTTCGGCCCCCAGATCGACGGGCACCATGCCGGCGACCCGCTCGAGCCGGTCACGATCCTGCGGCCCTTGATCGCCATGCGCCGCCAGGAGGTCCGCCGGGTGCTCTCCGACCGGGGGCTCTCGTGGCGCGAGGACTCGTCCAACTCCGAGGCGCGCTTCACCCGCAATCGCCTGCGGAGCCGGCTCCTGCCGCTGATCCAAGAGCACGGCGGCGAGGACGCCCTCGCGAACCTGGAGGCCTTCTCCAGCGCCGTCGAGAGCCTCGAGGACCGGCTCGCCGCCGCCACGGCCCATGTGGTCTGGCAGCGGCCATCCTTCTCCCCCGCCTCGCGCGGCGCCCCGGCCGACCACCTCGGCGGGGAGCTAGCCCGTGCCGAGCTGATGCGCCTGCCCACCACCCTGCGGCGCCGCGCCCTCTGGCGCCTGATCGCCGAGGGCGTCGGCGCCCCGCCCAGCCGGGGCCTGCTCGACCTCGTGCTCGAGGACCTGGCCTCCGGCCGCTGCCGTCGCCACAGCCTCCCGGGCGCCTGGAGCCTGGTCCTGCGCTCGGAGCTGCTGCTGCTGCTGCCACCCACCAGCCTGGCCGGCCCCCTGCCCGAGCCGGCGCCCAGCGCCCAGTCCCTGATGCCCTGGGCCGAGGCCGAGCCGGCGCACCTGCACCTCCAGCGCGGAGGCATCGTGCGCCTGCCCGACGGACGCCGGGTCTCGGCCGAGCTCCTGCCCCCCGGCGCGACCAGCGCGATCCCCCGCGGTGCGGCCCAGGTCGCCCTGGACGCGGACCGGGTCGCTGGCCCCCTGATCGTCCGCTGGCCGGGCCACGGGGACCGCTTCCATGCCCTGGGCGCGCCCGGGAAGCGTCCCCTGCGCCGCTTCCTGGCCGACGCGGGGGTCCCCCGCGAGGAGCGCCAGCGCGTACCCCTCGTCGTCGCCGGCGGTGAGATCGTCTGGGCCGTGGGCCTGCGCCCGAGCGACCCCCAGCGGGTCACCGAGGCCACCCGGCAGCGCCTGGTCCTGACCGTTCACTCCGAGCTGCCCGCCAGCGGTGAGCCGCCCGGCGAGGACGCGCTCCTGCCCGAAGTCGGCTAGCCACCTTCGGCCGCCTTCCCCCGAGGACCCCAAAGCGGGCCCGCGGCGCCGGTGACTTGGCCCACCTCGGGAGGTATCCTAGGTGCCCCACCCGGCACCGCACTTGTCTTCCACGTCCTCAAGAGCCCCCGAGGCTGCTCCATCGCCCATGCGCACGCGCCTCGCCGCGAACCTCGAGGGCGTGCGCGCGCGCATCGCCAAGGCAGCCATGGCCGCTGGTCGATCCCCAGAGGAGATCGAGCTCCTGGCGGTCACCAAGAGCGCCCCGGCCGAGCTCGCCGAGGGGCTCTTCCGCCTGGGGGCCACCGATCTTGGTGAGAACCGCCTGGCCGGCTTCGACGAGAAGCTGGCCCACTTCGCCGCGCTAGGCCTCACCGCAAGCGCGGGACCGGCCTGGCACTACATCGGCCACATCCAGCGCAACAAGGCCCGCCGGGTGGTCGAGCGCAGCGCTGTGATCCACTCGATCGACAGCGTCCGTCTGTACGACAACGTGGCGCGCCACGCCGACGAGCTGGGCCTGCGGCCCGGCCTCTACCTGCAGCTCAAGCTCGCGCCCGAGGACGCCAAGGGGGGTCTCGAGGCGGACGAGCTCGAGCAGCTCGCCCAGCGCGCCGCCGAGGCTTCGCGAAGAGGCGGCCCGCGCCTCCTGGGCCTGATGGGCATGGCGCCCCTGTGCCCCGGCGCAACGGAAGCCGAGCGTCGCGCCGCCGCCGCTGTGGCCTTCGAGCAGGCGGCGCGGGTCGCCGCCGCGAGTCGCGCGACCTATGACACCCCCGATGGCCGGGCCCGGCTCTCCCTCGGCATGACCGGGGACCTCGAAGAAGCCATCGCGGCCGGGAGCACCTGCGTGCGTGTCGGCAGCGCCCTGTTCGACGGCCTCTTGCCCCCAAGGCCAACCCCGGAGCCGCCCCGTGCCTGAGCCCCATCCCGAGTCCAAGGAGCGCGAGCGCTTCCTCGTCTGGTCCCTCGACGGCGAGGACCACCGTCGGGCTTGCCCCGAGCGCGGCTCCCTGACCCTCGGCTCGTCGCCCGGCGAGGGCCAGGTGCTGGTGCTCGACCAGCCCGGCGTGGACGCGACCCACTGCATCATCGGCCGCACGAAGTCCGGTGGCTGGGCGATCAAGGACCTCGGCTCCCACAGTGGCACGCGCATCAACGGCGAGAAGGTCGCCGGCGCGCGCCTGCGCACGGGGGATCGGATCGAGCTCGGCACGGTCAGCCTCGAGTTCGTCGACCCTTCCGGGCCGCGCCCCAAGCCCAAGGTCGCCGCGAGCGCCAGCCGACGGCTCGGTGGCTTCCGCATCGAGGAGCGGCTCGGTCGGGGCGGCATGGGCGAGGTGCTCGCCGCCGTGCAAGAGAGCCTCGATCGCAAGGTCGCGCTCAAGCTGCTCAACCGTCGGCTCAGCGCCGACGAGGACTTCGTGCGTCGCTTTCAGGCCGAGGCCCGGGCCGCCGCCGCCCTCAATCATCCCAACGTCGTCCACGTCTACGACGTCGGCGTCGTCGACGGCCAGCACTACCTCGCCATGGAGCTGATGGCGGGCGGCACCCTCGAGGGTCGCCTCGCGAGGTCCGGTCCGATCCCGCCCGCTGAGGTCGTGACGATCCTGCAGCAGATCGCCCAGGCCCTGATCTTCGCCGAGGGCCGCGGCATCGTGCACCGCGACATCAAGCCCGACAACCTGATGGTCGACGCGGCCGGTACGGTCAAGCTGGCCGACCTGGGCCTGGCGACGACGAGCGAGGCCGAGCACCAGGACGGCGACCAGCGCATCCTCGGCACGCCGCACTTCATGGCGCCCGAGCAGGCCCGTGGCGGCAAGGTGGACCAGCGCTCGGACCTGTACGCCCTCGGCGGGACGGCCTACCGCCTGCTCACCGGCCACACACCCTTCGAGGGCCAGACGACCCGCGACATCCTGCGCGCCCACTTCACCGAGCCCGCCCAAGCGCCCAGTCTTCGCGTCCCCCAGGTCCCACCCGCGCTCGACGACCTCGTGCTGCGCCTGCTGGCCAAGGAGCCCGAACAGCGCTTCCAGTCCGCCCGCCAGCTGGCCGAGGCCCTCGAGGGACTCGTGGCGACGCCCGAGGCCGCAGCGGGCTCGAAGCTGCCCCTCATCGCAGGCGCCGTGGTCGCGCTGGCGGCCGCCGGCTTCTTCCTCCTCCAAGGTGGCGGCGATCCCGACGAGCCGCCCGTCGATCCGACGACCCCCGGACCCACCGACCCCCTGGTCGCGGCCGGTGACCAGGAGGGGCCGGGCGAGCTGCCCGCCATGCCGGACATCCCGCTGGTCGCCGAGGACACCCCGACCGACAACGACGCGCTGCTCGAGAACCTCGAGAAGCTGGCGCGCCAGGCCTACGGCGGGCTGACCCGCATCACCGATCCCTCCGACCGCAAGCTGGCCCTGGAGGAGCTCGCCGCTTCCTTCCCCGGCACCAGCACGGCGACCGAGGCCTTGGCCGAAGCGCTCGCCCTCGAGGAGCAGCTCGCCAGCGAAGCGGCGAGCAACGCGGCCGCCGATGCCGAGCGCAAGCTGCACCTGGCCAGCCTCGGCATGCTGGTCAAGAACGCGCCGATGCTCGCGGACGGCTCACCGGCCGAGCCCGCGGCGCTCCTGTCCCTGCTCCTGGCCCAGGAGGCTCCGGGCGACCCGGCCTTCGCGGCCGAGTTCGAGATCGCGCGTGCCGCCGAGCTGGCCAAGGTGCTCGACGCCGCCCAGGGCCACGCGCTGGCCGAGCTCGCCCAGGCCGAGTCCCAGGCCGCGGTCGGGGACTTCGATGGCTACCAGGAGACCCTCGAGTCGCTGCTGCCCTACTTCGAGCCCGGCCCGCTGCTGGCGGCTCCCCCCGAGCTGGACCTGCCCCCGGGCCCCGGCGAGCTCCCCGACATCGGGCCGGTCGGCATCGGTGGTGGCTCCGGGAAGCCCAAGGGCCTAGAGCCCGCCGGCGGACCCGACGAGGGCGCCCCCGAAGAGCGCCTCTCCACCGGTCCCCAGCCCAGTCGCTCGGTGGCCCAAGCTCCCATCACGCCGACCGGCACGACCGCCGGACAGGTCGCGACCCCAAGGTTGATCCAGGAGGAGCTCCTGGTGCAGGCGGGCTGGGGTGAGTTCGAAGCCCTGGGCCAGCTCGCGGCCGAGCGCCTGGGCCAGCGTGCTAGTCGCGAGGCTACCTGGCGCGCCGCCCAGGCCGCCGCGGACCGCAAGGCCTTGGCCGCGGACCTCGGTCGCGGCCTGCTCGACGAGCTCCAGGCCCTCGAGCTCGACGCGGCCGCCAAGCGCCTCGAGGCCCGCGCTGCAGGCCTCCGGACCCAGGCTGCGGTCGACGCCATCGGCCGCCTCGCGCGCGAAGCGCGCCAGGCCCAGGCGTCCCTGGCCTTGCTCGTGGACGGCTTCGGCGCTGGGGACTGGCGACGCGACTCGGTCCCCGATCCCGCGGGCGGCTACGTCCAGGCCCTGGGAGTCGACACCAAGGGCATCACGGTCGATGGCAGCAGTGGCACGCGGCAGATTCCCTGGCGGTCCTATGGCTCCGACCCCCGGCTCGTGGACCTGCTCTTCAAGAACCGGCTGCGGCGCGACTACACCGCCGAGGAGAACCTCGGCATCGCCAGCCTGGCGCGCTTCGGCGCCGTGCTCGCCGCCATCGGTGAGGCCGATGCCGTCTTGCTGCCCTCCGTGCGCGAGCGCTTCGGCCCGTCCGACCGCGAGCAACTGCTCGAGCAGTACGAGCTGGCCGCCAGCTGGTGCACCGCGCCCGAAGCCCTGGCCGCCGACTCGCGCGAGGTGGCTGCCGCGGCGGCCCTGGCCGGCGCGATCGAGGCCCGGGTCGCCGACGACCCCAGCACGGCCGCAGCCCTCCTCGGCGACCTGCTCGACGAGCACCGTCACAGCCTCTTGGTGTTGCTGCTCTCCGACGGGCGCGGCCCGGGAACGACCGAATGAAGCCCTGTCCCCTTGACGTGGCCGTGCTCGCGGCCGTCGACGGCCTGCGCACCCGCGAGGTTCCGGCGCCGAACGTGCTGCTGCTGGCGGGCACCGGCCTCGGCAGCCTCCCCGAGCGCTTCTCCTACCACCATGGCCCCACCACCGCCGTGGACTTGGACGGGCTGGATGGCCTGCCCGCACCCTGGTCGAGCCAGGTCCTGCACCACGGCTCCCTGGCCACCGAGCACGGTCCGGCCGTGGTCTGGATGCTCGAGGACCAGGCCCTCGACGCGCCCCAGCAGCAAGGCGAGGTGCCCTGGGAGCGAGGCTTCGCCTGCTGGCTCGCGGCCAAGGCCGGCGCCACGGTCCTCTTGCACAGCTCGGCCGGCGGGACCCTGAGCGCGGGCTCGCACCAGCCCGGTGACCTCGCGCTCGTGCGCGACCACCTCAACCTGACCGGATCCAGCCCCCTGCTCGGGCTCGGTGGCAGCAAGCTGGGGCCCCTGTTCCCCGACGTCTCCCGCTTGCACCTCGAGTGCCTGCGCGCCGAGATCGCCGAGCTCGCCGCCGGCCGAGGGCTCACCGTGGCCGAGGCCATCGTGGCCGCCACCGCTCCGGCCTCCCTGCCGTCCCCAGCCGAGCGCGAGTGGTTCGCCCGGGCCGGGGCCGACCTCTGGGTCCAGGGCGTGGCCGCGCCCTACCTGGCCTGCGCCCACGCGGGCCTGGGCATCGTCTCCCTCGTCGCGGTCACCGGCTCCGAGGCCGCGTCGGCGGACGTGCAGGCGATCCTGACCGCGACCGCCGCGGCGGCCCCGGGGCTCGAAGAGCTGCTGCTCGAGTCGCTCGCCCTCGCTGCCAACGCGGCGACCCGCCCGGACCGCGACTGAGCCATGGCGCACCCCATCGCGATCCTGGTCTCGGGCGGAGGCCGCAGCCTCGAGAACCTGGCCGACGAGGTCGCCGCGGGCCGCCTCGACGCCGAGGTGCGGGTCGTCATCTCGGACCGCCCCGGGGTCTTCGCCCTCGAGCGCGCTGCCAAGCTGGGCATCGAAACCCTGGTCCTGGACCGCAGCGAATTCGACTCCCACGAGGCCTACTCCCAGGCCGTCTTCGCCGAGCTGGAGGCGCGTGGTGTCGAGCTCGCGGTGCTCGCCGGCTTCCTGCGCCTGCTGCTCTTGCAGCCGGGCTGGGCCGGTCGCGTGATCAACATCCACCCGTCCCTGCTGCCGGCCTTCGGTGGCAAGGGCTACTACGGTGAGCACGTGCACCGCGCCGTGCTGGCCCGCGGCGTGCAGGTCACCGGCTGCACCGTGCACTACGTCGACGACGAGTACGACAACGGCAAGGTGATCCTGCAGCGCTGGATCCCGGTGCCGGACGGCATCGACGTCGAGGGCCTCGCGACCCTCGTGTTCGAGCAGGAGAAGCTGGCGCTACCCGAAGCGATCCGGCGCCACTTCGCCGCCATCAAGGGCCTTCCGAGTCCGACCGCTTGACCGCCCCCTGCGGGCTGGGTTCGTCGAGGCTGAGCTTGCGGCGCAGGCGCGCGACACGCCGGTCGAGCTCACTGCGAAGGCGCCCCTCGCCGTAGCGCGTCGCATGGGAGCGGGCCGACTCGCAGGCCGCGAGGGCCCCGTGCAGGTCCTTGCGCCCATGCTCGAGCAGCTTGGCCCGCTCGACCTCGATGCGCGGGCTGTGGCGGTCGAGCTCACCGAGCAGCTCGGCGTACAGGGCGAGGGCCGCGTCCACATCGCCACACAGCCGCGCGTTGTCAGCCCGCCACAGGGCCAGGCCCCGGGGCTCCTGCTGCTGCAGGTCGGCCAGCCGGGCCCGCGCGCACTCCAGCCACTCGCGCTCCCGCGCGCGGTCGGACTCGTCCCGAAAGAGCGAGGCCAGGCCCAAGGCCCGGGCGACCGGTGGCCCGCTCAGGGGGCGGCCGGCGGGGTCCTCTTCGGTGAGCGAGCGACCTAGGTGCGCGGTCAAGGTCGCGAGGGACCAGACGTCGTCGGCGTTGTGCTCGAAGACGGCCTCGAGCAGGTGCGGGCGCTTGGCGAGGTAGTCGAACCAGGCCGCGGGCGCGAAGGCCCCCGAGAGGTCGTCGACCCGCTGCAGGCCGCACAGCTCGCGCTCCATCGTGTTGAGCCGGCCGTCGCCGAAGCCCGCAGCCGCGGGTGGCGGCCGGCCGGGACCGGCGACGCGCTCCCACTGGCTGCGCCGGGTGTAGAGCCGGTTGAGCGGGTGGTACAGGTCGAGGTGTGGCAGGTCGTCGAAGGGCGAGGCCAGCCGGTGCTGGCGCAGCTTGTCCTCGAGGCGAGTCTTGTCGAAGGCCTTGCCGAAGAAGGACACCAGGCAGTCGGCAGCCCCGACGCGGTCCGCGACCTCGGCCAGCATCGCGCGCTCCTCGGCCGGGTCGCGCAGGAAGCCCTGCCAGAGCTCGAAGCCGCCCTCGTCGGTGAAGCGACCGAGGGCGACCAGGAAGGGCCAGGTGCCGGCACCGCCGGAGAGGCCGGTGGTCTCGATGTCGAGGTACACCGCCCGCCGCGGGTCGAAGTCGGCCAGGGCGGGGTCCCGGGCGAGGCGTGCGAAGTCCGCCGCGCCGTCGACATCGCCCAGGCGCCAGCTGCCGTGGCGCACCGTGTCGGCCTTGTGGATCACGCGTTCGCCGAAGACCCCCTCGCTGCGCTGGGCCTGAAGGACGTGGGCGGGGTCCCCGAGGGTCCGCTGGCGATCGGTGGTCGGCGGCGGCGTGACGTTGGGCTTGGCGAGGATGCCACCGAACGGGTCCCGCTGGCGGTCGAGCTTCTCCCGCAGCCAGGTCGGCATGCCGCCGGGACGCGGCTCGCTGGACGCGGGGACTCCCGCCAGCGGCTCATCCCGGCGCAGGCGCCGCAGCCGATCGCGGAAGGACTCGCTCATGCTGGGGCGAGGGGCGACGAGCCCGGGGGCGCTGCCAGGAGGGGCTCGAGGTCGCTGGTCGGCTGGGGGCGACCGCCCTCCAGGAAGAACTCGAGCAGCATCGCCACAGCGGCCTTGCCCTCGGGGCCGGCTTCATCCGGTGGTCCGACGCAGGCGGGGCAGCCGTGCAGGCACTCGCAGGCGCGCAGCACGTCGAGCGCTGCACCGAGCACTTCTTCCCAGGCGTCGAAGAAGAGCCGCACCAGGCCGATGCCGCCGTGGTGGCGATCGAACAGGTAGAGGGCGGGCCGGCGGAAGTGGCCGGAGGCCAGCTGGGCGGTGACGCCGAGGTCGCCGGCCCGGCAGCGCAGGAACAGCGGCGCCACCCGCTTGAGCAGACCGCCCAAAGAGAACCAGGTCGCGCCGCGATCGGCCACGAGGTCCGCGGACTCCATCAGCTCGGCGAGGCTCTCGTTCGAGATCGTCAGCACGAAGGCGTCGGTGTCCATCTCCTCGGGCGGCAGGACGATGTCCTCGGCGCCGAGGTTCTCGCGGGTGTAGAAGCGGATCTTCTTGTAGAGGGTGGCGAGGGTGGTGACGTGCACCTCGGCACGCCAGATGGCGAAGTCCTCGCCGCCCTCTTCCGGCTGCTTGGCGCGTTTGCGGAGGCCGCGCTCCTCGAGCCGCAGCACGCGCACCTCGGTCTCGGTGTGGGCGTCGGTGAAGTAGTCGCTGGCGACGGCGCGCGCGTAGGCCCGCCGGTTCTCGTAGTCGAAGCGCTCGACCTTCCAGGTCTCTCCCTCGACCTGGTAGATCGCGCCCTCGTGCACCGCGGTGATCGAGCCCTCGCGGTCGATCTCGCCGATGGCGTCGCCGGACTCGGCGTCGAAGACGATCACGTTGTCGGGTTCGTTGCCCGCGAGGGACACGTCCTGGGCCGGGTAGGCGTCCTGGGTGAAGTACCAGGTGTCGCCGGTCTTGTGCAGGAAGCCGGACTCCTCGGCGAAGTAGTCCAGGATGTCGGCCACGTGGGGCGAGGGCCCGAAGTCCTCCACCACCACGCGACCATCGGGACCGGGCTTGCCCTGGAAGGGCAGCTCGAAGGCGGCGCACTTGAGCTGCTCGGAGAGGATCATCGGGCTGTCGGGATCGAGTCCGAGGCGCTCGCGCGGGGCGTCGAACAGGTACTCGGGGCTCGCGCACAGGTACTGATCGATCGGGTCCGAGCGGGCGATCAGCACCGCCAGGCTGGTCTTGCCGCGGCGACCCGCGCGCCCGACTCGCTGCCAGAAGGAGGCCTGGGTGCCGGGATAGCCGACCAGCACGCAGACGTCGAGGCTGCCGATGTCGACGCCCAGCTCCAGGGCGTTGGTCGTGACCACGATGCGCACGCGGCCCTCGCGCAGGTCGGTCTCGATGGTGCGCCGAAGGTCGGGCAGGTAGCCACCGCGGTAGCCGCGCACCTCCTCGGGCTCGAGCCCCATCGCGTGGGCGCCCTCCTTGAGGTAGCGCGTGAGCACCTCGACGCTGGTGCGCCGGTTGCAGAAGAAGATTGTCTGGTGCCCGGGGCCGCACACGTTGCGCGCGATGCGGCGCGCCTCCTCCAGGGCGTTCTTGCGCAGGCCCGCGACCGGGTTGACCAGCGGCGGGTCGTAGACGCCGAAGACGCGCTTGCCCGCGGGCGAGCCGTCCCGGTCGATCAGCGCCACCTCCCGGCCGGTCAGGGCCAGGGCGTGGGCGCGCGGGTCGCGCACGGTGGCTGACGACAGCAGGAACTTCGGTTCGGCGCCGTAGTGGCGCGCGATGCGCACCAGCCGCCGCAGCACGCCGGCGACGTTGGAGCCGAAGACCCCCGCGAGGGTGTGCACCTCGTCGATGACGATGTACTGCAGGTTGGCGAACAGGTCGGCCCACTTGGCGTGGTTGGGCAGGATGCCCTGGTGCAGCATCCAGGGGTTGGTCAGCACGACGTGACCACGCTCGCGCAGGGTGCGGCGCACGCTGGGCGGGGTGTCGCCGTCGTAGGTGAACGAGTGCCAGGGCTTGTCGAGCTTCTCGATGCGCGCGTTGAGCGCGCTCGACTGGTCCTGGCTCAGAGCCTTGGTCGGGAAGAGCCACAGCGAGCGGGCGGCGCCGTCGGACTCGAGCAGGCCCTGCATGACGGGCAGGGTGTAAGCCAGGGTCTTGCCCGACGCGGTCGGGGTCGTGACCAGCACGTCGCGCCCGGCGAGGGCCGCATCGATGGCCTCGACCTGGTGGCTGTAGAGGCCCTCGAATCCCTGGGCGCGCAGCATGGTGACCAGGTCGGGATGCAGGCGCGACGGGAAGGGCAGCACGTCGGTCACCCGCGGGGGGATGTCGCGCCAGTGGCGGAACGAGTCGCGCAGCTCGGGGTCGGCCTGGAGACCGGCCACGACCTGCTCGATCGTCCGAGTCTGGCGCGCCCGGCGCGAGCCACCTCGGTCCAGCCCCGCCTCGGGGGCGCCATCACCTGTTCGCCATTTGTTCGGCATGGCGCCCAGCCTAGCGCCGTCCTAGGGCGGAATCCAGCCCGAACCCTTGGGGGTTCTGGCCGCGGATCAAGCGCCGAAGAGCGCGACCACCGCGGACCAGAGCCCGGGGTAGATCCTGGCCCTTGGGCCTTCGCCCTGCAGCAGGTCGAAGCCTTCGGGGTCCGAGGACAGCTCGAAGCTCGAGACGAAGCCCGAGGCACCCCGCGGGCCGCGCTCGGCGGGCACCTCGATGCGAACCTCGACCGGGTCCACGAGCGGCGCTGGTGCTTGGCCCTCGGGCGTGAAGGCGAAGGACAGGGCCCGCTGGGAGCGCAGGCGATCGACCAGGTTCGCGAAGGCGCGGGCCTCCTCGGTAGCCCCGACCAGGGACCAGCGGCCGTTCTTCGGATCCCGCACGTAGCGCTGGCTCGCCCCTTGGTAGGTCAGCTCGACCGCCGCCATGCGCACCTCGTCGATCTCGAAGAGCTGGCGCTCGAGGAAGTTCTCGGGCGGTGTGCGCAGGAGCTCGAGCACCTCGGAGCCGACCTCGGCCACGAGCTCCTCGCCGATGCGCTGGAAGCCGAGCGTGGGCTTGCCGGGTGCCGCCTCGTCGACGATCGGCGCGAAGCGGCCACCACGCAGCTCGCCGGCCACGTCGAGGCGCACGTGCTCGGCCACGAAGGTCGGCGCGAGGCTGGCGCCGGGGCGCAGCTCCTGGAGCTCGACCGCACGCAGGCTCTGCAGGAACTCCTCGACGCGCTCCTCGGTCGCCGGCAGGTCGTCGAGGCGTCCCCCATCGGCGGTCAACCCCGAGACCAGCCAGCGGGTCCCCGCGCGGCGCAGCACGACCTCGCGGCCACCTGCGGCATAGGTCAGGCTCCGGGCGGCTGCGGTGGAGCCGCGCACGATGCGCGCGTCGGAGAAGGCGTCGGGCGGGCCAGAGCTGAGCATCACGACCCGCGGGTCGACCTCGAACACCTGCTCGAGGCCGGCGACCATGCAGAGCCACTCCGAACCCTCGGGGGGCTTGCCGGTCGCGAGGGCCTCGCGGCGCTCGATGAGCGAGCGCGCGAAGGCGATGCGCGTCACCTCGCGGTCCGCGGTCACGAGCTCGACCTCGAGCTCGGGCTCGTCGAAGCCATAGAGCGCGAGGTCAGCCGCCTGCTCGGCGTGGAAGCCCTCGGCATCGAGGCTTGCGAGGCTGACGATCAGCATGGCTGCAGCCTGGGGATCCACGGCGCCGCGGTAGGGCGTGCTCGCTTCCCAGCCCTTGTCGCCGCTGGCGAAGCGGAACTCGAGGTCCCGGAAGGGCTCGGGGGGCAGCAGCGGGTTGGGGATGCGGGCACCGCTCGGCCCCAGGGCGCCGAGGGCCGCGAGGGGGTCGTCCGGGGCGGCCAGGGTCGCCGGTCCGCTGCGACGCACCTCGACCACCTGGCTGGGGTCGACGCGCAGGATCGCGCGACTGCGATAGTCCGGAACGAAGCGCTGGAAGATCGACTCGAGGCTGCGGTTGGCGCGCAGGATGCGCTCCTGCCCATCGGGATCGGTCACGGCCACGAAGAGGCGCGAGGGGTCGAGGTCGACCGCGCCGATCTCCAGGCGGAAGCGACCGACGACGCCATCGGCTTGGCCTTCCGCGGCCCCTTGGGCGGGAAGGAATTCGAGCTCGCAGATGGCCCGCGGTGGATCGAGCCCCACGTCCTTGCGCCGGGCTCCCTCGGAGACCAAGCCGCGGTCGGCCTCGAGGGTCTCGAACAGCAGGTTCAAGGTCCCGACCTCGGCTGGCCAGGCGATCGGGTCGGTCAAGAACCAGGCGCCCGACGAGTCGCGCTCCATGGTGACTTGGACCGTGCGCTCGAGGTTGTCGATGCGGACCTTGGCCAGGCGCGCGAAGTCCTGCTTGGTGACGCCGAACAGGAGGTCGCGCTGGGCGACCTGGTCGCGGACTCCCTGGAGCTCCTCCTCGGCGTGGTCGCTGGCCCAGCGCTGGGCGGCGAAGAGCAGGCCGACGACGACGACGAGAACGAGGATGGTGCGTCCGTGCATGGTCAGCTCTTGCGGCGCCAGCCGAGGAGCAGGCCGATCCCGGCGAGCAGGCCGGGCAGCCCCCACCAGGCGAAGCGTTGGAGGGTGATCAGCTCGGTGCCGCGGTAGACGTCCAGCATCGTGCGCTCGTTCTTGCGCAGGGAGACGCGCACGTTGAAGTCGCGCTCGGCCAGCCAGTTGAAGCAGTTGAGCAGGAAGTCTCGGTTGGCGGTCTGGTTGGCGGTGAACAGGGCGTTGGAGGCCATCTCGGGCATGGCGATGCCGACCACCCTGGCGCGCCGCCGGGGGTCATCGAGGGGCACGTCCTCGCTGGCCTCGACCGGGAACTCCGAGGCCATCGCCAGGGAGTAGGTGGCACCGATCTTCTCGCGGCCCACGTCGAAGGTCCAGTTGTAGCCCGTGCGTGGGTCGTGCTGGCCGAGGAACAGGGGCAGGTCGATCCAAGCACCCTTGGCGTTCTGGGCCAGCAGGGACTGAAGCGTGCCGCCGTTCGGGGCGACGCCGCGCTCGAAGCTGCGCGTGTTGATCGCGCGCACGCGCCGCGCGGCTTCCCAGATCGGCTTGGTGATCGGGTGCCGGGGGTTGAGTCCTGCTTCGCGCACGAAGAAGTCCCCGCACTGCACCATGCCCGTGGCCATCTGGTTGGTCATCAGGTCCAGGGTCGGCGCCATGAGACGGCCTGGCTCGGCCAGGATGCCGTAGGGCTTCAGCAGCTCGCCGGTGCTGCCGGCACCGCGGTAGAGCTGCTCGCCGGCGATCACCAAAAGGCGTCCCCCGCGCTCCACGAAGGCGTGCACGAGGGCCAGCTCTTCCTGGCTGTAGGCGTCGCTGGGCGCGGCGATGAACAGGATGTCCACGTCGTCCCCGATCGGGCCGTTCTCGAGGGCGTCCCAGATGCCCACGTCGAAGCCGTCCCCCGCGAGCTCCTTGCCGAGGCGCTCCATGCCGAGCTCGTCGGTGCCCTCGATGTCCCGCTCGCCATGGCCGGTCGCAACCAGCACGCGCTTGCGGTTCTTGCTCGAGAGCTTCAGCAGGCCCTCCTGCAGGGCCTCCTCCCCACGGAAGTCGCGCAGCACGAAGCGCTGTGGGTTGGCGGGATCGCGGGTGATGTCGAGGCTCTCGGCGTCGACCCGCAGGAGGGCGCGCCGCTCGGACTCGCCCTCGCCGGCGGTCAGCACGATGGCGTTGACCCGATCGAGCCCGAGGGCGCGCATCCGATCGGCCGCGGCGGCCACGTCGGACAGGTCGTAGGCCTCGAACTCGAAGCGGTCCGCAGCGACGCCGCTGGCGACCAGCAAGAGGTCCATGTAGCGCTCGCGGGCTTCGGCAACGGCGGCGTCCACGGCGGTGTTCTCGCCCCGGAAGAAGACGTGGGCCGTGACCGGCTCCTCCAGGCGCTTGAGCAGGTCCTCGGTGCTCGGGTCGAGGCTGTTGCGCCCCACCGTGGAGAAGTCGTACCGGTAGCGGAGGGCCGAGGACTCCGACAGGCTCAGGACGAAGTACAGGACGGTGACCGCGAGCACGGACAGCAGCGCGACGCCGAAGCCAACGCGCAGGCGCCGCCGCGCGATCGTGCTCGGGGGGGTGCTGGGCTGGCTCACGTCCACCACCTGCGGGCCTCGACGATGCGCACCGAGGCAAAGAGGAACAGCCCGGTCCAGGCTAGGAAGAAGAACAGGTCGGCCGTGTCGAAGGCGCCGCGCATGAAGGAGGTCTGAAGGTGCTGCAGCACGTTGAGGCGCTCGGCGATCGGCTGGAGCAGGCCTCCGACCCGGCCCCCGACCGAGCTCGCGCCGAGCGGCAGGAGCAGCACCGCGATGTTGAAGACGAAGCCGAGGAAGGCAGCCAAGAGGGGCGTCGACGAGGCCGCGCTGGCCAGCATGCCGATGCCGCTGAACAAGGCCGAGACCAGCACCGCGCCGAGGTACCCCATCCCGAGCTGACCCCAGTCGGGGGTCACGCCGGTGAGCTGCAGCACCAAGCCATAGAGGGGGACCACCGACCAGAGCACGGCCAGGAAGGCACACACCGCGAGGTGCTTCCCGACGACGACCGCCGCGTCGGTGACCGGCGCCGTCAGCAGGAACTCCAGCTGCCCGCTCTTCGACTCTTCGCTGATCGAGCGCATGGTCAAGAGCGGCGGCAGGGTGATCATCAGCATCCAGTAGGCACCGCCGAGCCCGAGCAGGAAGTTGAGCACGCCGTTCACGTCGCCACCGCTCGAGCGCAGCATGGCGATCAAGAGGAAGCCGTTCAGCCCCACCGCCGCGAGCAGCAGGACCCACGCGAGGGGCGTCAGGAACAGGCCGGCGAGCTCGCGCCGGAAGATGACGGTCACGCCCTTCATGCCTGGGCCGCCTCCTCTTCCATGCGACCGCTGGCCAGCCGGCCGAACAGGTGCTCGAGGCTGGCCTCGCGCCAGGCCAGGCGGGTCAGCACCCAGCCGCGCTCGGCGGCCAGGCGGCCGACGCGACCCGAGGGATCGGCCGGGCAGCGCAGGAAGGCTTCGTGGTGCGGCCCCTCCTGGGAGCTGGTCAGCTCGGCCTCGGGCACCGCCTTGGCGAGGTCCGCACGGAAGCGCTCGTGGGTCAGGCGCTCGGCCTTGACCCGCACGGCTAGCTGGGAGCCGCCTTCGGCCGAGAGCAGCTCGGCCTTGGTGCCGTCGGCGACCTTCGTGCCGCGGTGCAGCAGGATCAGCCGATCGCAGACGGCCTCGATCTCGGGCAGGATGTGGCTCGAGATGATCACGGTGTGCTCCTGGGCGAGCTCACGGCAGAGGTCGCGCACGCCGACCCGCTGCAGGGGGTCGAGACCGCTGGTCGGCTCGTCGAGGATCAGGAGATCGGGCGCGGGCAAGAGGGCCACCGCGATGCCCACCCGCTGGCGCATGCCCTTGGACAGGTTGCCGACCAGGCTGCGGGCGCGGTCGGTCAGGCCGACGCGCTCGAGCACATGAGCGGTGCGCTCCTTGATGCGTGCCCGCGAGAGCCCGAACAGGCGGCCCTGGAAGCGCAGCATCTCGGACACGCGATGCTCCTTGTAGAGCGGCACGCCCTCGGCGAGGTACCCGACCTGGCGGCGCACGGCCAAGGAGTCGGTCAAGACGTCGTGCCCGCCGATGGAGATCGAGCCGCTGCTGACCGGCAGGTAGCCCGTCAGCATGCGCATGGTGGTCGACTTGCCGGCTCCATTGAGCCCGAGCAGTCCCACGACCTCACCCCGGGCCACCTCGAAGGAGAGGTCCCGCACGGCCTCGAGGGAGCCGAAGCGGCGGCTGATGCGTTCGACTTGGATCATGGCGCGCGAACGATACCAATTCCGTGCGGGGAGAGCCCAGGTGGAGCTGGCCAAGTGAAGCGGCTCGCCGCACGTACGTGCAGCGGGCCGAGGAGCCTGCCCTAGCAGTCGCCTCGGCCCGCGTAACGGAAGCGGTGAGGGCTACTCCTCTTCGGCGACCTCGGTCACGTCGACCTTGAGGGTCAGGCTGCCCTCGGTGGTCGAGCTGGTCTGCATGCTCCCGCGCTCGCTCTCACGGCTGGTCTCGCTCTCGATGACGACCTCGCAGGTCACGTCGAGGTGCACCACCCGGCCCTCCTCGGCCGAGAAGTACAGCTTGCCCTCGAGCTCCATGGTGGCCGTGCCGGCCAGCAGGCTCAGCTCGGGCTGGACGAAGGCCAAGGGCGCGTCCCCGCCGCCGGGACGTCCACCACCTTGGGGCCGCTCGCGGTCCGGGATGTCGGTCTCGCCGCTGCCGGTGAGCTCGATCACGTAGCAGGCTTGACCGTCGTAGTCCTCCTGCTCGCTGGCGAGGGTCGCCTCGAGCTCCCACTCCCCGTCGCGGAAGAGGTCACCGATCGGAGCGCCGCCACCGCCACCGCCGCGCGCGCCACCGCGACCGCCGCCGCGTCCGCCCTCGGTCGCACCGGGGGTCACCCGGGGGAAGAGGTTCTGCTCGACATCCATGCCGAGAGCGCGCAGCAGAGCGCCGGCCTCGGGCTCCCAGGTGGCGCCGGGCTCGACCGCCTCGGTGGGCAGCAGGGCGGCGAGGCCGAGGTCCATGGAGAAGCCCTCCAGGAGCGCGTCGTCGTCGGGGGACGAGCCCTCGACGACCTCGGCGACGACGTCCCCGTCCTCGCGTGTCAGCTCCAGGGTCACGCCCTCGAGCGGACCGTTGCTGGAGTCGACGACTTCCTCATCGCGCCGGATGCGGAAGTTCTCGGACTCGAGTCGCTCGAAGGCGCGTCGGACGACGCTCGGGGCACCGTCCTCGACCTCGGCGACGTGCTCGGTGAGGGTCACCCAGCGGCTCAGGGCCGAGGGGCCGCCCATCATGCGGTCGCCCATGTCGACGGGCTCGCCGTCGCGGATCATCTCGAAGTTGGTCACCTCGGACTCGTAGACGAACTCGGACGCGAGCTGCACGCGGCTGCCGGCTTCGTAGCGCGGCTGAAGCAGGACCTCGTCCTCGGGCTGGATGGCGGAGGCAAGGCCGAGGCCGAGCGCGAGGGTCAGGCCGATGGGCAGCATCGGGCTGATGGATAGGGTGTTGTTCTGCATGGCTCCTCTCGGGAGTTGGATCGGGGGAAGGCTGGAGGAGGGTGGTCCTCGACGGGGCGCCTGAAACCCGATCATGGACCCGGGGTTCCGTGCATTGCGAGGCGCGCCTGGAAAATGCGAGCGACCCCCGCCCCCACCGTGTGTGGGAGCGGGGGTCGCCGCGACGTTCCAACCGGGTGCCAGGGCTAGGACTTCACCTCGAAGTCCGCGTCGACGGGCTCGTCGGCGTTGTCGCCTGCGTTGGCACCGGCGGCCGGGTCGGGACCCGGTGCCGCGCCGCCCTGCTCGGCCTGGCTGGCTGCGTAGACCGCCTCACCCAGCTTCTGGGCCTTCTGGCTGAAGTCGTCGATGGCCGCCTGGAGCGCGGCCTTGTCGTTGCCTTCCTTGGCTGCCCGCACCGCGGCCATGGCGCCCTCGATCGCGGACTTGTCCGCGTCCTCGAGCTTGTCGCCGTGCTCGCCGAGCTGCTTCTCGGCCTCGAAGCAGAGCTGCTCGGCCTGGTTTTTCAGGTCGACGAGCTCGCGGCGCTCCTTGTCCGTGGCGGCGTTGGCCTCGGCCTCGGCGCGCATCTTCTCGACGTCGGTGTCGGAGAGGCCCGAGTTCGCCTCGATGCGGATCTGGTGCTCCTTGCCGGTGCCCTTGTCGGTGGCCTTCACGTGCAGGATGCCGTTTGCGTCGATGTCGAAGGCGACCTCGACCTGGGGCATGCCGCGCGGGGCGGCCGGGATGCCGTCCAGGTGGAACTTGCCGAGGCTGCGGTTGTCATTGGCGAACTCGCGCTCGCCCTGCAGCACGTGGATCTCGACCGAGGGCTGGTTGTCCGCGGCGGTCGAGAAGACCTGGGACTTGCTGGTCGGGATCGTGGTGTTGCGCTCGATCAGCTTGGTCATCACACCGCCGAGGGTCTCGATGCCGAGCGACAGGGGCGTCACGTCCAGGAGGACGACATCGTCGACCTCACCGGCGAGCACGCCGCCCTGGATGGCCGCGCCGAGGGCGACGACCTCGTCGGGGTTCACGCCACGGTTCGGGGTGCGCTTGAAGAGCTTCTCGACGGCCTCCTGGACCGCGGGGATGCGGGTCGAGCCGCCGACGAGGATCACGTCGTCGATCTCGGACGGGTCGAGGCCCGCGTCCTTCATGGCCGCGATGCACGGGGCCTTGGTGCGCTCGATCAAGTCGCCGACAAGCTGCTCGAACTTGGCCCGACTCAGGGTGTGGGTCAGGTGCTTCGGGCCGCTGGCATCGGCGGTGATGAAGGGCAGGTTGATGTCGGTCGAGTTCGCGCTCGAGAGCTCGCACTTGGCCTTCTCGCAGGCCTCCTTGAGGCGCTGCAGGGCCATCGCGTCCTGGCGGATGTCGATGCCGGTCTCGGACTTGAACTGGGCGGCCACGTGGCTGATCAGGACCTCGTCGAAGTCGTCGCCACCGAGGTGCGTGTCGCCATTGGTCGCGAGCACTTCGAAGACGCCGTCACCGATCTCGAGGATCGACACGTCGAAGGTGCCGCCGCCGAGGTCGTAGACCGCGAGGCGGCCCGAGTCCTTCTTGTCGAGGCCGTAGGCGAGCGTGGCTGCCGTGGGCTCGTTGATGATGCGCACGACGTCGAGGCCGGCGATCGTGCCGGCGTCCTTGGTCGCCTGGCGCTGGCTGTCGTTGAAGTAGGCCGGCACGGTGATGACGGCCTTCTCGACGGTCTCGCCGAGGTAGGACTCGGCGGCCTCCTTCAGGGCGCCGAGCACGATCGCGCTCAGCTCCGGGGGCGTGTACTGCTTGCCGTCGATCTCGACCTTGACGAGCTCTTCGGGTCCACCGACGAGCTTGTAGGGCACGAGCTTCTCCTCGGAGGCCACCTCGTTGTGGCGGCGCCCCATGAAGCGCTTGATCGAGAAGATGGTCTTGTTGGGGTTGGTCACCGCCTGGCGGCGCGCAGGGGCGCCGACGAGTCGGTTGTCATCGCCGGCGAAGGCGATGACCGAGGGCGTGGTCCGCGAGCCTTCGAGGTTCGCGATCACCTGGGGCTCGCCACCTTCCATGACGGCCACCACCGAGTTGGTGGTGCCGAGGTCGATGCCGATGATCTTTTGAGTCTTGCTCAATCTTGCTTCTCCGGTTGGTCGTGTTCGATGCCCGACAGCGGCTGGTTCCGCGCGGGACGGGAGCCTTCTAACCAAACACCGTGCCAAGCCAAAAGAGTGGCCTGCACGCCACAGAGAGGTGACTCTGGAAGGGGTAGACTGCCAAAGCGACAGGTGCCCGGTGAGCCCCGGATGGCCTCTGCCAGAATGGCGGAGGCCCGCGCGTCTCAAGTCGCCCACCAGCTTGTAACCTCCTCTATATGATCGCACGCCTCCTCGCCATCGGCCTCGGCCTCGCCCTCGCGGCGGCCGCAGGTTGGCTGCTCCTGGACCGCCTGGGGCCCGATTCCGCACCACCGATCACCCTGCGTGACGGCCGAGCCGACATGGCCGAGCTGCAGCAGGAGCTCGGTGTCGGCAACGTCGCCGGCATCGGCTCGCGCCGGGGCCGCGGGGGGCACATCCTGCTCAACCACCCGATCGCCGAGCGCCTGTTCGGGATCAAGGAGCGGGGCTTGTTCTACGACCCCCTGGCCTACTTCCGCCGTCCGGCCTTCCAGCGCCTAGCCTTCAAGTGGGCCGAGCATCCCGCCGGTGGTTGGCGGCTCCACACGAACTCCCTCGGCCTGCGGGAGGACGAGGAGCTCGCCCCCGAGCGTCCCGAGCTGCGCATCTTCGTCACCGGCGACTCCCACACCGACGGCGTCTGCGAGAACCCGGAGTCCTACGCCAACCTGCTCGAGGCCGACCTGCGAGCCGACGGTCAGGACGCCGAGGTCAACAACGCCGGGGTCGCCGGCTACTCCTTCTACAACTACCTAGGTGCCCTCGACCGCTTCACCGAGTTCGGAGTCGATGCCTACGTCGTCGGCGTCTACGGCGGCAACGACTTCCTCGGGGTGCTGGGCCCGCACCGCTTCTTCGCGGGCGAGCCGATCCCCCTGCCCGAGCCCAACGGACCGCGCATCGGCAAGGCCGCGAACATCAAGGCGGCCGCCCTCAGCCAGGGCTTCTTCGCCTACGACCACTTCGCCCAGCATCCCGAGGACATCGACCTGGCCGTGACCGCGGGGGTCGACACCACCCTCGCGCTCCAGGGCAACTGCGAGGGGCTCGGCACACGCCTGATCGTGGTCTACATCCCGCCGGTCTATGACGTCGACCCCGAGCTGGTTCAGGACGACCTGACCGCGATCCAGGAGGTGCTCGAGCTCACCGATGAGCAGCTCCGCTGCACGGACCGCCAGGCGGACGCCTACCTCGCCGCCATCGAGGAGGCCGGGGTCGAGGTGCTGGACATGCGGCCGCACTTTCGCGCCGCAAAGGAGCCGCTCTACTGGCAGCTCGACCATCACATCAACCTGGCCGGTCACCGGTTGATCGCGGACGAGCTGCTCAAGCGCTTCCCCTAGTCGCGGGGCTCGAGGCTCGCTAGAGCTCCGCCAGCCACTGGACCTCGGCGATCGCCGCCCGTCCTGGCTGCGAGCTGCCCGTGGTTCGCTCGAGCACCTCGATGCTGAGCCCGCGCAGGGCCAGGGCCTTGTCGAGCTCGACCACCAGCTTCTCCTCGTCGCGCGGCGGCACGTCGACCTCGAGGACCTGCAGCTTGCGGCCGCGCAGCTCGATGCGCAGCTTGGTCGGCCGGTCGTAGCGGCCGCGATCACCTTCGCTCGCGTTGCCGAAGGCCACCATCAGCACGCGACCCTTGACCGGGCTCGCGAGCTCGAGCTCGAGCTTGGGGGCCGTGTCCTCGGGCAGGCAGACCCACGCGGTCCCGAGCTGGTCGTCGACCGCCCGCGTCGCCTCCCGTCCACCGGCGTCCTCGCTGGTGGCCTTGGACGAGGCCACCGTTCCCCGCAGCAGGTTCTGCTGCCCGTGGCGCGGGTAAGCCAGCAGTCGCGGGTCCGGCACGGCGAGCACCTGGACCTCGATCACCTCGCTCGTCAGCCACTCGGTCGCGGTCCCGTCCTGCCCCACATCGGGAGAGTCCACGAGCACGCGCACCTGGCAGGCGTGATTCCCCGCCGTGCGGAACTCGTGCTGCACGGCGAAGCGCTCCCCCGACCAGACGCGCCCCGTGGTTCCGGGCAAGGTGGCGACGACGGCGCCATCGACCAGGTACTCCACGCGCTGGACATGCAGGCCGAGGCTGCTCTCGGGGCCGGACTCGAGGCCCGTGGCCAGCTCCTTGCGGACCAGCTCGGAGAAGCCGCTGAGGAAGAAGGTCGCCTTGGCGCCCCCCAGGATGCGCCAGGAGATGTCGAGGTCGGGCGACTCCGAGGTCCAGGTGCCTTCCGGCGAGGCGCCCGAGTCGCCGGTCGAGGCGCTGGCCGTGGCGCGGCCGAGGAAGAGCAGGGCGAAGCAGGTGTCCGCCACGTTGTCGGAGGACCAAGAGCCGTTGCCAGCCTGGTCCCCGACGATCTGCTTGGCGCCCTCCCAGTACCAGTCGTGGTGGCCGAAGCTGTCGACCTGATGTAGGGCGCCGACCCGCTCCAGGCCATAGAGGTAGTACAGGAGCCAGTTCTGGCCGCCGCCCGGGTTGCTGCGCACCGTGAAGTTGCTGGTCAGCCAGCCGAGCGCCTGGCGAGTGGCGGGACGCAGCTTCCGTGTGAGGCTCCCGGCGCCCTCCCCGAGCCCCTCCAGGCAGAGCCCGAGGATGCCCAGGCCAGCCGTCGTCATCGAGGCCGAAGGCGGCTGGTCGTTGGTCCGGTAGGAGAAGCCGGCGACCAGCAGCTCGCCCGTGGTCGAGCCGCTACCCGCCATCGGATCGCGCACCTTGCGCGGCTCCTCCTGGTAGCGCAGCACCGCCTCGGCCAGCTTCTTCCAGACCCGGTCCGGCACGTCGAGTCCGGCGCGCTGGGCGGCCCGCAGACCGAGCGCCGCGTACTGGGAGTTCGAGAGGTCTGCGATGTCCACGTGGTGTGGGTAGGCCCACAGGGCCTCCTTGCGGCCGTCGTTGCTCTTGGCGCCTTGGGAGTCCAGGAGCTTGTCCGTGGCCTTCTGGAGGAAGGCGCGCACCTCTGGGGAGTGCGGCTGGGCCAGGGCCGCGAGCCCCATGAGCACGGTGCCGAGCTCGTAGGTCTCGCGCGGGTCGCTGGCGAGCACATAGGCGAGCGCGCGCTGCACGGCCGGATGGTCCTCGGGGACCTTGCTCTTGAGCAGGGTGTACAGCACGAGCCCGGTCGCCCCGGCCGGGTAATTGGTCGCCTCCTGGGTGTAAGAGCCATCCCAGAGCTGGGTGCGGACCAGGAAGTCGACGCCGTCGTCGATGGCCTTGTCGATGTTGGGCTGGAAGCGACTGCGCTCTTGAACGGTCGGGCCCGAGGGCGGTGGCGGCTGGGCGGTGAACGGGATCAGCTCGAGCGAGGGCTTGGGCTCGGGGGCCCGCAGTCGCTCCCAGAGCAGCTTGTGGCGTGCGTCGAAGAGCTGCAGGGTGAAGCCCTCGAGGCGCTCGCTGCAGCAGTCGGTGCGGTTCCAGACGACGACTCGATCGATGGGATAGGCCTTGCCGAGGTCGACCTCCCACCAGGCTTCCAAGTTGTCGATGGTGTGGGTCACCGAGCCCTCCAAGAAGACGCCGTTGACGTCGCCATCGACCGCCCGCTCGGGGCCGGCAGCGTTGCTCGTCGAGGACTGCTCGGCCCGCTTGCCGACGGCGATCGAGACGCCACCGGAGACGACATCGACCTCGGCGAGGCTGAGCGGCAGGCCCCGGGTGGGCAGGCTCACGCGGACGAAGCGGGCGGGCTCGGGCTCGCTGCTCTGGGGAGCCAGGAAGCTGCCGAAGAGCGCGAGCACGGTGCAGACGAAGGGGGCGACCATGGGGCCATGCTAACCCGGGCTGCGCCCTCCGAGCGGGCGGCTAGAACCCGTATTCCTTGATCTTGCGGTAGAGGGTGCGCTCCCCCATGCCCAGGATCTTGGCCGCCTTCTGGCGGTTGCCCTCGACGAGTTCGAGGTTGATCCGGATCAGCTCGCGCTCGACCTCGGCCAGGCTGCGACCGCTGAGCTCGTAGCCACCGGCCACGCCTCCACCACCGGTCGAGCCGCGGATCGCTTCGGGCACGTCCTCGAGCACCAGCACGTTGCCACGGGCGAGCAGCACCATGTTCTCGATGGTGTTGCGCAGCTCGCGCACGTTGCCGGGCCAGGCATAGCGCATCAAGGCGGTGCGCGCCTCGGCGTCGATGCCCTGGACTCGACGGCCGTGCTCCTCGGAGAGCTGCCCGATGAAGTGGTCGACGAGCAGCGGCACGTCGCCGGGGCGCTCGCGCAGGGGTGGCAGCTCGACGGCGACGACCTTGAGCCGGAAGAGCAGGTCCTCGCGGAAGGTGCCCTCCTTGACCATCGCGTCGAGGTCCCGGTTCGTGGCCGCGATCAGGCGGATGTCGACCTTGCGGACCGCGTTGCCGCCGACGGGCATGACCTCGCGGGCTTCGAGCACGCGCAGGAGCTTGGCCTGGGTCGCGAGGGGCATGTCGCCGACCTCGTCGAGGAACAGGGTGCCACCGTCGGCGTGGGCGATGCGCCCTTCCTTGGCCGCGATGGCCCCGGTGAAGGCACCCTTCACATGGCCGAAGAGCTCGGACTCGATCAGGCCTTCGCTCATCGCAGCGCAGTTGACCGCGACGAAGCGTCGATCGCGGCGCTGGGAGTTGTTGTGCAGGGCGCGAGCGACGAGCTCCTTGCCCGTGCCGCTCTCGCCCAGCACGAGCACGGTCGCGTGGGTCCCCGAGACCTGGCGCAGGATGTCGAAGATGCGCTGGATCGGCGGGCTGTGGCCGACGATGCCCTCGATGCCGAAGCGCTTGTCGAGGGCCTCGCGCAGCTCGATGTTGTCACGCTTGAGGCGTCCGGCCTCGATCACCCGCGCGAGGCGTGTGCGCAGCTCGGGCAGGCGCACCGGCTTGGTCAGGTAGTCCCCGGCCCCCAAGCGCATGGCGTCCACGGCCGTCTCGACCGAGGCATGGCCGGTGATCATGATCACCGCCGCATCGGGCTGCAGGCGCCGGGCTTCCTTCAGCACCTCGAGTCCGGAGAGGTCGTGCATGACCAGGTCGGTCAAGACCGCATCGAAGGCCTCTTCCTCGAGGGCCTCGACCCCGGCGCGTCCCGCGTTCGCCACGCGCACGATGCAGCCATCCAGCTCGAGCGAGTCGCCGATCGCCTCGGCGTGGTTCTCGTCGTCATCGACCACGAGGATCCGCAGGGGCCCGGTCTGCAGGAGTTCGATCCAGTCGTTCACTCAGTTCACCTCATCGCCAGGGTCGGCTGGTCCGGGAGTCGGGTCCAGCGCCACCTTGGGCGGCTGCTGGACCAGCTCGACCGCCAAGGGCAGGTAGATCGAGAACGAGGTGCCGCGGCCGACCTCGCTCATGATGGTCATGCGGCCATCGTGTTCCTTAATGATGCGGCGGGCCGTGGCGAGCCCGAGGCCCGTGCCGCCCTTCTTGTTCGACCAGAAGACCTCGAAGCAGCGGTCGAGCTGCTCGGGGCTCATGCCGACGCCCGTGTCGGTGATCGAGAGCTGCACGTCGTTGCCGATGCGCTGGGTCCGCACCAGGAGTTCGCCCCCATCGGGCATCGCCTGGCGCGCGTTGACCAGGAGGTTGAGGATGGCCTGCTTGAGCTGCGCCTCGTCGACCAGGACCAGGGGGATCCCGGTGTGCAGGTCCGCGTGCTGACGGATGTCGGCCAGCTCGTTCTCCGGCTCGACGAACTCGAGCACCTCGCGGACGATGCGCGACAGGTCCTCGGGCTTGCGGTTGACCGTCCCGCCCCTGGCGAAGCTCAGGAATTCCTCCAGGATGCCCTCGAGGCGATCGACCTCGGATTGCAAGGTGCGGATGCGCTTGAGGCTACGGCGCGCGGCCGGCGAGTCCTCGGACCGATCCCACTCCTCCTGCAGCAAGGCGAGGTTGATCGCCATGGTCGAGAGGGGGTTCTTGATCTCATGGGCGAGGCCTCCGGCTAGGCGCGCGAGGGCCTGGGCTTGGTCCTCGCCCTGCACTTCCCGGGCGGTCCCCGAGATCGGCTGGTCGGTCGGCATGTCCATGGGCAACGTTCGGCGGCGGAGCGGCCGCCCGCGGATTTCGGCCAGGGGTCTCTGGGGACCGCCGACCTTGGGCGATAGGCTACCACGTCTACGCCCCGATCCATGACGACCCAACCGACTCCCATCGAGGCGACCGGCCGCGGACCAAGTCCGGACGAGCTCGCTATCCTGACCCGCTCGCTCGATGCCGGCGAGGTCCTGCTGCTGCCGACCGAGACGGTCTACGGACTGGCCGCCCGGGCCGATCGTCCCCAGGCCCTGGACCGGCTGCGCGAGCTCAAGGGCCGTCCCGCAGACGTGCCCCTCACCTGGCACCTCGGCACGCGCTCCGCGCAGGACACCCTGGCTGGCCTGGCCTGCAACGGCCTGGCCCTCCCCACCCTGGTGCAGCGCCTCGCCCATGACTTCTGGCCGGGGCCGTTGACCCTGGTCGTCGCCGTCGACCTGCCCTCCGATCATCCAGCCAGAGGGCTGGTTCGCGCAGGGCTACTCGGTCTGCGTGCCCCGGCGCACGTCTTCACCGGTGCGCTGCTCGACGCGGTCGCCGAGCCGGTGGTGATGTCCAGCGCCAACCGGCACGGTCAGCGGCCGGCGACCGACTGCGACGCTGCCCTCGGGGCCCTCGAAGGTGGTCAGCTCGGCGCGGCGATCGACTCGGGCCCGACCGCGAGCAGCAAGGCCCGGCTCTCCTCGACCGTGCTCACGCTCGCGCCCGGTCGCTTCGAGGTGCAGCGCGAGGGACTCCTGAGCCAGGACGACCTGCGCCGCTCGGCCGGCCTGCGCATCGGCTTCGCCTGCACGGGCAACACCTGCCGCAGCCCGATGGCCGAGGTGCTCGCCTTGCACGCGATCGCCGCGCGCCTCGCGGGGGGTCAGGCCCCCGACTCCCACAGACACCAGCGTGACCTGGTCGGGCGCTTCGGCTTCGAGGTCTCCTCGATGGGCCTCGCCGCCTACCCCGGATCGCCAGCGTCCGACAACTCGGTCCAGTGCATGGCCGCGCGAGGCTTGGTCCTCTCTGGCCATAGCTCCCAGCCGGTCGAGCTCGAGCAGCTCGCTGAGTTCGACGCTGTCTACACGATGACTCGTCCTCACCAGGCTGCCTTGGTCGACGGCCTGCGGTCGGCCGAAGGCGGACGCTTCGCCAAGCTGGCCGAGCGGGTGCACCTGCTCGACCCCGAGGGGGGCGACATCAGCGATCCATTCGGTGGCGATGTCCGCGTGTACGAGGCCGCCGCCCGCGACATCTCGGTCGCCATCGAGGCGCGCGTCGCGGACTGGGTCTAGGCCCTACTCTTCGGCCGCCAGGACCAGCTCGGGATCCAGGCCCAAGTCGTAGAGGTGCTGGCCCAGCTCCGTGCGGAAGAGCGAGGCGCGGGTCGCGCCGAGGTCACGCAGCACGACTCTGGCCGCCGAGCGATTGCCGGCCAGCTCTAGGGCCGCGGCGAGCCCCATGGCCAGGTCGCCGCGCTCCGGCCAGCGCTGGGTCGAGCGGATCAGGAATGGGATCGCGGCGATCGGCTCTCCGGCATCGAGCAGCTCGAAGCCCCGGCGCACGCCGGCTTCGGCCTCGGCCAGCTCGAACAGCTCGTTGGCGGCCGGAAGGCCCGGCAGGGCCGCCAGGCTGGCCAGCAGGGAGTCCTCGAGGCGCTGGCTCCAGGTCTCCATGGCCAAGCTGCCGGGCGCCGCGGCGGCATGGTGGTTGACCCAGGCATGGGCCAGGTGGGCCATGCGCAGGTGGCGGCCTGCCTGCAGGGCTGGCGCGGCGGTCATGGGGCCGTCGACTCCACCGAGCAGGGGCCCCCAGGCTGCGGGCAGGGGCGTGGCGCGCCCGAAGAGCTGTTCGAGGTTGCGCGCGCGACGGCGCCACGCGTCCGCTTCCCCAAGCACCGGCACGAAGCCGCCGGCCAGCTCGAACAGGCCGCGGCCTTGCGGATCACTGGGCCGCGGGGAGGGCAGCACCGCCACGAAGCGGGCGAGCTGGGCGAGGCCCTCGTCGAGGACCTCGAGCCGGGGCGTTGGGAGGTCGGCGCCCCCGACGAGGAAGACCTCGTCCTCGACGAACCACGCGGTCGCGCTGGGATGGGCAGCGGCGAAGCCCGTGAGCGCCGCGGTGAAGCACTCGGCATCGAGCTCGGTCGAGAGGTGCGCGATCACGACTCCACCGGGAGCGGGCTCGTCGGCCAGGACGGCCAGGCGCTCGCGGCGAAAGGCGGTCGGGTCGCCGGGGGCGAGCACGACGAGCACGGCGGACCAGGCCGAGGCGGTCTCGGCCAAGGCGCCGCTCCGGCTGGGAAGGCCCGTGCTCGAGCTCGGGCCGATGCGCCGGATAGGTCCC
>JARGPD010000221.1 GCA_029212845.1 Planctomycetota bacterium
GCCGCTACTCCTCGACGACCTTCAGCACCGTCCACCAGGGGCCGGTGGCGCGGCCGAGGGAGGCCTCCCAGAACCAGACCGGGACGTCGGACCAGGTCTCGCCGGCGGGGCCGCGCACCTGCTCGGAGACGATCACCCGGCGACCGTCCCGGGTCGCGCGCGCCTGGCCCCAGGCGCTGCCGTCGAGGGAGGTCCGCGGCGGCAGCTCCTGCCAGGTCCAGCCCGTGCCTTGGAAGCAGGCCGAGGCCGGGTGGTGGTGGCGCGACGGGGCGTCGATCCAGCGCAGGATGTACTCGGCGCGGCCGTCGGTGAAGCGCGCGACGTGGCTCGGGAAGAGCGCGTAGAAGCGCTCCTCGCGCGGGCCGAGGGGCACGCGGGTCAAGAGCTCGCCGTCGAGCTCGGTGGGCCAGCCGGGGAAGCCTGGGGGCGCCGGCGGCGGGCCGGTGTCCTCGGGAAAGGCGAAGGGCACCAGGGCGGCGAGGGCCAGGGCCAGGGCGAGGGCGATCAGGTCGCGCATGGCGTCTCTCCTCGCTTGGGTTCGCTGGGTGGCGAGGTCCAGCCGCGCGTGCCCCAGACGAGCCCGAGGCCGACCAGGGCGAAGGCCACCAGGCCGACCGCTTCATGGGCCCAGGTGGGGGCCTCGACGATGCCGGCCTCGAGGTAGAAGAGCGCGGCCGCGCGCAGGCCGTTGGCCAAGAGGATGCCGCCGAAGCCGAGCGTGCCGAGCAGGGCCGTGCGGCGCGCGCCGAGGTCGAGCACCATCGCGAGGGCGAAGGTCAACAGCAGCCCGGACCAGAGCATGCGGATGCCGCTGCAGGGCGCGTCGACGAACACGCTCGCGCCGCTCCACTCGAGCGCGGTGCCGCGGGCGGTGACGTCGAGCTGGCCGAGGCGCAAGAGGCCGGCCGCGAGCTGGGCGCAGGTGGCGCGCAGGGGGTAGCCGAGCTGGAACTGGAACAGCGGAACGAAGGGCTGGGCCAGGAGCAGGATGCCGTGCAGCCCCGCGGAGTAGCGCCGGCCGAGCCACAGGGGCGCGACCACCAGGGTCAGGGTCGTCGCGAGCAGGACGCCGCGCAGCTCCGGGGGGGTCCAGGGGAACAGGGCGACCTGCACCAGGGTGACGAGGGTCGCTGGCAGGAAGCGCCGCGGTACGCGCAGGGCGGGGCGACGCAGGGCGAGCGTCAAGGCGCCGGCTAGGGCGAGGGCGACCAGCTCCCAGCGCTGGGTCGAGACGTGGCGCACGTGCACCGCGTAGCCGTGGACCACGCGCCAGTGGCAGGCCAGCACGAGCAGCGGCACGAGCACGGGGATGAGCGGTGGAGCGAGCGCAGCGGGCTGGCGCGACCCGGCATCGGCGGCACGCGCGTGCTCTCCGGGCGGCTGGATCGGGCTGGTCCGCTGCTCGCTCATGCGGCGGCCCGCCCGCGCAGGAGGGCGAAGCCGAGCAGCGCTCCGACGAGCAGCAGCAGGGCGATCATCTCGGGCTCGGGCACGCTGGGCACCTCGTCGATGGTCACGGGTTTGAGGCCGTGGCGGTCGAACTGCGCCTGGGTCTCGAGCACGACCGCACCGGTGCGCGGCGTCACGAGGTGGTACTCCTTCGCGAGCTGCACCCCCTTGCGGCGGGAGGCGTCCTTGGGGATCGCCTGCAGGGCGCTGGCCTCGTCCCCGGCCCACAGGCGCGCGAGGTGCTTGGACACCGACTGGGCGTCGCTCGGAAGCTCGGCCACCGCGACGCGCTGGCGGAGGGGCTGGAAGCGGTGGGCGCCGACCGTGAGCTCGCGCAGGAGCCGCACGAGGTCGTCGGTCAGGGCGCCGGTCCGGGGCTCGGTCGAAAGGGCCGGGTGGTGGCCGTACTCGGCGACCAGGCGGTTGATGCCGGGCGCGGCGGCCAGGGCGTGGATGCGCGTCGTGTCCCCGCTGCGCTCGAGCCGCTGCTCGAGGCTGGCGGTGCCGGAGAGGGTCACGGGCTGGCCGCCGTGCAGCCAGACGACCGCGCCCCCGGGCTGCTCCTGGGCCAGGTCGAAGGCCGCGACGAGGGACGGTGCCGCGTTGACGCCGCCGGTGAAGTCGTGCTCCGCGAGCACCCGGCCGAGGGCCTCCAGCCTGGACGGGCTGACCGGGCCCGGGGACTCGAGCTCGGTCGGGCCACCGCCGGCGACGATCAGGCCGAGCTCGACCTCCGCGGGAACGAAGTCGAGGGCGAAGGCCAGGGCCTGGCCGGCCTGCTCCAGGCCAGTGCCGCCGTCGAGCACCACCACCAGCCGGTCGATCGGATCGCGGGCGACCGGCTCGAGGGTCTGCAGCACGGCATGGTCCGAGTCCTCGTCGCCCTCGTAGGCCCAGGCCTGGGGCACGAGGCGCTCGAGGGAGACGCGCACCATGCCGGTGGGGGCGTCGAGCTCGGCCGCCGGCAGGCTGCCGCGGGCCAGGAGCTGGCCGCTGCCGGGGTCGGCGGCGACGAGGCCCCCGGGCAGGGCCAGGTAGTCGCCGCGACCCTGCAGCCAGATCTCGTGCTCGAGGGCCGGCGCCAGGCCGAAGTTGCGCTCGAGGAAGCGCGGCAGGCAGAGGGTCCCCTCGGCTCCACCGAGAGACTCGTCGACGGGCGCCAGGAGCAGCGGCGCGGTGATGCCGATGCGCGTGCGCAGCTTGCCCTGGGCGGGCACGGGGAAGCACTGCACCAGGACCTGGTCGGTGCCCGAGTGGGTCACCAGCACCGGGTCACGGCGCTGCACGACGGCGACCTCCTGGTAGGCCTGACGCACCTTGCCGGTCTCGTCGAAGGCGGCCTCGCGCTCCTCGCCGTTGACCCACAGGGTTAGCCGCGAGACGTAGCTGCCGGGCGGCAGCTGGACCTGGGCGCGGGCCTCCTGGGGCGTGTCGGAGTCGTTGCCGAACTCGAGCTCCCACTCGAGGTAGAAGAGCGCGGCTTCGGCCTCGATCTGGACGTCGATGCGCGACTCGACCAGGTCGAGCTGCTCGATGCGGCCGGCCACCTGATTGCCGCCGCGGGCGCGCTCCTCGGTGTTGCGCTGGCGCCAGGCGTTGGCGTCCCAGCCGCGGCCCTCGAGCTCGAACAGCACGCTCTTGGGCGGGTCGACCGAGTTGAACGGGGCGCCGGTGACCAGGAAGTACAGCTCGCGGGCTTGGTCCTGACTGGGCGCGTCGATGAGCCAGTCGCCGGTGATCACTAGCGAGCCCATGCGGTTGTTGCTGGCGCCGTAGCAGTAGCGCAGCAGCTGCTCCTCGCTGCCGACGCTGCGCAAGAGGCCGAGGCCACGCTCGCGGACGGCGGGGTCGGCGTCGGTGGCCCAGTCGGCGCCGAGGTCGGTGACCATGGCCGGGACCGCGCTGGCGCCGAGCAGCAGCATGGTCAGGACGCTGCCGACGAGCGCGCCGCGCGGAGCGCCTTGCTTGCGGCAGCGGCGGAGCTGCGTGGCAGTCACGAGCAGGGACAGCTGGGGCGACAGGATCAGGAAGCCGAAGCCCAGGAAGACGATCGCGATGACCCCGAGGGGCACCAGCGGCAGGAACAGGATCGAGTACAGGATCGTGACGGTCAGGGCCGAGCCGGCAAGGGCCATGCTGACGCGCCCGAGCCTGCCCGGATCGCGCAGCAAGAGGACCAGGTTCATCACGGGCACGAGGCCGATCAAGAGCACGTTGTGCAGCTCGGGGATCGGGTCGAAGCCGACCTCGTTCGCGAGGGTGTGGCTGCTCATCTCGATGAACAGGGCGAGGGCGGGCAGCAGCACCCCGAAGACCACGCAGGTGGCGAACCAGGTGGGGGAGGAGTGCCGGGTGGCGGGTCGCGCCTTGCCGGCGCCGGCGGAGGTCGACGCGCCCTCGCTAAAGCTCGGAAGGACCGACTGGTCCTTGCCCGCCGTGGCACCAACCGAGCTGCCGCCGGGCGAGGGTGCCTGCTCCTCCGCCGACCCGAAGCCCGGGCGCAGTCGCTGCAGGACCGCGTGCAGCTGCTCGAGCTCGACGCGCGAGTCGCCGCGCATGACCAGCTCTTCGCGGACGTGGGCGCGCAGGTCCGCGATGACCTCCTCGTGGTCGACGTCGACCGACTCGGGATCCAGGGCCAGCCAGCCGCGCTCGGCGACCAGGAAGCGCTCGAGCTCGTTGCGAGCCTCGTCACTCCAGTTGTTCATGCGGGATCTCCCTTGCGCCCCTGGGCGCGGACTCCGGCCACCAGGGCCTCGAAGCGTTGGTTCATCAGGACGGTCACGTCGCGGCCCTCGGCCGTGAGGGCGTAGTACTTGCGGGCGGGACCGCCGCTGGACTCCACGAGCCGCGTCTCCACGAGCCCTTGCTTGCGCAGCCGCGACAGCAGCGGATAGATGGTCCCCTCGGTGATGTCGAGCCCCGACCAAGCGACCAGCGACTTCACCAGGTCGTAGCCATAGCGCTCTTCCTCCGAGAGCGCATTGAGCACCCCGAGCTCGAGCAGCCCCTTGCGAGCCTGCGCGGTCCAGTTGGCCAGGATGTCGTGTTCGGTCATGTCTCGTCGAGCGCCGCCACAGTCCCGGCGCCCTGCTAGGTATTACGACCTACTAGGCCAAGCAAGGTACTCAAAACCCCATTTTTTGCCCCCTCACCCCCACCCCCCCAACGGATGCCCCCCCCTCCACCTAAAAAGCCCCACCCGCGACCCCCTCGCACCAGCACCCAACGACAGAACGCCCTTCCTCAAGCGAGGGGTCGACCCCAGGGAGCGAGTCGCGCGGAGTCGGCTCGCCCCGAGGGGGTCGGCGGCGCTAAAAAAGCCCTCCACAGCCCTCTCCCCTCCCAAGCCCCGCCCTCCCGCCTCCGCCTCCATC
>JARGPD010000222.1 GCA_029212845.1 Planctomycetota bacterium
ATGAAGGACGGCACCGACGCGGTCGCCGACTGGCCCTTCCTCAACGCGATGCTCAACGTCGCGAGCGGCGCGAGCTGGGTCTCCTTCCACCACGGCGGCGGCGTCGGCATCGGCTACAGCCTGCACTCGGGCCAGGTCACCGTCGTCGACGGCACGGACGAGGCCGCCGGTGCGATCGAGCGCGTGCTCACCAACGACCCCGGCACCGGCGTCATGCGCCACGTGGACGCCGGCTACGACGAGGCCATCGACTGCGCCAGGTCGCGCGGCATGGACCTGCCGATGATGGACTGAGCGCGAGGACCATCTCGAGCCGAGCGCAGGCGGTCCACCGAGCGGTGGGCCGCCTGCGCTCGTTCCCCGGCAGTCGCCGGCAGTCGCTCGCGATCACCCGGGGGCGCTTCGACCTCGACTCGCCGCTGCTGGGAAGCGCGCCTGCACCGGCCTTGGCGTGGGTCACGCTGTGCTTGCCCGCAATGCCACACTCGGCGACCAGCGCCCGCGGGCGCCTCGACAGGCCGGCGCAGCTACGGAGTGCCTCACTCCACCAGCACCGACTGCACCGCGGTGAAGCCGGACAGGCCGAGGGCGCTCTGGTGGGTCCAGGCCTGGAAGTGGAAGGTGATGCCCACCAGCCCAACGCTGGCCGAGGGCGGGATCGTGAGGGTCTTGGTCGGCTCCATGGCCGTGAAGGCGCCGCCGAACGACAGCCAGACCCCGTTCAGCTCCAGGCCGTGGTACCAGCCGAGGCCCGTGAAGGGTGCCGGGGTCGCATAGAGGTCGCCCGAGATGCCGAGCACATAGAGGCCCTCGCCCCCGTTGTCGAGCACGATGTCGAGCGGCGCCCCGAGCTCCACGGTGGGGGGCAGCTCGAGCACCGGGTAGCGCGCTAGCCCGCCCGGCCACAGCTTGGTCCCGAAGCCGTTGCTCAGGGCCAGGTCGTGGCGGCCACCGGGCACGTCGATGGGCAGGTCGAAGGTCAGCGTGGTGTCCGTCGAGGCCTTGACCGGGGTCGGGACCCCGTCGATGGCCAGGGTCGCGCCGAGCAGGTCCTCACCGACCAGCACGACCTCGCCCGCGACCGCGCAGTGCAGCCCGACGAGGGTGTCGAGCTTGGGCAGCAGCCCGGCCAGGTTCGGGAAGTAGCTGAGCGAGTCGTCGTTCTTGGCCGCGACCGCTAGGTCCACAGCTCCGTTGCCGTCCAGGTCGGCGACGTGCACGTGCTTGGGTCCGTCGATCCCATCGCCGAGCTCCATCCGCGGGCCGAAGTTGCCCGCGCCGAGGTTCTCGTACCAGCTGCAGAGGTTGCTGGCGAAGGCGACCAGGCACACGTCCAGGTCGCCGTCCAGGTCGAAGTCGACCGCGTGGGCGCTGGTCGCGCCGAAGGCCTGGTCGATCACCTTGGGGAGGCCGAGGTTGCCGGCCCCGTCATTCTCGAACCAGACCAGTGCGGTCGGGGTGTAGCCCGTGCACAGCACGTCCTGGTCCCCGTCCCCGTCCAGGTCGAAGCCGCCCAGGAACCCCGGCTGGAAGACCTCGGCGAACTCCATCGGCGCACCGAAGCTGCCGTCGCCGGCACCCTTCAGGGTCGCGATCGAGCCGCTGACGTAGCCACCGAGCAACAGGTCCACGTGCCCGTCCCCGTCCAGGTCGGCGGCTCCCAGGGTCTTGGCGCCGCTGATGTCGGTCGTGACCGTGACCGGTGCCGCGAAGGCGCCGCTGCCCAGGTTCTCGAGGTAGGTGAGCTTGTGGTCGAGCCGCGAGGTCGCGAGGATGTCGGGATCCCCGTCCTCGTCCGCATCGAGCACCACCAGGTCACCGGTGCCCTTCAGCCCGATCGTGAGCGAGTGCTTGGTCCAAGCGGCCGCGGTGCCGGGATTCTCGAGCCACACGACGCTGCTCGAGCCCTCGGTGGGCACCACGATGTCGACGTCCTGGTCACCGTCCATGTCCTGGGCCACGATCCGCCAGGGCGTGCCGAGGCCCCCGGCGAGCTGCACCCGCGGACCGAACTGCCCAAGAGAAACTTGCCGGAACCAGGCGACGGACCCGTTCCAGTCCTCGGCGGCGATCAGGTCGAGCTGCCCGTCCCCATCGACGTCCGCGGCGAACACGCTGGACTTGCTCGGCCCGGTCGGGTCCAGCTTCACCTGGTCCCCGAAGCCTTGGCCCAGGACCGTGCCAGCGAGGGCGAGGGGCATGAGCAGGGGGAGCCATCGCGCGGGGATCGAGTCGAGCTTGAGCATGGCCCCACTCTAAGGGCTACATCCAGATTGCGCGAACCCCTGGGCGGCGACGGACGGGGGGGCGGTCTAGGCCCACCGTCGGGTTTTCGAGGGATGGCCTGTCACCGTTGGGCTGGCTGGCCGTCTTCCTTTGTAGAGCGGTCCGGCATGGTGCTGGCTCGCACACCGAGGCCACTGTCCCCCCTGCGCTTGAAGTTGACCCTGACCCTCGTGCTCGCCGCCGTCCTCGCGTTCGGTCTCCTGCAGTACCTCCCGGCCCAAGCTCCCCAGCATGCCGAGGCTAGCCAAGCCCTGGGTCTGCCCGCCACGGCCGAGGGCTCCTCCGGGCATGCCCTGCCAAGCTCCAAGGTGGGCCCCAAGCCGATCGAGCTCGCGCCCGTAGCAGGCCGCACGGGCCTTGGGTCCGGCGCGGCACCCCAAGCCCCAAGCGCCCCGACCCAGGCCGAGCTGCTTGCTGCGGTCGTCGCCTACGACCATTGGTTCGAGGGGCTGAGCGAGCGCGAGCGGTCGACCTGGCTGCGAGCCGACGGGTTCGAGGGTCTCGAGCGGGATGTCGCCGCACGGCTCTTGGTCGATCGCCTCGAGATCCGGCCGCCGACCCCGGCCCTCGCCGGTGCCGACGAACGCCTGGGCCTTGCCTTTCGGGACCTCGGCCGCCTGCTCGAGCTCGACCTGCTCGGCCACGCGGTCGCGCGCTTCCACCGCCGCAGCCTGCTCCCGGACGAAGAGCTGTTCCAGCATGGGGTGTCGCGCTTGTTCCAGCACCTGGATCGGGGGGGCCTCGGTCGAGGGGAGGGCACGCGGGTGGTCCTGGCCCTCTCGGACTACCTGGCGAGCTGGCGCGCCGACGGGCACCTCGCCGGCAGTCCCGGTCGGGTCCTGATGCCGCTGCTCCAGGCCGCGGTCGGCTCGCGCGAGCTGCTGCGCGAGACCTTGACGCTGGTGGAGGAGGTCGGCCAGCGCGGCGTCCTGGAGACGTCCGAGGTGATGTACCACGTCGCGCTGCTTGCGGTTCAGCTCAAGGGGCATCCCCAGCGACGCGAGCTGCTCGACGAGCAGCTCCCCTGGCTGTCGGCCCCGGAGCGCAGCGAGGGCATGGCCTGGGGCCACGTCGAGCTCCTGCGCGCGATGGTCTCGGACGGGATCCTCGGGCCCGACGAGGTCTCGGGCCAGGCCTACCTTCCCGATCGGCTCTTCGATCGCGAGCCGACCGTGGCCTGGGCCGCGATCGAGCTGCTCAGCAGCTTTGGGAACGAGGCCGGGGGCCGGCGTCTGGCTGGGCTCTTCCACCACTGGCTCGAGCGCTTGCGCAGCGGCGACCCCCAGCTGCGCAAGAAGGACCTGGGTCTGCTGCTAGGCTTGGCGACCAGCGCCCCGGGGGGGCTCGGGTTCGAGGAGCTGGTGCCGCTCTTGGCCGATGACGAGCTCGGGCAGCTGGTGCTCTTCGCCCTCGTGTACCTAGCCGAGCGAGATCCCGGGGACGAGCGCATCGGCGAGGTCTGGCGCCAGGCCCTCGCCACCGGCGACCTGGACCCCGAGCAGCGCGCCCGAGCCCTGGAGTTGCTGACCCAGTTCGGCTTCGCCACCGTGGCCGAGCTGGACGGCTTCCTGCTGGACCCGGAGCTCGGACCCCAGGCGGCCATGGCCCTGGTCGCGCTGGGTGAGGTCCGGCCCGGGGTGATGCGCCAGCTGGCCTTGACGACCGACGACGTGGTCGTGGCCGGCGAGCTGGCCAAGGCCCTGGTGCGCAGCGACCCGGCGCTCGGGGAGGGGCTGGCCCGGGACCTGTTGGTCCATCCCACGGCGCAGCTGCGCAACCGCGGCGCCGCCTGGCTGCTCGGGATGGGGGCCCTGGCCGAGCGGCGCGGCCACACCGACCTGGCCGAGAGCTTTCGGGCCGAGGTCCGCATCCTGCCGGCCGGTAGCCTCGACCCCGAAGCCCTCGGGCTGGCCCCAGGCTTGGACCAGGCCGCTGTGATCGAGGCCATGACCACCTCGCTCTTGGCCGGGGGCGCCCAGCTCGAGGGGGCCTGGTTCGCCGAGCTGGTGCCACCCAAGCCCAAGAATCCCTGACACCACGGGCCCTGCCGAGCGTCCTCTTGGTGTCCCGGGGTGTCCCTGGTGAGCACGGCTCGCCGCTCCCGGGACGCTCAACCTCGTAGGACAAGACATGAAACGTCTCGCAAGCATCGCCCTCGCCAGCACCCTCCTCGCAGCCAGCGCCCAGGCCCAGAAGGTCTCCGGTCCAGGCTTCGAAGTCGACAGCGGCGGCTTCCGCATCGGCGCTCTCTGGGGCCTGCTCGACATCTCGATGGGGGAGCCCGGGGTCGACGGCCAGGAGCCCGCACCCAAGGTCCCCGAGCCCGACGACACGTCGCCGGAGTGGAAGGACGCCGAGAAGGCCCTGGAGAAGAACCAGGAGCAGATCGACCGGGCCTTGAACGCCGGAGCCCACGACGCCGCAGAAGCCCTCGCACACCAGGGCACCGCCCTTGCCCAGGCCAAGCGGGAGCTGGCGGCCGCCGGCGGGCAAGGCGGCGACGGTGGAGGTGACG
>JARGPD010000042.1 GCA_029212845.1 Planctomycetota bacterium
GCTTTCGATCTCGCCGACTGGCCCACCCGTTGGAGCGGGCAGGGACGCTCCGGTCGGAGAGATCGACAGCTTGGTGTGCGACTCCCACCCGTCGGTCGAGACGGCTGAAGGCCCGCCGCCGGTTTTGCGGCACCGAACGGCGGTAGCAGCGGACGGCGGCACTCGCCAGGGGACCCTGACTGGGAGCGACGCTGCTCGATGCCCGCTCCACTCGACCAACCGTGGCCTTTGCGTCGCACCGGCCGGAACCGAACCCGCGGCAGGCAGCTCGTTACTCGGCTGTGACCGGGCTTCGGTCGATAGGGGCTAAGCTCGGGATCTCCCACCCTCGCCCCACCCCCCGGCTCCTACCCCGAATCACGATGCGTCAGCTCCTACTTGCCCTCTGCCTCGCGCCCGTCGTCAGCCCGGTGGGCCTGGCCTTCGACGACTGGGACGGGCTGCACTCGGCCGTGCTCGCGATCGGCGATGTGAACGGCGACGGAGCGGGGGACTTCGTCGTGGCCCACCGGCCGCGGCCCTTCGGCATGGGCAACGCACCGAGCGAGACCATGCCGATCGTCGAGCAGCTGCCGCGCCTCTGGGCCCTCTCGGGTCGCGACGGCGCGGTGCTCTGGAGCGTGGAGGGCCATGCGCGCTTCGGGACGCGGCTCGCGCGCGTCGGCGACCTCGACGGCGACGGGGTGGTGGACCTCGCGACGGCGGAGGACGTCCCCAGCAGCGCGCGCGTCTCGGCGCCCGAGGCCGAGGTGTCGACCGAGGTCCCGGGCCCGGGGCGCAGGCCTGTTCCGCTCGAGTCGCTCCCTCACCCCGACGCCGGCAAGGCGCGGGTCGTGATCCTGTCGGGCGCGACCGGGGCCGAGCTCGGCGCGCTGGTGCCGCCGCGGGCCCCGCATCGCTTCGGCACGGGCATCGCCGGTGGGCTGCAGGTCGTCGGCGACCGGACCCCCGACCTCGTCGTCGGCTCCCACGGCCGCGTGTGGCTGGTCGATGGTGCGACCCTCGAGCCCGTGCGCTCCTACCGACTGGCGCGGGACGGGAGCGTGCACGAGGGTGCGGTTGACGGCTGGTCCACGCTGCCGGCGATCGATGGCGTGACCTGGATGCCAGCGGACAAGCGCGAGCATGGTGACTTCGGGAACAACCTGGCGCTGCTGCCCGACGTCGACAAGGACGGCCTGGCCGAGCTGGTCGTTGGTGGTTTGCGACCCAAGAGCTTGACCGCGGAAGCGGGGCTCTTGCGTAGCCCGGACCGGGACCCTGGTGAGCGGTCATCCTGGGTGCTCTTCAGCGGCGGTGTGTGGCCAGCGATGGCCATGGACAGCGCCGCCTGGTGCGCGGTCGCGCTCGATGATCTCGACGCGGACGGGGTGCCGGAGCTCGCGACCACGACGGTGGACCAACACCTGCGCGTCTGGAGTCTTGGCCAGCGCAAGCTGCTGTGGGAGCAACGCTTTGATGGGGGCTACATGCATGCCGAGGGGACGAGCCTGGCTGCCGTGACGGACCGCGACGGGGACGGTCGCGTCGACCTCATGCTGGGGACCAACGAGACCGCGATCGACTGCGACATCGGCTCGGTCCAAGTCTTCTCGACGGCCGACGGCAAGGCGCTCGACGGCCGTCAGAGCGGGCCGAGTGACGCCACGCCGGAGGACCTCGAGCCGAGCATGAGCGGCGGCATGGACGCGGACTCGATCGGGGACCTGGACCGCGACGGGAAGGACGACTTTGCCGTGATGTTGCCGGTCTACCAAGAGGTGCGTGTGCTCGCGGGCCCAGAGCTCGAGGTCCTCTGGGCGCGCACCTTCCGCGAGCTCTTGAACGAGGTCCAGCCTGCGCCCGGGGGCGAGCCGGCCGCTGAGGCTGCGCAGCCAGGGCCGGATCCCGCAGACTGAGGTCTGCGAAGTGCCGCATCGGGGACCCGCACACCCGATGGCTGGGTTCTGGACCGACGGTACGGTGTCGCACACCAAGCTGTCGATCCGAGAGTCCGCCGCCGGGTGTGCCGCACCGTACGGCGGTAGCGTACTGGGGCACTTCGCACTTTGGCGGTGGCGAGCGGGCGGCGGTCGGTGGTACACCGGGGGCAACCTCTGACCCCCCCGCACCCATGCGTCTCCTGCTGCCCCTGTCCGCCGGCATCGTGCTGGCCTCTTGCCTGTTCGCCGCGACCGGTCTGATCGAGGACGAGCTCCTGCCCGGGCGCTTGCACTCGCTGGCCGAGCCGGTCGTCCTGTTCGACGGCTCGAACCTCGACGCCTGGAACCTGTACACCGAGGACGCCTCCGTGGCCATCGAGGACGTAGCGACGATCGAGGGCGGCGTGCTGCACCTGGCCGGCGCACCCTACGGGTACCTGCAGACCGAGCGCTGGTACCGCGACTATGTGTTGGACCTCGAGTGGCGCTGGCCGGAGGGTGAGGACGGCGAGCCGCGGGCGGGCAACAGCGGCGTGCTGGTGCACAGCTCGGCGCCTTTTATCTTCTACGTATGGCCGCGCTCGCTCGAGGTGCAGCTGCAGTCGGGCTCGGCCGGCGACTTCTGGGTGATCGGCGACGACGTGGACGTTCGCGTCGCGAACGAGGCCGAGCGCCGGGTCGAGCCCAGATCGGGCGACCTACACAGCCACCGCCGCATCCGCAACCTGACGGACGACTCGGAGCAGCCCCTCGGCGAGTGGAACCACATGCGGATCGAGTGCGCCGGCGACCGGCTGCGGGTCTGGGTCAACGACGAGCTCGTCAACGACGGCACGGCCTGCACCGTCAGCGAGGGCGCGATCGCGCTCCAGAGCGAGGGCACCCCGATCGAGTTCCGCGACGTGCGACTCTCGCCGCTGATGCAGTAGGTCGCGGCCCAAGCGCGAGCACCGCCGTCCAGCACCGCACCCCCGGCGGCTCGATGCCATGGCGGCACTCGCGGCAGCGAGTCGCTGTTGACGGGACCGGGTTAGGCCAGGATGTCGTGGATGACGTTGCCGGCGACGTCGGTCAGGCGGAAGTCGCGGCCCTGGTGGCGGGTGGTGAGGCGCTCGTGGTCGAGGCCGAGGCAGTGCAGGGCGGTCGCCTGGATGTCGTGGATGTGGACCGGGTTCTCGATCACGTCCCAGCCCCAGTCGTCGGTCTTGCCATAGGTCAGGCCGGGCTGCATGCCGCCGCCGGCCATCAACACGCCGGCCGCCAGCGGGTGGTGGTCGCGGCCGTAGGACTCGCGGTTGAAGGCGCCCTGGCAGTGGGGCGTGCGACCGAACTCGGAGGCGACCACGATCAAGGTGTCCTCGAGCAAGCCGCGCTCGGCCAGGTCGCCGACGAGCGCGCCGAGGCCCTGGTCCACGTCGCGCGCCTTCTTCGGTAGGGCGCTCGGCACGTTGTCGTGCATGTCCCAGCCGCCGTCGATCAGCTGCACGAAGCGCGCTCCGCGCTCGACGAGCCGGCGAGCCAGGATGCAGTTGCTGGCGAAGGTGCCCTTCTCCGGGTCGACGCCGTAGCGCTCGAGCACCTTGGGGTCCTCGGTGCTCATGTCGGTCAGCTCGGGCACGCTGGTCTGCATGCGCGCGGCCATCTCGTAGGCCTTGATGCGCGTCGTGACGTCCGGGTCGCCGGTGCGGTCAGCCTCGATCCCATTGAGCTTCTCGAGGGCGTCGAGCACGCTCCTGCGCGCTTCCTTGCTGACGCCGGCGGGGTTCGAGACGTCGAGCACGGGCTGCTTGCCCGAGCGGAACTTCACGCCGGCATGGCGGCCGGGCAGGAAGCCGGGGCCCCACAGGCGCGGCTGTGCAGGCGAGGTGTCGCGCGCGTTCGAGAGCAGCACGACGAATTCGGGGATGTTCTCGTTGGCGCTGCCGAGGGCGTAGCTGATCCAGCTGCCCCAGGATGGCCGCCCGTCGAGCGGCGCGCCCGTCAGGAGCTGGCTGATGGCGGCCTCGTGCAGCACGTGGTCGCACTGCACCGTACGCAGCAGGGTCAGCCGATCGGCCTGCTCGGCGAGGTTCGGGACCAGCTCGCTCAGGCGCATGCCCGACTCGCCGTAGTCCTGGAACTCGTACTTGCTACCGACGACGGGGAAGGAGCCGCGCGAGGCTGTCGCGTCGAGCACGCCGCGGTTGACCAGCACCGACGGCGGCAGCTCCTCGCCAAAGCGCTCGTTGAGCAGCGGCTTGTCCTCGAACAGGTCGAGGTGGCTCATGCCGCCGTTCATGAAGACCAGGATCATGCGCTTGGCGCTGGCCTTCGGCAGGTAGTAGGGCGCGGCCTCGTCGGCCAGGCCGGCCGAGAGGGCGGTGCGCCCGAGCAGGGTGCTCAGGCCGAGGGCGCCGACGCCGCGGCCGAGGAACGCGCGGCGGCTCAGGCCGGTGCGGTAGGCCGCGGTGGCCTGCTCGAGGTCTCGTTGGTACTTGCTCATGGTTCGGTGCAGGTCAGGGCAAGAGGGGAGCCGACGGGGCTCGGGGGCGCGGCGAGGCCGCGGGCAGTTCTCTGGGGGTGCAAGGGGTCACTCAGCGGCGCTCAACCCCGGTGGATGGTGGCGTCGAGGTTGAGCAGTGCGCTCATCACCGCGGTCCATGCGGCGAGCTCGGGCTTGGTGAGGTCGCTGTCTTCGCCGAGGCCAGGGGCATCGCCGATCTCGAGCAGTTTGCCGGCCGCCTCGGGGTCGGCCGCGTAGTGGGCACGCTGCTCGGCGAGCAGGCCGCCGAGCAGCTCGAGCTCGGCCGCGGTCGGCGGGCGCGAGGTGCAGCGGCGGAAGGCGGCGGTGAGGCGCGCGGTGTCGGTGGCGGACACGGTCGGCGCCACAGGCGAGGCGGGTGGCGTGGTTGAGGCCGCCTCGCCAGGGACCTCGGCGACACTGGGCGTCGGCTCGGCCGGAGCTGTCGCTGCGACGGGCTGCGCGGGGCCGGCCTCGACGTCCTCGGCCAGGGTGCGCTGGGCGAGCACCCGGGCGGCCTCGACGTAGACCGGGTTGTTGAGCAGCACCAGCGCCTGCAGGGGCGTGTTGGTCAGGGGCCGCTTGACCGTGCAGACCTCACCCTTCTGGGCGTCGAAGGTGGCCATCGCGGGGTAGGGCGCGCGGCGCTTCCAGTAGGTGTACAGGCCGCGGCGGTACTGGTCCTCGCCCTTGCTCTGGCGCCAGCTGCTGCCGCCGAAGACCTCGGACCAGACGCCGGGCGACTGGTAGGGCTTGACGCTGGGGCCGCCGACCTCGGGGTGCAGGAGGCCGCTGACATGCAGCGCGTTGTCGCGGATGGCTTCGGCCGAGAGGCGCTGCCGCGGGCCGCGCGCGAGGTCGCGGTTCTTCGGGTCCGCGGCGTAGGCCTCGGGCGAGGCGCTGGCGGTCTGACGGTAGGTCGCCGACAGCACGACCAGCCGCTGCATGTGCTGCCAGTCCCAGCCGCTGTCGACGAACTCGACCGCGAGCCAGTCGAGCAGCTGGCCGTGCTCGGGCAGCTCCGAGCGCACGCCGAAGTCCTCGGGCGTGTCGACGATGCCGAGGCCGAAGAAGGACTGCCACATACGGTTCATGGTCACGCGCCCGAGCAGCGGGTTGCTGCCCGAGGTGAGCCAGCGGGCGAGGCCCAGGCGATTCTTCGGCAGGCTCGGATCCATGGCGGGCAGGGACGCGGGCGTGCCGACGGTGACGTCGGCGCCGCGCTGGCGGTAGTCGCCGCTCAGGAAGATGTAGTTGTCACGGCGCTCGGCGCGCTCGGCCATGACGAGCGTCTCGGGGATGTCCGCGACCAGCTCGCGGCGCTCCATCTCGAGGCGCTCGAGCTCGGTGGCGAGGGCGCGGCCGATGGTCGAGACCTTGCGGCGGTAGTGCTCGCGCAGGACCTCGGCGTGGCGCGCGTCGGGCTCGAGCTCGTAGCGCTGGGGCGCGGGCTGGATGGTCTGGACGCCGAGGTGCTCGCGCGCGCCCATGGCCCCGGCGGTCGGCGCGAAGAGCGCGTCGGTGTCGGGTGGCGTCGTGGCCGCTTGGTCGTCGTCGGAGGTGCCGGTCCCGGTGCCGGGCTTGCCCGCGCGGGAGGCAGGCTTGCGCAGGGCAGCGGCCTGGCCGGTGGCCGGCTGGATCGCGTCGGGCGTGGGGGCCGCCGCGGTCGCGCGCAGCGCGGTCAGCACCTCGTAGCTCAGCACGTCGGCACCCTCTGCCGTGAAGTCGAAGGTCACCGAGCCCGTGGGCTGCTGGCTTCCGCCTCCGCCGAAGCTGCGGCGACCGCGGCGCTCGGACTTCTGGAAGACCGCCTTCACGACGAGCTCGTTGGTGCCCTCGCGGAAGCCGAGGCGCGCGACGCGGCCTGGGCCGCTCATGCTCTGGCGCAGGAAGGCGCCGAAGTCGAACCCGCCAGGGCCTTCGCTCTCGGTGGGCTCCGGCGCCTTCGGCGGGGCCAAGGGCGGGGCATCCTCGAAGACCAGCTCGCCGTTGAGCCAGACCTTGACGCCGGCTGGACCGTCGAGGCGCAGCTCGGCGATGCCCGCGCGGCGCGCGTGGACCTCGCGGGTCAAGTAGTAGACGCCGGTGCCGACCTCGAGGGAGCTCGAGCCACCGTCCTTCCAGGTCTTCTGCTGCTCCCAGGCCAGCTTGGCGGGCTCGCGCTTGGGGCGGCTGGCGGGCGCGGGTTCAGGTTCGGTCGCCGGCTTGCCACCGGCAGCTGCCTCCGGCTTGGCCTTGGTCGTGTCCCTCGCGACCACGGCATCCGCGCCAGGCTGCGCTGGGTTGCGGTCGGGGTCAGCCTTCTTCGGCAGTCCGGCGGGCACACCCTGGACCGCGACCGCGATCACGGCCTCGGCAGGCGGCGGCATCACGGGTGCCTGCTTGGCGGCCTTCGGTTCGGCCTTGCCCGCTGCCTTGCCACCGGCTTGACCCTTCTCGCCACCCTTGCCCGGCTCGGGCTCGGACTCCTCGATCGGTAGCTCGTAGCGCTTCTTGAGGTCGAGGCCCTCGGCCAGGTCCCGCTCGGGCTCGAGCTCTTTGGCGAAGGCCATCGCAACGTCCTCGGCCGGGAAGGGCCCGAGGGTTCGCCACTGCTTGGGCGCCAGCGGCAGGAGCTGCTCGCGCACGCGCACGTCGTCGGTGACCGACCAGCGGAAGCGCCCGATCAGGCTCTTCGCCCGGCCGCTCGCCTTCTGCTCCATGGTGACCTTGAGGATCGAGGCGTCGTTCAGGTCCAGGGGCTCGAGCGGGATGAGCAGCACCTCGTGGCGCTCGGCCGTGGCGCGACCGACCAGGGTCCAGCCGCCGCCGCCGCGCGAGAAGCCCCCGAAGCCCTCCTGCTCGTCGTCGCCCGACTCGTAGACGATGGCGCCGTCGATGGCGCCTGGGCTGGTCAGGTTCTCGTACTCGACCGTCTCGTCCTTGACGCGCTGGTCGACGTCCGACTGGGCCAGGGCCATGTAGACCTGGGGCGGCTCGGTGCCGTCCGAGAGGGAGCCGTCGCGCAGGATCAGCTTCGTCAGCTTGAAGGTGCCGTCGGCGGCGCGCCCCGAGGCGCCGCCTGGCTGGGACGGGTCGGGCAGGACCTCGAGCCGGATCGCCTGGACCTGGCGCTTGCCGGGCTGGAAGACCAGGTCGTAGACGTCGCGCGCGGGCGTCGGCCCGGCGGCCAGGATCGAGCCGTCGTCCTGCCAGCGCAAGCGCGCGCCGTTGTGGCTCAGCATGCCGGTGGGCTCGAGCGTGCTCCACTCGGGGCCCTCGGCCAGCTCGGCGCGCATGGCTACCTCCCACTTGGCCTGGCTGCGGTCCTGGATCGGGTCCTCGGCGTCGAGCCACTGTTCGAGCTCGAGGATGCGCGCGTCGAGGTCGGCGAGCAGCGGCGCCTGGTCGGGGTTCGGCACGCGCATGAGCGGGCGCGGGTTGCCGAAGTCGATGTCGCGCTCGGCGACGTTGTTGAAGAAGCCGAAGAACGAGAAGTAGTCGGCTTGGCTGACCGGGTCGAACTTGTGGTCGTGGCACTGAGCGCAGGCCATGGTCATGCCCAGGAAGGCCGTGGCCGTGGTGTGCACGCGGTCGGTCACGTACTCGGTGCGGTACTCGTCGGGCTCCGAGGGCGAGTCGTTGTCGGTCTGGTGGTTGCGGTTGAAGCCGGTGGCCACGAGCTGGTCGAGGGTCGGGTTCGGCAGCAGGTCCCCGGCCAACTGCTCGACGGTGAAGTCGTCAAAGGGCTTGTTCTCGTTGAAGGCCTCGATGACCCAGTCGCGCCACTTCCAGTTGTTGCGGCTGATGTCGAACTGGTTGCCGTTCGAGTCGGCGTAGCGCGCCACGTCGAGCCAGTCCTGGGCCTGGCGCTCGCCGTAGTGCTCGGACGCGAACAGGCGGTCGACGACGCGGTCGAAGGCGCCGTCCTCGGTGTCGGCCAGGAAGGCATCGAGCTCCTCGAGGGTCGGCGGCAGGCCGATCAGGTCGAAGGACACGCGCCGCAGCCAGGCCTCGCGCTCGGCCTCGGGCGAGGGCGTCAGGCCCTGGGCCTCGATGCGCGCCAGGACGAAGTGGTCGAGCGGGTTGCGGGCCCAGTCACCGTCGGTGACCGGCGGCAGCTCGGGGCGCTCGGGCGCGACGAAGGCCCAGTGCTCGGCCCACTCGGCGCCGGACGCGACCCAGCTCGCCAGGGTGTGCTTCTCCGCGTCGGTCAGCTGGGCGAGGGCGTCGACCGGGGGCATCGGGTCGTCCTCGTCGAGCAGGCGCGCGATCAGCTCGGAGCTCTCCGGGTCGCCGGGCACCAGGAGCGCGTAGCCTCCGAGGTCCTCGGTCAGCCCGGGGTTCTGGGCCAGGGGGATGTCGAGGCGCAGGTCCGCCTCGCGCTTCGCTTCGTCGGGGCCGTGGCACCCGAAGCACTTCTGGGTGAGGATCGGCCGGACGTCGCGCAGGAAGTCCGGAGCGGGGGAGTCGCCCCAGGTCTCACCGTCCTGGCCGAAGGCTAGCAGCCCGGCAGCGGTGATGGCGGGGACGACCACGAAGAGGCGAGGAGAGGGGATCTTCATGGGAGATCGAGCGTAGCACGCACTCCTCCTCTTAATGGATGGTTCCCTTTCCAGCGGCCAGGGGCCCTCCTGCGGCATGCGGGAGGGCCCCTGGATGGCACCTAGGCGGGGGGCTCGAGGCCCCGGGGCGTCACTCGCCGGCCTGTAGGCTTGCCAGCTGCTCGGTGTAGGCGGCGGCCTCGTCGCCGCTGGTGAGCGCGATCAGCGCCTCGCAGCAGGCGATCGCGCGGGGCATGCGGCCGAGCTCGACGCAGGCGCGCAGCATGGAGTCGAGGTTGCGCTTCTCCGAGCGCGACAGGCCGAGGGCCTGGTCGAGCAGGCGCGCCCGGGACAGGTCGGCCAGGGCGCCGGCCGCGTCACCGAGCTCGAGGCGCGCCGCACCGGAGGCGCCGAGGCCCATGGAGGCACCCCACCAGTCGCCGAGCGGCTCGGCCAAGCTCGTGCAGCGCTCGCCGGCGACGAGGGCAGCCTCGAAGTCCCCGGTGCCGAGCGCGGTGATGGCGTTGCTGAAGGCCGCCTGGCCGCCGCGGAAGGCCAGCTTGTCCTCGGCGCTCCAAGAGATGAAGGAGGCGACGTAGTCGTGGAAGATGGGTCGGTCGAAGGCCTCGGCCGCCGCGCGCGCACCGAAGAGGGCGCGGTCGTGGTGCAGGTCGATCACAGCCTGGGCCTCATCGTTGAGGACGACCTCGCCGGTCTCGGGGTCGCGGGCACCCTCCCACATGGCGAGGCTGCCTTCGAGGTCGGCGTCGATGGTGTACAGCACCCGCGCTTCGTTGCTGGCCCAGAAGGCGACCATCGCTGCGTGGTCGCCGGCCTCGTGCAGGGCGTGGTAGACGGCGACCGGATCGTTCTGATCGACCTCGGGCGTTTCCTGGGACGGAGCGAGGGCGGGGGTGCTGGCGGCGAGGGCCAGGGCGAGGAGGGCTGCGTGCATGGTTCGAGGGTGGGGGCTGGGGGGCGCCCCAGGATTCTATCCGGGGAGGCACGCCCTGTGTCGCCGGGGCTCCTCAGGCCTTGGTGCCCAGGCCACAGACGAGCATGCCCAGCACGCGGTCGGCCAGGTCGTCCTCGATCGGCGCGCCGGTCATCAGCCGGAAGAAGGCCGGGCCCCAGATCAGCTCGGTGCAGAGCTCCAGGTCCAGAGCGGGGGCCAGGCGCCCGGCCTCGACCGCGCGGACCAGGAGCTTCTGGGTGTCGCGGCAGCGGGGCGAGTTCAGCTGCTCGTTGAGGGCCTCGCGCAGCTTCTCGTGGAAGTTGCCGCTGGCGACCAGGGACGCGAAGATGCGCCCGTCGGGGCCGCCCATCATGGAGTAGGCGTCGCGCAGGTGGCTGCGCAGGTCGGCCATCGGGTCGTCGGTGGCGGGGGGCGGGAAGCGGTGCTCGATCGCGTCGAAGTAGCCGTCGAGCACGATCGCCTCCTTCGAGCTCCACCAGCGGTAGAGGGTCGCCTTGCTGACCCCGGCGCGCTTGGCGAGGGCCGCGCTGGTGATCTCGGGTAGGGGCTTCTCCTGCAGCAGCTCGTAGGCCGCGGTCAGGATCGCCTGGCGAGAGGCCTCCGAGCGCGGGCGCCCGGGGCCGCGGGCGGCCTCGGTGCAGGGCTCGGTGGGGGCTTGGCTCGGGCTGTGGTCGGGGTCGGTCATCGCTCTTCTTTGGGGCTTCCTGGCACATCCTAGCCTGTCCATTTTCGAAACGATCAGTTTCGTTTCGATTTTCACTTGCACCTTCGTGGGCGGCCGCTATAAATCCGAACCCCCGGTTTCGAAACCGTCCACCCCGCCCCCGGATTCCGACCATGTCCAGCACCTCGCTGCGCCCCGCCCTGGGGCTCCTCTCGCTGCTCGCCGCCAGCCTCCTGGCCTCCCCCGCGGCCTCCCAGGCCCAGTCCGTCTTCGTCGAGCCCACCCAGCGCGTCGCGGTCCAGGAGACCGAGCGCGTCACGGGCAGCCTGCGGGCTCGCTCGACCAGCAAGATGGCCGCCCTCGAGGAGGGCGTGCTGCTCGAGCTGACCGTGCGCGAGGCCGACCACGTGAAGCGCGGCGACGTGCTGGCGCGCCTGGACACCCGCCGTCTGGAGGCCGCGCGCATCCAGATGGTCGCCGACCGCGCGATGGCCGAGGCCACCCGCCTGGAGCGCAAGGCCCAGCTCGAGAACGCCGAGCTCGACCTCGAAGCCCTGACCAAGGCAGCCGACTCGGGCGCGGTCTCGGACCGCGACCTGCGCTCGGCGCGCCTGGGGGTGAGCACGGGCAAGGCCCTGGTCGAAGCCGCGCGCCAGTCCCTCGCTTCCTTCGACGCCGCGCTCGAGCTGGTCGACATCCGCATCGCCGACGGGGTGGTGCGAGCGCCCTTCGATGCCCAGGTGGTCGCGCGCCACGCCGAGGTGGGGCAGTGGACACGCCCGGGCGATCCGCTGGTGACCCTGGTGAGCGCCGGCGCCCTCGAGGCCTGGCTCGAGCTCCCCGAGCGCTTCATCGGTCGCTTCGACGGCTCGGCTGCGACGCTGGAGCTGGTGATCGAGGCCTCGGGCAGGCAGGTGACCGGCGTGCGGCCGCGGGCGATCCCGACCGTCGACGAGCGCGCGCGCACCTACCGCCTGGTGCTCGACGTGCCCGCGGCGGCGGTCACGAAGGGCGGCCTGCGACCGGGCATGTCGATCTCGGGTAGCGTGCCGCTCGGCAAGCTGACCGAGCACCTGGTCGTGCCCAAGGACGCCGTGCTGCGGCGTGGCGAGAGTTCCTTGGTGGCGACCGTCGGTGAAGACGGGATCGCCCAGCTGGCACCCGTGCGCGTGCTGTTCGCCGAGGGCGCGGGCTTCGCGGTCGAGCCGCTGGTGCCCGGCGGCCTGGCCGAGGGAGTGCTGGTCGTGGTCGAGGGCAACGAGCGCCTGTTCCCGGGCACGCCCGTGACGCCGGTGCGCCGCGAAGAGGCTGCCCAGGGTGAAGGCCAAGGCGGCGCACCCGACGGCACCGACGAGCCCCAGCGGCCCGAGAGTCAGCCCGAGTCCGACCAGGGCTGATCCCCGGAGCCCCTACCCATGAACCTCATCCAACTAGCGGTTCGCCAGCCGAAGACCATCGCGGTCGGCGTGATCCTGGCACTGCTCGGCGGCCTGATGGCGCTGATCTCGGTCCCCGTCCAGATGACGCCCGAGGTCAAGTCGGTCGTCGTCAGCGTCATGACCTTCTGGGAGAACGCGTCTCCCGAAGAGGTCGAGAGCGACATCATCGACGAGCAGGAGCAGCGCCTCGGGAACCTGTCGGGCCTGGTCTCGATGACCAGCACGAGCCGCGCCGGCGCGGGCGAGCTGCGCCTCGAGTTCGAGACCGGCACCGACATCGACATGGCCGTCTCGTCCGTGGCCCAGCGCCTCGACGAGGTGCCCGGCTACCCGGCCGGCGTGCTGCAGCCGGTGATCGAGGGGCTCGACCCCGAGACGCGCGACTACATGTCCTGGGTGGCCCTGTCCTGCTCGGACCCCAACTTCGACGCGACGACCCTGCACGACTTCATGGAGCGGCGCCTGGTGCCGCGCCTCGAGCGCATCGAGGGCATCGCCGAGGTCGGCATGATGGGCACGCGCGAGAAGGAGATCCACCTGGTGGTGGACCCGTCCAACCTCGCGCGCCTCGGGATCACCTACGGCGAGCTGCTGGCCGTGATCCAAGAGAACAACGACAACTACTCGGGCGGCAAGCTGCCCGAGGGCAAGAACGACATCCGCGTGCGTGCGGTGGGGCGCTTCGCCGACATCGAGAAGGTCGGCCAGCTGGTCGTGCGCCGCGACCCGGCCGGGACGGTCTACCTCAGCGACATCGCCGAGATCCGCGAGGACTACAAGGAGCTCACCACCTGGGCGCGCGCCCGCGGTCACGTGATGCCCTTCTTCAACTTCACCCTCGAGCACGGCGCCAACATGCTCGAGACCATGGACGGCTTGAAGACCGAGTTCGCGCGTCTCAACGCGCCGGGCGGCCTGCTCGAGCGCCACGCCCAGGAGCTAGGCCTCGACGGCAACCTCAAGCTGGTCGTGAACTACGACGCGACCACCTACGTTGAGGACGCGGTCGGGCTGGTCAAGTCGAACATCCTGATCGGGGGCGCGATCGCGACGATCGTGCTGCTGCTCTTCCTGCGCTCGATCCGCACCGTCGGCATCGTCGGCATCGCGATCCCGATCTCGGTGATCGCTTCGATGATGGTGATGGTCGCCCTCGGCCGCACGATCAACATCGTGTCGCTGGCGGGCATGGCCTTCGCCGTCGGCATGGTGGTCGACAACGCCATCGTGGTGATCGAGAACATCTTCCGGCACCTGGAGATGGGCAAGCGCATCCGCACGGCGGCGCTCGACGGGACCAAGGAGGTCGCCGGCGCGGTGCTGGCCTCGACCCTGACGACCGTGGTCGTGTTCCTGCCGATCCTCTTCATCCAGGACTCGGCCGGGCAGCTCTTCCGCGACATCGCCCTGGCGATCATGGCTGCGGTGACCCTGTCGCTGGTGGTCTCGATCACCGTGATCCCGTCGGCGGCCACGGTGCTCTTGGGGCGCGCGGGCGAGAAGGCCGGCGAGGCGGCGCGTGCGGGAGGCGAGGCCAAGCGCCCGGGCTTCTTCGTGGGCGCGGCCGGCGGCCTGTCCAGCTGGCTGATGCGCTCCTGGCTGCGCAGCGCGGTGGCGACGCTGCTCTTCGTGGCCGGCACAGCCTTCGGCATCGTCAGCCTGATGCCGCCGCTGGACTACCTGCCGGCCGGCAACCGCAACATCGTCTTCGGCATGCTGATGCCGCCGCCGGGCTACAACCTCGACCAGCTGACCGAGATCGGCAAGCGCGTGGAAGAGAGCATCCGGCCGGCGTGGGAGGCTGCGGGCGCCCAGTTCGACATCGAGCGTCGTCTCGCGGGCCTGTCCTACGATGGGGACGAGCCCCGGGGTGAGTCCATGGGCCCTGACCGGCGCGAGCCGATGCAGGTCGTGCCCTTCGGCCCCAACGGCCCGATGCCCGAGGCCGCCCGCGAGGTCATCCCGCCGGCCCTCCAGAACTACTTCCTGGTCGGTTTCAACGGGATCCTGTTCCACGGCGCGATCGCCGAGGACGCCTCGCGCATCGCCGACGTCGTGCCGTTCATGAACCAGGCGGTCGCGCCCGGCGTGGCCCCCGACGTGTTCGGCTTCGCCTTCCAGATGCCGCTCTTCAACACCGGCGGCAGCACCGGCACGGCGATCAAGGTCGACCTGTTCGGGGACTCGCTCGACGAGGTCGAGTCCGGGGCCATGGCGCTGATGGGCGGGCTGATGGGCTCGTTCGGACAGCGCGCGGTGAACCCCGACCCGGCGAACTTCTACCTGCCGACGCCCGAGCTGCGGCTGACCGCCAACGACGAGCGCCTGCAGGAGCTGGGCATGAGCCGCAGCGACGTCGGCTACGCGATGCAGGCCAACAGCGACGGCCTGATCCTGCCGCGCCAGTTCGAGGCCGACGGCGACCTGAAGGACCTCAAGATCCTCGGCCCCGCGTCCAAGGGCAACAACCAGGTCTCGTCCTTGCAGGACGTGCCCCTGGCGACGCCGGGCGGCTCGGTCATCAAGCTCACCGATGTGGCGACCCTCGAGCGCACGACCGCACCCGACGTGATCAAGCACGTGAACCGCCAGCGCGCGGTGACCCTGCAGGTCACGCCGCCGCCGGGCAAGCCCCTGCAGTCGGCGATCGACGAGATCGACGCGATGGTCAGCGGGATGCAGGCGAGCGGGGCGATCCCGTCCGGCGTCGACATGGAGATGGCCGGCTCGGCCGGCAAGCTGAACGACATCAAGGTCGCCCTGGTCGGGGACGGCACGCCGCTCGGCACCCTGACCAGCAGCTTCTCCCTGGCGGCGATCGTGATCTACCTCTTGATGGTGGTCCTGTTCCAGAGCTGGTTGCAGCCGCTCGTGATCCTGGTCAGCGTCCCGCTGGCGACCCTCGGGGGCTTCGCCGCCCTGCGCGGCGTCAACATCTGGAGCATGATCGACCCCTACATGCCGATCCAGAACATGGACGTGCTGACGATCCTCGGCTTCGTGATCCTGGCCGGTGTGGTCGTCAACAACGCGATCCTGATCGTGCACCAGTCGCTGAACTTTCTGCGCCAGGGCGAGACCGACCTGGTGCGCGCGATCCGGCTGGGCGTGGAGAGCCGCGTGCGACCGATCGCCATGAGCACCCTGACCTCGGTCGGCGGCATGCTGCCCCTGGTCCTGATGCCGGGCTCGGGCTCGGAGCTGTACCGCGGCCTCGGCGCCGTCGTCGTCGGCGGCCTCCTGGTCTCGACCCTCTTCACCCTGATCCTCGTTCCGATCCTGCTGCACGCGCTCCTGCGCTTCGGCGGGCGCCCACCGATGGACGCCGACTCTCCCAGCGAACCCGTGACCGAAGGAGGCCTGTCGTGAGCGCCCTCTCCCGAAGCTCCCTGCTCGCCGCCGGCCTCGTGCTCGCCGGCTGCACCACCGTGGGCCCCGACTACGAAGCCCCGACGCCGGCGCTGCCCGACGCCCACGCCTTCGACCTCGGCGCCCTGTCCGAGAGTCAGCCGGCCATGGACGAGCCCGTCGATCTCGTCGCCTGGTGGCGCGCCTTCGACGACCCGCTCCTGGCGCGGCTGGTCGAGCGCGCGCTCGCCGGCAACCTCGACCTCGACGCGGCCCTCGCGCGCATCGCCGAGGCCGAGGCCGTGCTCGGCGTCGAGCGCGCCGCGACCGGACCGCGCGCCGACCTGACGGCCGCCTACACCCGCAGCGGCATCTCGGAGAACACCCAGTTCGGCCTGTTCCCCGGACAGGAGCGCGAGTCCAACGACTACACCGCCGGCCTCGGCGCCTCCTGGGAGCTCGACCTGTGGGGTCGCAACCAGCGTCTGATCGAAGCGGCCAGCGCGGACTTCGAGATGCGCGTCGAGGACCTGTCCGCCGTGCGCGTCAGCCTCGTCGCCCAGGTCGCCGACGCCTACCTGCGCCTGCGCGAGCTGCAGCGCCGCGGGGCCATCGCCGGGGCCAACATCACCGCCCTCGAGCGCAGCTTCGAGACGGCGGCGGTGCGCTTCGATGCCGGCCTCGTCGAAGAGCTCGACGTGCTGCGTGCGCGCACCGAGCTCGAGAACGCGCGCGCCCTCGTGCCGAGCATCGACCGCATGGCCGCGGCCGCGGTGACCGAGCTCGAGCTGCTCTGTGGGCTCGAGCCCGGCAGCCTGGCCCAGGAGCTGGTCCCCGCCGGTGAGCGGCCTTCGATCCCCGCTCCCTCGGGTCGCCTCGGGGAGCAGGTGCCGGCCGACCTCCTGCGGCGCCGTCCGGACCTGCGCTCGGCCGAGCGCCTGCTCGCGGCCCAGACCGCACGCGTCGGCATCGCCGAGGCTGAGCTGTACCCGCGCCTGTCCCTGGCCGGCACCCTCGGGCTGCAGGCGGACGACCCGGGCAACCTGCTCAAGGCCACCAGCGTGACCCACTCGATCGGTCCGTCGATCAACCTGCCGCTCTTCTCGGGCGGCGGCCTGCGCGCCAACATCGCCGCGGCCGACGCGCGCGTCGACCAGGCCCTCGTCGCCTACGAGGCGACCCTGCTCGGCGCCCTGCACGAGGTCGACAGCGCCGCCCGCGGCATCGTCTTCGAGGGCGCGCGCCTGGCCGCCTTGGACGAGGCCCAGGCCACCGCAGAGAAGAGCCTCGAGCGCTCCGGCGTGCTGTACCGCGAGGGGCTCACCTCGATCGACGCGGTGCTCGACGCGCGCCGCGCCCTCTTTGCGATCGAGGACGCCCGCGCCCAGGCGCGCTCGGCCTCGTCCCGGGCCCACGTCGACCTGTACCGCGCCCTCGGAGGCGGCTGGCCGGCCGACCTGGACGGCACCGACTGAGCGGCAGGGGCCCACACGGCTGCGGAGTCCACCTGGCGGGCCGGCGCCGGGGTACCCGCCCCCCCCCCCGGCCGTGGGGCGGGGCCGCCCGGGCGGGGGCGGCGCGGGGGGGGGGGGGGGCGCGTCGCCGCGGGGCCCCCCCGCCGTCCGTTGGGCCGGCCATGCGCCTGCCCCGCTTGCTCTCCCACGCCGTGCTCCTGACCGCCATGGGCGCGAGCTCCTTCGCCTTCCCGGCCGCTTCCCCGGGCGACGGGGGCGACGGGGACGAGCTCGCCGGTCTAGCCCCCCGGGAGCTGCGCCAGGCCCTCGGCCGGCTGGACCAGGCGGGCGGCGGGCTGCCCCCGGAGGCCTGGCCGCGGGTGGCGGAGCTCCTGGGCTCGGAGCGCGCGCACGAGGTCAACGCCGGCGCGTACCTCGCGGGCAAGTACGGACGGACCGAGCTCGTCCCCGACCTGCTGCTGGCCTGGGAGGGGCGCCGGGGGGAGCGTGGGGTGAGCTCGGACAGCGGCTGCGATCCGGTCCTGGACGCGCTCGTGCGCCTGGACGCGCGGGTTGCGCCCGAGAAGCTCGTGGCGGACCTCGGCGGCATCAGCTCGGTCGCGGCCGGGGTGCTCTTGGCGCGCGAGCTCGACGCGCCCCGCTCGGTGGGCTGGCTACCTAGGAGGGCCGCCGACGAGCAGCGCTCGGGGGGGCTCGAGCGCGCGCTCTGGAAGCTCGCGGACCCGAAGGGTGAGGTGCGTGTCCGCGGCCTTGGCCGGTGCACCGAGGCCCAGTGGGCGGCGGTCGAGCTCTTGGTCGCGGTCGACGCGCCGGGCTCCCTGGGCGCGCTGCTCCAGGGCTGGGAGCTGCAGAGCTGCCTGAGCCTGTACGAGGCCGAGCGCGAGCCGAGCTCCGTCGCCGGCTATGGCTGCGGCCTCGGCGGTGGCGGTGGCGGCTGGTGGTCGACCTCGCACCCGAGCTGGCCGCCTGCGGCGACCTATCGCCTGGACCTCGACGGGGAGGGGACCCCGCTGTCGTCCGGCGGCAGCTCGGGGCTGGCGTGGCGGCGCACGGAGCGGCTCGGCGGCGGGGCTAGCGTCCAGCGTGTCTGGGACGACGAGGTGCTCGAGCGCAGCCTCGAGCTGCTGGCCGAGCGCGCCTCCTGCGAGCTCCCCGAGCTCGGGTCCTGGGAGCTGGTCGAGCTGCCCTGGACCGACGATGCCGAGGTGCCGGGACAGCTCGACGCCAAGCGCGCCGAGCTGCGGGCTGCTGCGACCGAGCTGTTCGACGGGCTGGTCGAGGACGGCCTGGTCTCGAGCCGCGAGCGCGCGCGCGCCCTGGCGTCGCTCACGATCGAGGTTCACGTCCACGACGCGCGGCTCGGTGCGGACGGCGCCGAGCTGAGCTTCCCGTGAGGCTGCCCGCGCGCACCTACTCCGCGAGCAGCTCGTCGAGCAGCGCGACCAGCTCGTCGCGGCTGAGCTCATAGGGCTGGTCCGCGTTCCTCTGGACCGCGCGGCGCAGGGAGGCCTTGACCGTCAGCTCGGCCTCGCCCGTGTGGGGCACGACCATGTAGCGCCGCTTCGGTGCCTCGCTGGTGAGGAAGTCCAGGAAGGCCTGGGCGACCTCGATCGGGTCCTTGTACTGGCCGCGGTCGAGGCGGCTGCCGAAGAGCCCGTCCATCTGCGCCTCGAACAGCGAGCCCTCGGTGGTGTAACCCTTGGCGCGCATGCGCTCGGCCATGCTGGTCATGATCTCGGAGCGGTAGTTGCCGGGCTCGATCACCGCGACGTCGACCCCGAGGGGCGCGAGCTCCATGGCGAGCACGTCGGTGTAGGCCTCGATGGCGTGCTTGCTCATCGTGTAGGGGCCTCCGAGGCCCCAGCAGACGACGCCCGAGATCGACCCGGTCGTGGCGATGCGGCCGCCGCTCTCGATCAGCATCGGCGCGAAGGCCTTGGTCACCCGGTGGGGGCCCTTGACGTTGACGTCGAGCTGGAACTCGAGGTCCTCGTCGGTGACCTCGACCAGCGGCCCGGCGACGACGACGCCGGCGTTGTTGATCAGGCCGAAGAGCCCGCGGCCGCTGTCCGCGACCGTCTTGACCGCGGCGTCGATGTCGGCCTGCACGGTCACGTCGAGGCGCACGGCGGTGACGTTCTCGAGCGCGTCGAGCGCCTCGAGGTCGGCCGCCTTGCGCGCGCCAGCGAAGACGTGGAAGCCGCGCTCCCTGAGCAGCTCGGTGGTCGAGCGACCGATGCCGGTGCTCGCCCCGGTGATCAGGACCGCGCGGCCTTGGCCGAGCTCTGCGGCTGCGACGGCGGGCTGCTGGCTCGCGGTGGGCTGGGATGCGCCGCGCGTGCAGGCCCAGCTGGCGAGGACGACGGCGAGCAGGAAGGAGATCAGGCGCATGGTGGGAGTCCGGTCGGGAAGCGGGGGGGGCTGGCCTAGGCTACATGATCCGCTCCCTGGGCCTGTGCTCGCTCGTGCTGCTCGGCTGCCGCGCCCTCCCTGGGGTTCCCGGACGAGGCCATGTTCCAGCTCGACATCCAGGTCGACGGCCGCCGCCGGACCTACCGCTTCTTCCGCCCGCGCGAGGGCCTGCCCCAGGCTCCCCCCGAGGCCGCCCTCGTGGACCGGCTGCTCCAGCGGCTCGCCGCGACGGGCCTCGAGGACCTGGACGTGTACGGGCTCGACTGGATCGAGCTCTGGCTAGCGCAGTCTGGCGACCGGTAGCGAGCCGCAGCCCGCCCCCGTCGCGGGCCAGCTCCTTGGCCTCGGGCCGATGTAAGGGGTCGATGAGCCCGCGGGCACGGATCGTGCCTTCGCCTCGCGCTCTCGGGCCCTGGGGTCTACCCTCGATGGCATGAAGAAACTAACCCAAGCGTTCCTGGCCGCCGGCCTGGTCGCGGGCCTGTGCGCCCCGACCCTGGCGGTCCCGAACGAGACGTTGAAGGTCGGCGATGCTGCGCCCGCCCTGTCCGTGGCCGAGTGGGTCAAGGGCGAGGCGACGGAGCTCGAGCCCGGCCAGATCTACCTGATCGAGTTCTGGGCCACCTGGTGAGGCCCCTGCATCGCGAGCATGCCGCACCTGTCCGAGCTACAGGCGAAGCATGCTGATGATGGCGTGACCATCATCGGAGTGACCAGGGAAGACCGGAACAACAGCATCGAGGCGGTCCGCAAGATGACCGCCGACAAGGGCGACACGATGGGCTACACCGTGGCCTGGGACGATGCCGGCAAGACCTACGCGGACTACATGACCGCCGCGGGTCAGACCGGCATCCCGACGTCGTTCCTGATCGACCGCGAGGGCAAGGTCGCCTACATCGGGCACCCGTCCCGGATGGACATCCCGATCGCGATGGTGGTCGCCGGCACCTGGGACCCCGTGACTGGGCCCAAGGAGATGCAGGCCATGCAGACCCTGTCGGCCGAGATCCGAAGGGGGGCGGGCACCGCCACCAAGGCCCAGGCGGAGGACCTGCTGAAGAAGCTAGCCGAGTTCAGCGAGCGCTGGCCCGACCAGGCCGGCTCCCTCGCGGAAGCCAACTACCAGCTCTTGGTCGCCGCCGAGCGTCCGGACGAGGCCGCGCCGCTCGGGCGCCGCATCGTCGCGGCCGCGATCGCGGCGAAGGACTCCATGGCGCTGAACAGCCTCGCTTGGGGCATCGTCGATCCCCAGGCCGATCCGGCCTCGCGGGACCTGGGCCTTGCCCTGCACGCGGCGACCGTGGCCTCGGCCCTGACGGGCAACGCCGACGCGGCGATCCTCGACACCCTGGCTCGGGTCCACTTCGGGCTGGGCAACCTCGACCGCGCGATCGAGCTGCAGGAGCAGGCCGTCGATTTGGCCAAGGCCGACAAGGGCCTGCGCGGCATGCTCGCGGGCCTCGAGGCCGCGCTGCAGGAGTACCTGGGCGCGCGCGACTAGCCCGCGTCCGGGAGACGAGAGAGGGGGAGGCTCGCCGCTGGTCGGCGGGCCTCCCCCTCGTGGGTTGGCCTCACCCGGAGATGGGCCCGGGGCCGAGCTCCACGGCCTGGTCGGCTTCTGGCGGCGGCCCCGGGAGCTCGAACTCGCCGGTGTACTCGCCGTCCGCGTCGGCAACGGGGACGAAGATCGGTGGCGGCTCCCGGTGGGCGGAGGTCGAGCCCGGTGAGGTGCCGGCTGTTGGGTCGCTGTCGACCGCACAGGCGGAGATCAGGAAGAACGCGCCGGCGGTCAGCCCGCGCAAGGTCCCCCGAACCCGGTCGTGTCGTGTTTGTGTCATGGTGACCCCGCGAGCGCCCATCGCGCTTGCTCCATAAGGTGGGGCAGGGGGCCTATCGGACGTGGGCGGGTTGGTTTTGGATCCCCTGTGATTTGGCGGACGATTCCCCGGTCGCGTATGGGTTCTCCCCATTACGACATTCCTTTTTCGAGGGGCTGCTAGGCTCAGTGCGAGCCTGTTCCGCATCCCCCCGACTCCCTTCGTACCCATGCTGCATCGCCTGCTGCCCGTGGCGGCCCTGTTGGCCGTCACCACCCCCGTCCAAGCCCAGTTCAACGACCAGTGGGTCGAGTTCGCCGCCGACGCGAGCTTGATCTCGTCGCCGGTCATCTCCAGCGCCTCGCTCGAGACCGACCTCGCTTGGGGCGACCTCGACCAGGACGGCCTCGACGACCTCGTCGTCGCCCGCGTCCAGCCGATCATGGCCAGCGGAGCGCGCAGGAACCTCTTGCTGATGAACGAGGCCGGCGTGCTGACCGACCGCACCGCGACCTTCGCTTCGGCCTCCGACGTGCCGGGTGACTTCGGCTTCCAGACCCCGACCGCCGACCGCGACGTGGTCGTGGTCGACGTGAACGGCGACGGGTGGCTCGACGTGGTCACCTCGGTCGGCTTCGGCAACGTGGCCGACCCGGTCTCCCTGTCGCACCCGCGCGTCTACGTCAACCTCGGCGACGACCTGGCCGGCAATTGGCTCGGCCTGCGCTTCGAGTCCGCGCGCACGCCGGTGCTGATCAACTTCATCTCGGGCCTGCCCGTCGCCGCACGCTTCAACGCGGTCGCCGCCGGCGACGTCAACGGCGACGGCTTCCCCGACCTGTACTTCGCCGACCACGACGCCTCGGCCTCGAGCCCCTTCGGCGGCGAGGCGGCGAACTTCGACACCGACGACCGCCTGTTCCTCAACGACGGCAATGGCTACTTCACGGACGCCACCGCGACGTCGCTGACGCCCGGCATGATCGACTCGAACTTCAGCAACAGCGCCGTCATCGCCGACTTCGACCAGGACGGCGCCAACGACATCCTGAAGCAGACCAACGGCGTGCCCGGCGGCGCGGCGGCGACCGTGGCCTACAACGACCCGCTGAACCAGGGCTCGTTCGTCAGCCAGCAGACGATCTACTCGGGCTCGGCCTACGCGGTCTCGACCGGCGACCTGAACGGCGACGGGCGCCTCGACGTGGTCGTGAGCGAGAACGGCAAGGACGGCGTCGTCTACAACACCGGCACCGTGGGTGGCCAGGCCACCTGGTCGCCGCTCGTGGCCTTCGACTTCCTCAGCGGCAGCGACGACAGCTACGCGGCCAACAGCCTGGTGACCGATCTCGACGGCGACGGGCTGGACGACGTCCTGATCGCCGACGTCGACCCCCAGGTGTCGGGCTTCAACCGTCGCCTGCACATCTACCACAACCGCGGCGCCTCGGGCCCCGGCGGCGCGCTCTTGCGCGAGGAGCGCGAGAGCACGAGTGGGACCGGCTGGATCGGCGTCGTGGGCTTGACCACCGCGACCATGAAGGGCACCCACGACATCGCGGCGTTCGACATCGACGGCGACGGCCTCGACGACCTGATCGTCAGCCGCAACGCCGGCACCACGGCCTACCGCCGCGTGCCGGTCTGCCAGGCCGACCTCGGCGGCGGCGTGGGCAGCCTGGCCCTGACGGTCTGCGGCAACGAGCTGCACTCGGGCGTCACCGCCCAGCTGAAGCTGACCGGCGCCGTGCCGAACGTGCCCGTGCTCGTCTTGGCCTCGGCCACCGCGGTCCCGACCTTCATCCCCGAGATCGCCAACACCGTGCTGGCCTTCCCGCCCTTCTACATCGGCGCGTTCAACACCAACGCCTCGGGCGAGCTGAACCTGCCCGTCGCCGGCGGCGGCGGCCCCCTGAGCATCGTCGCCCAGTGCCTGGCCTTCGACGGCACGCCGACCCTGTTCTCGCCCAGCAACGCGGTGCAGGTCGAGTACCTGCCCTAGCGGAACCTCGCGGGGGTCGTGGCCGTCCCAAGTCGGCGGCCTCCTCGCGAGCCGTTCCGAGCGCGAGCGAGCGCGGTCCTTCTTCGGGCCGCGCTCGCACCACATCCACCCTCGTCCCCAGCCTCCCCTGCCATGTCCCGACTCCTCCAGACCGCCCTCGCCGGCCTCTGCCTCTCTGCCGCCGCGAGCGCGGGCACCCTGCACGTCGACGCCAACCTGACCACGGGCCTGAACGACGGCTCCAGCTGGGCCGACGCCTTCCAGGGCGACCTCGGCGTCCAAGCGGCCCTCACCGCCGCGGTGACCGGGGACGAGATCTTCGTCGCCCAGGGCAGCTACCGGCCCACGAACACCGGCGCCCGCGGCACCTCCTTCTCGCTCAAGAATGGCGTCACGCTCTTCGGCGGCTTCCTCGGCGGCGAGGCCTCCCCCGCGGAGCGCCCGGCCTTCGGCAGCGCGCCGAGCATCCTGAGCGGCGACCTCAACGGCGACGACGGCACGGGCTCGCTCCTGGACAACAGCTACCACGTGATCCGCACGACGGGCACCAACGCGACGGCGGTGCTCGACGGCTTCGACGTGGTCGGCGGCAACGCCTCGGGCGGCGGCTCGAACAACGACCGCGGCGGCGGCATCCTGTGCCTCGGCGCGGTCTCGCCGACCGTGCGCAACGTGCGCTTCAAGGACAACCGCTCGAGCTTCGGCGGCGCGGCGGGCTACTGCAACAACGGCGCCTTCCCGACCTTCGAGGACTGCTCGTTCCTGGACGGCGTGGGCGGCTCCTTCGGCGGTGCCTTCGACATCGCCAACGGCGGCCCGGTGCGCTACGAGCGCTGCTACTTCGAGGGCAACACCGCGGTGCGCGCGGGCGCGCTCGAGGTCTTCGCCACCAGCGGCGTGATCGTCAGCAACTGCGTCTTCCGGGACAACACCGCCACGGGCTCCAGCGGCGGCGGCGCGATCTGGGTCGGCTCGGGGGGCAACACGAAGTTCTCGAACTGCTCGATCATCGGCAACTCGGCCACCAACAACGCGGCCGGCGGCATCCGCAACCAGGGCGCCAACAACACGATCGTCGCCAACTGCATCCTGTACGACAACTCCGGCGCTGCCGGCGCCCAGGGCTCGGCCAACCAGGTCAGCGCGGGCACCAACGTGACCTACTCGATCGTCGAGGGCGGCTACGTCGGCACCGGCAACCTCAGCGGCGACCCGATGTTCGTCGACGTGGTCGGCGGCGACTACGCCCTGACCCTGGCCTCGCCCGCCATCGACGCGGGTGACAACGGCTCGGTCGTGCCCGGCGTGACCCTCGACTTCGCCCACAACCCGCGCCAGTCCGACGAGCCGAGCGTGCCCGACACCGGCTCGGGCAGCGCGCCGCTGGTCGACATCGGCGCCCACGAGCTCACCAAGCCCGCGTTCACCGCGGTGCCCGGCTGCTTCGGCAACCCGGTCGTGCTCAGCGCGACCTCGCCCAGCCTGGCCCTCGGCCAGCCGCTCGGCCTGGAGGCGACCTCGGCCGCCTACCCGACCGGCCTGACCCTGTTCTACTACGGTGCCGAGGCGACCGACCCGTCCGGATGCGGCGTCGTCCTGCCAGGCCTCGGCGAGCTGATGCTGAGCGTCGTCGGCGGCCCGACCTTCATGGCTGCCAAGCCGATGGTGGCAGGCAGCGCCAGCTTCAGCGCGACCTTCCCGAACCTGCCCGCCCTGGTCGGCGTGACCTTCGGCTTCCAGGCCGCGAACGTCGGCACCTTGGCCCCGGGGACTCCGGTGGAGCTCTCGAACCTCTTGACGGCAACCGTCGCACCCTAGTCACCAGCACGCAGTCGTCCCCGGCATGGGCCCGCACCTCGAGTCGAGGCGCGGGCCCGTGTCGCGCTTGGGTAGAGGCCCTGGGGTGCCCCGGGCGAACCGCGCCCGGCGGTGGTAGAACCTGGGCAAGTCCCCCAGACCGAGAACGACCCATGCCGACCTTGACCCGCCTGTTCGCACCACTCCTCGTCGCCGGCCTCGCCACCTGCCTCGCGACGCCGCTCCTGGCCCAGGGCTCGAAGGCCGACTACGAGCGCGCGGCCAACCTCGGCCGCATGACGCGCGGACTGGTGGCGAACGACCAGCTCGACGTGACCTGGCTCGATGGGGGGCAGGCGCTCTGGTACACGCGGGACGCCGAGGGTGGCGCGCGCGAGAGCGTGCTGGTCGACGCGGCCACGGGCGAGCGGCGGCTGCTGCCGTCAGTCGACGTGATGCGTGCGGCGATCGCGGACGTGGCCCAGGCGGGCGCGACGACGGGGCCGGCCACGGTGGGCTTCGACGGCGAGGCGTTCTTCCTGTCCTTCAAGGCGGTGACCGACGCCTGGCGCTACGAGCTGGAGTCGGGCGAGGTGACGAGCGTGGGCATCCGTGGCGCCGCGCCGCTGCTGCTGAAGGCGAGCGAGACGCCGCCGCGCAGCAACGACGGTGGGGTGAGCTGCCCGATCCACTTCGTCAACGACCTCGACGTAGCGCTGACGATCCTGTGGGTGCCGCGCTCCGGGGCCGAGCGCGAGTACGCCAGGGTCGCACCCGGCGGCACCTGGAGCAACTCGACCTACGCGGGCCACGCGTGGGTCGTGCGCACGCCGGACGGGAAGCTGCGCGCGGGCTACGTGGCCGAAGCCGGGCGCCCGGAGGCCCTGGTCCACGCACAGACACCGGTCCCGCGCGGTGGTGCGGGCGGGCGCCAGGCGGCCGAGTCAGGCGAGCCCCGAGCGACGCGCCCCTTCGCGGCCTTCGTGCGTGACCACGACGTCTGGATGCGGGACGAGGCAAGCGGTGTCGAGACGCAGCTGACCCACGGCGGCACGGCCGAAGCCGGCTTCGGCGGCCGCGCGCGCCTCTCGCCCGATGGCCGCTATGCCGCGGTCGTGCACACCGTCGCCGGCGACGCGCGCGAGGTGCACTACGTCGAGTCGTCGCCGCGCGACCAGCTGCAGCCGAAGCTGCACAGCTACGACTACCTCAAGCCGGGCGACGCCATCGACCACGACCGGCCGCACCTGTTCGACCTGGCCGAGGGCCGCGAGGTGCCCGTCGACGACGCGCTCTTCCCAAGCCCCTGGTCGATCTCGCGCCTGGACTGGCAGCCGGGCTCGAGCACGCTCACCTTCCTCTACAACCAGCGCGGGCACCAGGTGCTGCGGCTGGTCGCGGTCGACGCGACGACGGGTGCGGCGCGCGCGCTGATCGACGAGGTCAGCGCGACTTTCATCGACTACTCCGGCAAGACCTACCTGCGGCAGCTGGTGACCGAGCGCGACGGCGGGCCGGAGCTCGACTACCTGTGGGCCTCGGAGCGCGACGGCTGGAACCACCTCTACCTGATCGACGGCCAGAGCGGTGCGGTCGAGCGCCAGGTGACGCGTGGCGCGTGGGTCGTTCGCGAGGTCGAGGAAGTCAACGTGGAGCGCCTGCAGTCGGACGCCACAGGCGAGGCCGCGCGCACCGCGCTGCTGCGCGTCAGCGGCATCTTCGAGGACCAGGACCCGTACCACATCCACTTCGTGCGCGTGGACCTGGACACGGGTGAGCTGACGCACCTGACGCGCGGCGACGGGACCCACGCGCTCGAGTGGTCGCCGGACGGCAGCCACTACGTCGACAGCTACAGCCGCGTCGACCTAGCCCCGGTCCACGAGCTGCGCCGCGCGCGCGACGGCGGCCTGGTGGCGGAGCTCGAGCGCGCTGATCTGTCCGCGCTGCTGGCCACCGGCTGGTGCGCGCCCGAGCGCTTCGTGGCCAAGGGCCGCGACGGCGAGACCGACATCTGGGGCATCCTGCGTCGGCCAGCGAACTTCGATCCGTCGAAGTCCTACCCCGTGATCGAGTCGATCTACGCCGGGCCCCACGGCGCCTTCGTGCCGAAGGCCTTCCGCGCGACTTCTGGCCCGGCGGCCCTGGCCGAGCTCGGCTTCGTGGTCGTGCAGATCGACGGCATGGGCACCAACCACCGCGGCAAGGCCTTCCACGACGTCGCCTGGCAGAACCTCGGCGACTCGGGCTTCCCCGACAGGCGCCTGTGGATCGAGGCCGCGGCGAAGCACGAGCCAGCGATGGACCTCGCCCGGGTCGGCATCTATGGCGGCTCGGCCGGCGGCCAGAGCGCCCTCGGTGCCCTGCTCTCCCACGGCGACTTCTACCACGCGGCGGTGGCCGACTGCGGCTGCCACGACAACCGGGTCGACAAGATCTGGTGGAACGAGGCCTGGATGGGCTGGCCGATCGGGCCGCACTATGCCGAGCAGTCGAACGTGACCAACGCGCACGAGCTGACCGGCGACCTCTTGCTGATCGTGGGAGAGGCCGACCGCAACGTGGATCCGGCCTCGACGATGCAGGTGGTCGACGCGCTGATCCGCGCCGACAAGGACTTCGAGCTGCTCGTGATGCCGGGCGTGGGCCACGGCGCCGCAGGCACCCCCTACGGCACCCGCCGCCTGCGCGACTTCTTCGTCCGCAAGCTGCTCGCCGTCGAACCCCGCTGGCAGTAGGCCGAGTTCGAGCTGCAGACCGACGGTCTGGGACCAGGCCCGGGGCAAGTTCGAATGGTGTGGTTCGCCGCGTCGATGCGGAACGTGACCTGAAAATCGGGCTAGGATCACGGACCCGCACGTTCTCCCACTCGACCCGATCTGACCATGGGCCAAGCCAGCCTGCTTCTCCTCGCCTTGCCGCTGCTGTTCGCGCCGCAGTCCGCTCTTGCCCAGGACTCTGCTCCGGATCAGTCGGATCAGCAGGAGCACAGCCACCCGCGCCCGCCCGCGCCCGAGCAGGTCGAGCTCGAGGCCGCGCTCTCCCGCGCGGGCGACAACCGCGCTGAGCTCGAGGCCGGCCTCGCTCGGCTGGCAGGCGAGCGGCGTGCGAGCCTCGAGTTCCTGATCCGGCACATGCCAGCGGGCGACCTGACCTCGCTCTCGGCGGACTTCCTCGTCGAGCACGTCGTCGTCGCCCACGAGGCCTGGGACGCCGCGCCGTGGTCCGCTTCGATGCCCTACGACGTCTTCCTCGAGAACGTGCTGCCCTACGCCAGCATCAACGAGCGCCGCGACGCCTGGCGGCGCGACTTCCGCGAGCGCTTCGGGCCGCTCGTCGCCGAGGCCAAGACCGCCAGCCACGCCGCCGCGATCCTGAACAACAAGATCTTCCCGATGGTCGGCGTGATCTACTCGACGAAGCGCCCGAAGGCCGACCAGAGCCCCTACGAGTCGATCGAGGCCGGCATGGCCGCGTGCCCCGGTCTGGCGGTGCTGCTGATCGACGCCTGCCGCGCCGTCGGCGTGCCCGCGCGCTTCGTCGGCATCCCGTCCTGGTCCGACGACAGCGGCAACCACTCGTGGGTCGAGGTCTGGGACGACGGCTGGCACGTCACCGGCGCCGCCGAGCCCACCGGCGACGAGCTCGGCAAGGCCTGGTTCCTCGGCCGCGCCTCGAAGGCCAAGCCCGACTCCCAGCGCTACGGCATCTTCGCCGTCAGCTTCAAGCGCACGCCTCAGCCCTTCCCGATGGTCTGGCGCCCGGACTCCGACCAGGTCTTCGCGGTCAACGTGACCGAGCGCTACACCAAGCAGCCCCAGGTCGTGCCCGAGGGCTACGCGCGCGTGCGCTTGCGGGTGCTCGATGCTGCGGATCCAGGTGGCCGGGCCGAGCGGCGCGCGGTGGAGGTCCAGCTGCATCCCGAGGACGGCGGCGAGCGACTCAGCGCCACGACCAAGGACGAGCGCTTCGACGCCAACGACCACGTCGAGCTGCTGCTGCCGATCGGCACGGCCTACCACGCGTCGGCGCGGCACGGGGACAAGCTGGCCGCCTTGGACTTCCAGGTGTCCGAGGACGAGCAGCTCGTCACCCTCGAGCTGGTCGAGTCCACCCACGCGGGAGCCTCGATCGGCGAGCCGATGGGCGGCTTCGATCCAGCGTCCGTGGCAGCTCCCGCCGGAGGCCAGCTCGATCGCAAGGCAGCCGAGCGGCTCGCCAGCGAGCTGTGGCAGCAGCACGCCACCGCCCTGGCACCCATGCGTCGCGCCGAGCTCGAGGCGCGCAGCCTGACCCTGGCCGGCAAGACGATGCCCTTCTGGTACAGCGTTCATGGTGACGCGCCAGAGGGCGGCCACTCGCTCTACATCTCGATGCACGGCGGCGGCGGCACGGCAGCGCGCGTCAACGATGGCCAGTGGGAGAACCAGAAGCGCCTGTACCAGATCGACGAGGGCGTCTACGTCGCGCCGCGCGCGCCGACCAACACCTGGAACCTGTGGCACGAGGCGCACATCGACGACCTGTTCGACCGCCTGATCGAGGACCTGGTCCTGCTCGAGGGCGTCAACCCCGACCGCGTCTTCTTGCTGGGCTACAGCGCCGGCGGCGACGGCGTCTACCAGCTCGCGCCGCGCATGGCCGACCGCTTCGCCGCGGCGGCGATGATGGCCGGTCACCCCAACGACGCCAAGCCCGACGGCCTGCGCAACCTGGCGTTCACCCTGCACATGGGCGCCAACGACGGGGCCTACGAGCGCAACGCCGTGGCCGCACGCTGGAAGGGCCTCTTGGCCGACCTGCAGGCCGCCGATCCCGGCGGCTACGAGCACTGGGTCGAGATCCACGTGGGCAAGGGCCACTGGATGGACCGCCAAGACGCCGCCGCCCTACCGTGGATGGCCAGGTTCGCCCGCGACCTGCGCCCCGAGCGCGTGGTCTGGGTCCAGGACGACCGCACCCACGCGCGCTTCTACTGGCTGGCGGTGGACGAGCCCGTGCGCGGCGCGCGGCTTGTGGTCGAGCGCGCGGGACAGACCGTGCGCATCCTCGAGGCCAGCGGCGTGGACCAGCTGCACATCCGACTCGACGACACGATGCTCGACCTCGACCAGCCGGTGCGCGTCGAGCAGGGCGACGAGGTCTTGTTCGAAGGGCTCGTTCCGCGCACACGCGCCACCCTCGAGCGCACCCTGGCCGAGCGCGGCGACCCGCGCGGCATGTGGAGCGCCGAGGTGCTGGTGCAGCTCGGCGACGGGGGCGAGTAGCGCGCTGGGCCGTGCGCTCGCGCGGGCCGGCGCTTGGCATCTCGCAGGGCGCGTCGATGGGGGCTTCGGGCCGGCGCACGCGATGGTGCCGGCTTGCTAGCGGTTAGGATTCGGCCATGGTCGATCGATCGAGAAGCGCCACGCCCAAGGGGTCCCTGGCCCTAGCAGGCCTCGCCGCCGCCCTGGCCGCCGGCTGCGGCACAGCCAACGAGCCTGCCGAGTCCGCCCAGCAGCCGACGGTGCTCTTGATCAGCATCGACACCCTGCGCGCTGACGCCCTCTCGTGCTACGGCAACCCGCGGCTCACCAGCCCGGTGCTCGACGCCCTCGCCGCCGACGGCGCGCTCTTCCGCGAGGCCCTCGCCCACGCGCCCAGCACGGCTCCGAGCCACGCCAGCCTGTTCACCGGCGTGACGCCCTGGACCCACCGGGTGACCAACGTGGCGCGCGGCGGCCAGGGCTTCTTCAAGCTGCTGCCGGAGTTCGACACCCTGGCCGAGAGCTTCGCCGCCCGCGGCTACCACACGGCGGCCTTCACCGACGGCGGGCCCTTCAACGACAACTGGGCCCTCGGCCAGGGCTTCGAGCTGCACGACAACGCCTACGAAGGCGTCGAGGCCAAGGTCGACAAGCTGCTCGGCCACCTCGACGCGACCGCCGACGACGCGCGCCCGCGGCTGCTCTTCCTGCACACCTACGAGGTGCACCAGCCCTTCCTGCCGCCGGTCGACGTCTTGGCCCGCTTCCGCAGCGACCCCGACTACGACGGCATCGTGCGCGAGCGCGAGCTCGAGCTGCGCGCCATGATCGCCAAGCGCGGTACCGAGGGCGCCCTGCGCGCCAAGCACCTCGTCGAGGACAGCGACCAGTACACGGCCGCCGACGTGGCCTACCTCTGGGACCTCTACGTCGCCGGGGTGGCGCACACGGACCACGAGCTCGGGCGCTTGTTCGACGGCCTGCGCGAGCGCGGGCTGTACGACGAGCTCTACGTGGTCGTCACCAGCGACCATGGTGAGGAGTTCGGCGAGCACGGCTCCTTCGGCCACTCGCAGCTGCACCCGGAGACCCTGCGCGTGCCGCTGATCCTGCGACCGCCGGCCAGCGCGGCGGTCGACTGGCGCGGCCGCGTGGTCGAGCAGCGCGTGGGGCACGTGGACCTGCACGCGACCCTGCTCGAGGTGGCCGACGCCCCCGCGACCCAGTCCACCGGGAGGTCCCTCTTCGAGGGCTTGCGCAGGGGCGCGTTCGAGCAGCGTGCGGTCTTCGCCGAGACCGCCAGCGGCTTCAACCTCGGCACCGGCGGGCGCGGCTTCTACGGGCTCGATCGCGCCGCCTACCAGGGTGATCGCGCGCTCTTGCAGGTGCAGCAGCCCTACGGCGACCGGCACAGCCTCTTCGAGCCGCTGCCCTGGCTAGCGCCGGGCGAGGCGGGGCCCGGGCCCGTGGTGACGCAGCTCGTGCAGGTCGGTGCGGCCCCGGTCGTCGCGGGCGACGGCAGCAGGCTCGAGCAGCTGCAACAGCTCCTGGAGCTCGGCCGCGGGCACCTGAGCGACGCCGCCGAGCTGCGACGCAGCCTGGTCGGAGACAGCGACGGCTACGGCGAGTTCGACGAGCAGACCCGGGCCCAGATGGAGGCCCTCGGCTACATCGACGGGGAGTAGGCGCGGCAGCTCCCCGCAATCGCCCGGCTTGCTCTACCCTGGGAGCGGCCCCCCAGCCCCTACC
>JARGPD010000223.1 GCA_029212845.1 Planctomycetota bacterium
CCCCTGGCCGAGCTGACCAGCACCTGGTGCCAGCTCGAGGTGCCCGGCGTCGGCCCGATCGACAGCTCGGTGCCCGCCGTGGCCCTGGCCGAGCTGCTGGTCGCCCAGGTCGCCCGCGAGCTCCGCGACGCAGCCCAGGGCCGCATCGACCGCATCGAGGCGCTCTGGCACGCCACGGGCACCTTCCTCGAGGAGTGAGGCTGGGCCCCGGTCGGCTGTCCCAGCGCGGGCGGCCCGGGCCAGTGCTTGCACCCAGACTCCTACGGCACCAGCGTCACCGAGACCGGGTTGCTGGTGCCGGTCACCGCGAGGCCGACGGGCGCCAGGGTCAGGAACGCGTGGCGGCCGACGATGCCGGCGAGGGCCGGGCTGGTGGCTGTGGGCACGTTGATCGTGGCGGAGCCGGCGCCGGCCGCGTCGAGGGCGCCGAAGGTGCCCTGCAGGATCGGCGTGTTCGGATGCGCCAGGGTGAAGTCGAAGTAGCCGTCGAGGTTGAGCGGCAGGTTGAAGGCGCCGAGCGGCAGGCCGGGCGTCGTGCCCGTGACCGAGCCGAGCACCAGGTACAGCTCGCCCGCGTGGGCGCTGCCCGCGTGCAGGGCCAGGGACTGGGTGCCGCCGGTCGCGACCGACAGCTCGGCCACGTCGGCCGAGAGCCACTGGCACACGTCGAGGGTCCCGTCGCCGTCGAGGTCGGCCGCCGGCTCGAAGGCCAGCTGGCACGCGTCCGGCGTGCCGTCCATGTCGCAGTCCGCTTCGGTGCCGCCGGCGATCTCGATCGAGTCGAGCACGCCGTCGTGGTCGCAGTCGCCGGGCGTCGCCGTCCAGGTGTTCGACTGGATCAGCTCGGGCGAGGCCATGCCGGTGTTCAGCCAGGCGTCGAGCAGGTCGGCGCCGGTGTTCGCGAGGTGCGCCACCGCGCCGGTGCCGGCTAGGTCCAGGAACTGGATGTACTCCCAGCTGGTGGACTGGTACCAGAGCTTGAGCTCGGCCGAAGCGGCGCCCACGGGCGGGGTCAGCGTGAACTCGTCGAAGTGGTCGTACTTGCCGCCGGGGCCGGGGTTGCCGTACTGGGTCGCGGGCACGGGCAGGATGCCGCGCTTCTGGGCCTCGTCGTAGCTGAAGCCATAGGGCGGGATGCGCGTGTCGCCCAGCACCTGGTCGTTCAGCACGAAGTGGAAGCTCTCGAAGACGGTGCCCGCAGGCTGGGCGGCGAGGTCGCCGACGGTGTGCAGCGTGCTGCCGTCGAGCCGGTCGAAGGCCAGCGGCAGGGTCGGGTTCGTGCCGGTGGTCAGCAGCTTGGCCGCCCAGTCCTGGCGCACGCCCATGTGCACGTCGTAGCGACGCAGCCCTTGGTCCTTGGGCTCGAGCAGGGTCTCGACCGTCAGGGCTTGGCCCTTGTGCGTGACCTCCAGGGTGCCGTACTCGCCGACCACGTCGATCAGCTCGCCACCGGGGCCGAGCCAGCGCACCTCGAGCCACAGGCGACGCCCCTCGGGGTAGCCCGAGATCAGCTTGTGGCCGGTCAGGTTCGTGACGCGCACCGTGTCGCCGGTCACGTCGATCGCGGCGGCGCCCTGCAGCATCGCGCGCGCGCGCACGATGCCGTCGGCGATGGCGGTGTGGTGCTCGGGGTAGAGCCCGCCGCCCACGACGAGCTTGCCCTGGGCGTCGAGGTACTGGATCGCGGTCTGCACCCAGGTCGAGCCGCCGGTCAGGTCGTGGCGGCCGAGGTCCTTGCGGTCGGCCAGGAACAGCTGCTTCGCGGCCCGGCCGGTGGTCGGCATCATGTGGCAGGTCTGGCAGGTGAAGTAGCGCGGGGTGCCGTCCTCGTGGTCGCCGCTGGGCACGCCGGCGGTGACGGCGGCGAAGGCGTCGGCGAGGATGCCGCGCTGCAGGTCGGCGGGCAGGCTGGTGTAGCTGCTGACGCGCGTGGTGGCGATGTCGCTGGCGACGTGCTCGGAGTAGGTGCGCTCGACGACGCCGAAGGCGTGCGGCGGGTTGTTGAAGGCAGCCTTGCCGGCGACCGGGGTGCCGGGCGTGCCGCTGAAGGTGCCGGGCGCCAGGCCGAGCGGGTGGCCGTGGCTGGGCGCGAGGTCGCCGACGACGGGGTTCGAGACGTCGTGGCAGGTGCCGCACATGGCCGAGTCGCGCTGCAGGTCGGCCTGCTGGGCGCCGTGCAGGGCCTGGTGGTTGGCGTAGGGACCCATGCGGTCGATGCCCGACGTGATCACGTACTCGCCCGCGCCGTGGTAGCCCTCGGGCGTGGCGGCGCCGTCGTGGGCCAGGAACGGCGGGAACTGGACGCCGTCGTGCTGCTGCTCGTCCGGGTCGACCGCCATGTGGCAGGCGGTGCAGACGATGCCCTCGGCGTCGAGCTGGTCGAGGGCGGAGCCGTCGGTGGGGGTCGAGCGGTCGTCCAGCCAGCCGCGTGGCGAGTGGCAGCGGATGCACAGGTCGCCCGAGCCGGGGAAGGCCTCCTCGGCCACGGCCACGGCGGCCCAGTACAAGGGGTCGCGGGCGGAGTGGCTCATCATCGAGCCGCTCCACAGGTGCCCGGGCTCGGCCGCCGCGTCGTAGCCGTAGTGGCACGCGAAGCAGCTGCCGGTGGTCTCGAGGACCATGGCCTCGAGGGGCTGGGTGCCGGGCAGCTTGACGTCCGTGGGCACGACGGTGACCTGGGCCGCGGCGGGCAGGGAAAGGGCTAGGAGCAGGCTACAGAGGCGAATCATCGGGGCGGCGCGGGAGAGGCTGGGGGGAGGACGGGACCGGGTGGGCCCGTGCGCTTCCTATGGACGCGGTGGTCCGAAACGGGGTTCCCATGGGGTCGGACTTCCTGATGGAGGGCCTGGGAAGGGCCGGGTGTGGGCTGGGCCCGCAGGCTGCCCGGACGGGCAATCCTATCCCGATCCTGGCGTCGCAACAGGGGATCCGGTCGGCGAGCAGCCGGCCTCGAACCCAGCTCACACGGCCGCTAGCCGACCGAGGGCTCGCCCGGGGCCGCGCGATCGCGGAGGGGCTCGAGGGCGCCGTCGAGGAAGTTGCGCAGGTCGTGCATCTGGCCCGCGCCGAGGCCCTGGCCCACGTACGCGGCGCCATAGGTCAGCCCCGTGAGCAGCAGGGCAGCCGGGGTGAGCCACAGCGCCCAGGGGGTCATGTCGAGAAGCAGCTGGACGGTCCCAAGCAGCAGCGTGGCGCAGCTGAGCATGATCCCGGTGGCGTACCCGGCCAGGAACAGGCCCCAGACGTGGGGGTGGGGGCCGAAGCGGGCCTTGACGAGGCTGCCCCCCTCGGCGCTAGTGACCAGGGCCGACAGCTGGGGGGACCAGATCCGGACCCGCTCCTGGACCAGGGTCAGCTCGACCTTGCCGCCGTCGTCGAGCACCAGCCCCTGGACCTTGGGGCAGCCCTCGACAGCCTCGCGGATGGCTCCGAGCACGGCCGCGGGGGCCTGGGCGAGCTGGATGTCGAAGCGCGGGCGGGGCCTCGGCCCCGGGCTGGGGGCGCTGGGCGGGTTCGGACCGGTCGCTCCCGACGGACCTCGGGAATCGGAGGTAGGTTTTTCCGAGGTCATCGTTCACGCATCATAGGATCCAGGTGTGGAGATGGCTGCCCCCCGCTTTTCGGAGGGGTCTGGCGATCCGAAGCCCCCCTCGGGCTGGATTCGTCTATTAATGATGCCGCTGCAAGGTGCCGATAGGGGCTCTGGGGGACGACCCAGGCCTCCTCGTTCACCCCCTCTGCCCCCTCCAGCCCCTGCCGACCCGCTCCGCCGCGATGACCTCTCCGAGCCGCGCTCTGCGCCTAACCATTTGCACGGCCTTGGCTTGTGCCCTCAGTGCGAGCCCCGCCATGGCCTACATCGGCCCGGGTGCTGGCATCGCCGCCGCCGGCTCGATGCTGGTGCTGGTGGGCACCTTCTTCCTGGCGATGGGCATCATCATCGCCTGGCCGATCAAGGTCGTGGCGCGCGCTTTCACGCACCGCGCCAAGACCAAGCCGCGCATCAAGCGCGTGGTCGTGGTCGGCCTCGACGGCTTCGACCCGGGGCTGGCCAAGCGCTTCAGCGACGAGGGGCTGATGCCGAACTTCAAGGCGCTCGAGGAGCAGGGCTGCTTCACCCCGCTGGCGACCGCCTGCCCGTCGATCTCGCCCGTGGCCTGGTCGAGCTATGCCACCGGCGTCGACGCCTCGCGGCACAACATCTACGACTTCCTGACCCGCGATCCCTGCTCGTACCTGCCGGTGCTCTCGTCGACCGAGACGAAGACCATGCCGCGCACGATCAACCTCGGCCTGGCCAAGATCCCCTTCGGCCAGCGGGTGATCCACCGCGCCCTGCAGAAGTCCGAGCCCTTCTGGAAGTACCTCGGCGCCCAGAACATCTGGTCGTCGATCATCCGCGTGCCGATCACCTACCCACCCAAGAAGTTCAAGAACGGCACCCTGCTCTCGGGCATGTGCGTGCCGGACCTGCAGGGAACCCAGGGCAGCTTCTCGTTCTACTCGACCAAGCCGCGGCCCAAGGGCGACCAGATCGGCGGCCAGCAGTACCAGGTGCGCATCACCGGCAAGTACGGCAACGAGATCGTGTCGAAGCTGAAGGGCCCCCCGGGCTCCGACGGCCACGCCATGCGGTCGGAGTTCACGGCGGTCTTCGACGTCGACGCGCGCACGATCACCTTCAAGGCTGGCTCGGAGGAGCACACGGTCGACTTCCGCGAGTACACGCCGTGGATGCGCATCGAGTTCGACGGCGG
>JARGPD010000043.1 GCA_029212845.1 Planctomycetota bacterium
TGACCTTCTCGGCCGCCTCGAGCAGCGGCGCGAGCTCCTCGGCCGAGGTCGAGGTCACGCCCGTGTACTCGGTGTCGCCCTTGGCGCCGTCCTCCTCGCCGAACTTGGCGAACAGCACGTTGGCGAGCGAGCGGTTCATCGCCTTGCACATGATCTGGGTCAGGATCAGACCCGCCGCGCCGACGAGCATGCCGGCGACGATCAGGAGGTTGTTGTGCAGGATGAAGCCGGTCATCGCAGCGGCGATGCCCGAGTAGGAGTTCAGGAGCGAGATCACGACCGGCATGTCCGCGCCACCGATGGGCACGACCAGGCCGACGCCCAGGAAGAGCGCCACCAAGGCCAGGACGAGGAAGGCCGTCATCGAGGTGGCCGTGCCGGTGGCGAGGAAGCCGCCGAAGACCACCAGGCCGACCGCCAGGACCACGAGCAGGATGTTGAGCCCCTGGCTGCCGACGGGGCCGAAGCGGTTCTTCCACATCTTGCCCGAGAGCTTCGCGTAGGCCACGAGGCTGCCGGTCAGGGTCACCGAGCCGACCAGGATCGACAGGCCGATCGAGATCGCGATGTCCGCGCCGTGGCCCCCGGAGAAGGTCGCGTCAGCAGCGAGCTTGGCGGACAGGAAGACCGCCGAGGAGAGCGCCACGAACATCGAGCTCGCGCCGCCCATGCCGTTGAAGAAGGCGACCAGCTCGGGCATCTCGGTCATCTCGACCTTCTTCGCCAGGAAGACGCCGATCGCGCCGCCCAACAGGAGTCCGCCGACCAGCCAGGGCAGGGAGACCGCGAGGTCGCCCTCGAAGACCACGAGGTAGACCGTCATCACCACCGCGACCAGCATGGCCATCGAGGCCATGCGGTTGCCGGCGCGCGCGGTCTTGACCTTGGTCAGCTTCTTGAGGCCGGTGACGAAGAAGAACGCCGAGGCCATGTAGACCAGCTGCTCGACGAGCGAGAGGTCGAAGACCGCCAGGAGTGGGGTGCAGGTCATGGCTACTTGCCCCCCTTCTTCTTGGTGTTGAACATCGCCAGCATCCGGTCGGTGACCAGGAAGCCGCCGACCACGTTGACCGTCGCGAGGGTGATCGCGAGGAAGCCCAGCACCTGGGCGCCGAGGTTGTACTCCGCGAAGACGCAGTACAGCGCGCCGACGAGGGTGATGCCCGAGATCGCGTTCGCGCCGCTCATCAGCGGCGTGTGCAGGGTGGGCGGCACCTTGGTGATGATCTCGAAGCCGGTGAACGAGGCCAGGATCAGGATCCACAGGCCGATCAGGAAGAACGGCAGGGCGCTCGAGGAGTCGGTCTCGGCAGCGGCGAGCACGGCGAGGAACGAGGGGAGGATCATGAGTGGGCTCCTTCGGTCTGGAACAGGGCCTTGCCGCGCTCGTGCTTGACCTCACCCGCGTGGGTCAGGAGGCAGCCGTCGAGGACCTCGTCCTCGAGGTTGTCCTTGAGGTCGCCCTCGTCGATCATCAGCTTGACGAGGTTGAAGACGTTCTTCGCGTACAGCTCGGACGCGTGCACGGGCATGGTCGCCGGCAGGTTCTTGGTGCCGATGATCGTGACGCCGTGCTTCTCCACGACCTCACCGGGCTCGGTCAGCTCGCAGTTGCCGCCGCTCTCGGCGGCTAGGTCGACGATCACCGAGCCGTCGGGCATCGACTCGACCATGGCGGCGCTGACCAGCTTGGGCGCGGGGCGTCCCGGCACGAGCGCGGTCGTGATCACGATGTCGGCCTCGGCCACGCGCTTGGCGACCTCGATGCGCTGCTTCTCGAGGAACTCCGGCGTGACCTCCTTGGCGTAGCCGTGCTCGTCCTCCATGTCCTCCATCCCCGGGACGTCGATGAAGCTCGCGCCGAGCGACTCGATCTGCTCCTTGGCGGCGAGCCGGATGTCGGTGGCCTCGACCTTGCAGCCGAGGCGCTTCGCGGTCGCGATCGCCTGCAGGCCGGCCACGCCCGCGCCGAAGATCACGGCCTTGGCGGGCGGCACGGTGCCGGCGGCGGTCATCAAGAGCGGGCACAGCTTCTCGAGCGACGTCGCGGCCAGCAGCACGGCCTTGTAGCCGGCCACCGTCGCCTGGCTCGACAGCACGTCCATCGACTGGGCGCGCGAGATGCGCGGGATCAGGTCCATCGCGTAGCAGCTGAGGTTGTGATCGCGGAAGTACTCGATCAGCGGCTTCTGGTACGCCGGGATGACGATCGAGAGGACGCGCCCGCCGTCGCGCAGGCTGGCCGCCTCCTCGAGGGTCGGCGGCGAGACCTTGACGACCAGGTCGGCGGCCCCCCAGGCGCTGCGGTCGGGCTCGACGAGGGTCGCGCCCGCGGCTTCGAACGCGGAATCGGACACACGAGCGGACGCGCCGGCACCTCGCTCGACCTGAACGGTCAAGCCGGCCTTCACGAACCGCTTCACAGTATCGGGGGACGCCGCCACCCGAGTCTCTCCGGGAAGCGTCTCCCGGGGAACCAGAACCGTTGCCATAGACCTCTCCGAGGCTGGGGATTAGGACGGTCAAGAGACTATCCATTCCCTTGTTGACTCCTAGGACCGCCCTCGATTAATCGTCGCCGCCGGCGGGGCCGGACGGCGCGGACAGGGGCGCGCTTGCGGCCCGCCTCCGCTCCACAGAGATCCTTCCACCTTCGTGGTTAACCGAGCCGCCCCCCCCGGGTGCTTGGACCATGCGACGACCCCAGCTGATCCTCCTGCTGCTCCTGGCCCTCGGCGCCGCGAGCTGTTCGACCTCCACCGACACCGAGCGCGCCCAGAGGTCCCAGGCCAAGGCCGCCGACGACCTGGGCTCGATCGGCTACCTCTAGCGCCTCTTCACCCCCAGCACGTACCCTCGTCCCGCCCGCCGCACCCGCGGGTGCCCATGCGCGACGACCGCCGACGAACCATCGAACGAGCCTATGAGCACTGGCCGGCCGCCTATGGCCTCGCCGTGGTGCTGCTCGGCGACCATGGGCGGGCCGAGGAGCTGTGCCAGGACACCTTCCTGCGACTGATGACCACCTCCAGCGACATCGACGCCAGCCGCCCGCTCGGCGGCCTGGTGCTGACGACCCTGCGCAACCTCTGCATCAACGAGCTGCGCCGCACGCGCGCGATGTCCTTGGACGCGTGGAGCGAGGCCTCCGGCACGGTGGCGCCCGAGCGCGACCCCCAAGGCGCCCCGCTCGGCCATGGACCCGGCGACCCCATCACCCAGCTCGACCGCGGGGAGCGCCGCGCGGCGGTGCGCAGTGCCCTCGAGCGCCTGAGCCCCGCCTGGCGCGAGATGGTCTACCTGCGCGACGGGCTCGACCTCCCCTACCGCGAGATCGCCGCCATCGCCGACACCACCGAGGACGTCGTGCGCACGACCCTCTCGCGCGCCCGCGCCCGCCTGCGCGAGCTGCTCGCCGACCACGCCCCCGAAGGAGGCACAACATGAGCCAAGGTACGACTCCCCTACCCCCGGACTGCGACGCGACCCGCCCGCTGCTCTCCGTGCACCTCGACGGCGAGCTGGCCGGCGAGCAGCTGGCCGCGCTCACCGAACACCTGGCCGGCTGCCCGGCCTGCAGCGCCGAGCTGGCCGAGCTGCGCGCCCTCGGCGGCGAGCTCGCCACCGAGTTCGCCGACCTGCGCGCCAGCGCGCCACAGCCCCCCGCAGCCCACCTGCCCCGGGTCGCGCCGCGTCGCATGCCGCGCTCGCTCCAGCTCGTCGCCGCCACCCTCGCCCTGCTCTTCGCCGGCGCCTGGCTGCTCGACGACAGCGACGCCTTCCTGCGCGAGCGCGCCGCGGGCCTAGCGGCCGAGCTAGCCCTGCCCGGCGCCCGCTTCCTGGTCTCGAACCAGCCGCCCGAGTCCCTCGGCCAGTCCCCCGCCGAGCTGGCCCACCTCCTGGTGCCCGGTCCCCTTGGCGCCTACCTCTGGCAGCTGGCCGAGCAGCCCGAGGCCACCAGCCTCGACCCCACGCGCTACCTGCTCGGCAGCGACGGCGGCTCACTCTGGACCTGGGACCCGGCCCTCCGCGAGGCCCGCACCCTGCCTGTGGACGCGGTCCCGGCTCCCCTGCCGCGGACCCTCTCCCAGGTCCTCGCGGCCCTTCCCGCCGCCCTCGCTTCCCAGCCCGCCGAGGTCCGCGGCCGCGGCGCTTGGCGCGAGGTCGAGGTCTTCCTAGCGGGCGGCGAACAGGAGCTCGACGCCACGCGTGCACGGGTGATCTTGACCGAGGCTGGCGAGCTGGTCGGCCTCGAGGTCCTGCCGCGGCCGGACCTCGCGGTCTTCGTGCGACCCCTAGGTGCAGCGCCCGCGCCGGCCTCCTTCGCGCTGCTCAGCCACGCCAGCGTCCAGGGCGATGCGGTGCTAGCCCTCGAGCCGCCGACCAGCGGGCAGCCGGACCAGCTCTGGCAGCTGGGCTACACGCCGGGCGCGCCGCCGACCACCTGGCCCGAAGAGCTGCGCGCCCTCGCCACCGAGCTCGGCGCCCTCGGCTACCTCGGCGACCTCTAGGCCACGTTCGAGCGCTCGTTCGACTCGCGCTCGAACCTGCGGATCTCGCGGTTGACGTGGTTCAAGAGCTCCATCGACGTGGGCGCGCCCTCGACGAAGGCCGTGACCCCGAGGGCCATGGCGTGCTCGCGGAAGCTCGAGCGCGAGTAGACACCGCCGAACAGCATCACCGGAAAGCGGTGGCTGTCGACCAGGTCCATGCCGGCGCAGACCTCGAAGCCGTTCTTGCCCGAGACCAGCACGTCGAGCAGGACCAGGTCGGGGTATTCCTGGGCGATCGCGCGCGTCAGGTCACCGCCGGTCTGGAAGCGCTTCACGCGGTAGCCGGCCATCTCGAGGTCGGTCAGCCGGCCGTCGGTGCCGGCCTGCTGGTCGTGGCAGAAGTAGATCGTTTTCATGGTCGCTAGAGGGTCATGGACAGGACGTCGGCGAGGGTCACGTCACCGGCGGTGGCGCGTGCGAGGCCTTCCTCGCGCAGGGTCGTCAGACCCGTCTGTCGTGCCGCGCTGAGGATCTTCTCGCTGTTGGCGCCGGCCTGGATCAGGCCGCGCAGCTCTTCGTTGACCAGCAGGATCTCGTAGATCCCGATGCGGCCCTTGTAGCCCTGGTTGCGGCAGCGCGAGCAGCCGCGGCCTTCGTAGAACTTCGCGGTCGGGTCTTCGATGCCGAGCTCGCGCAGGACCTCGGGGTCCGGGCTGGACTGCTGGCGGCAGTGTTCGCAGATGCGGCGCAGCAGCCGCTGGGCGACGACGCCCTTGAGGGTGTCGCCCAAGAGGTAGCTCTCGATGCCCATGTCCATCAGGCGCGACAGGGACTCGACCGAGCCCACGGTGTGCAGGCTCGAGAGCACGATGTGGCCGGTCATCGAAGCCTCGACCGCGATGCGCGCGGTCTCTTGGTCGCGGATCTCGCCGACCAGCACGATGTCGGGGTCCTGGCGCAGGATCGAGCGCAGGCCCTTCGCGAAGGTCAGGCCGATCTTCGGGTTGGCGTTGATCTGGCTGACGCCCTCGATCACGTTCTCGACCGGATCCTCGAGGGTCACGATCTTGCGCTCGGGGGTGATCAGCTCCTTGAGCAGGGAGTAGAGCGTCGTGGTCTTGCCGCTACCGGTCGGGCCGGTGGCGAGCACGAAGCCCTCGCGGCAGCGGATGATGCGCTGCAGCCGGGAGATCTGCTCGTCGCGCAGCCCGAGGGAGCGCATGTTCTTCATCGACCGGCCGCCGTCGAGGATCCGGATCACAGCACCCTCGCCACAGATCGTCGGCGTCGTGGTCACGCGCAGGTCGACGCGGTCGTTCCCGACGCGCAGCTGGGCGCGGCCGTCCTGGGGCAAGCGCCGCTGGGCGATGTCGAGGGCCGCCATCAGCTTGATGCGCACCATCATGCGGCTGGCCCAGGAACGCGGCACGCGGGTCTTCTCGTAGCAGGCTCCGTCGACGCGGAAGCGGATCAGGCAGTCGTTGCTGTTGGGTTCGATGTGGATGTCGCTCGCGCCCTCCTGGAAGGCCTCGATCAGGACCGACTGGACCAGGCGAACGATCGGCTTCTCGTCGACGCCCTCCCCCAGGTCGACCTCTTCCTCTTGCTTGGGCTCTTGGGAGAAGCTCAGCGACTGGCTGCCCCCACCCATGCCGAAGTCGTCCGCCGGCCCGTTGCTGTCAGAGGCCCTCTCGACCAGCGCCTCGACCGAGAGGCGCCCGTCGTCGTAGTCGCCCTGACCGCGCTCGTTGAAGACGTAGCGGATCGCATCGGCGATCTCGTTGGCACTGGCGTAGACCGGCAGGACGCGCGACTCGAGCTTGGCCTGAATGCTGTCGATCGCGAAGACGTCCTGGGGGTCGTCCATCGCGACGGTCGTGTAGCCGGCCACACGGTTGATCGCGATGGCGCGGTTCTCGCGGGAGAAGTGCTCGCCGAGGCGGGCGGCGAGGCCCACGTCGATGATCTCGGGATGCAGGCGCAGGCACGCGATCCGGCCCTGGATGTTGAGCGCTTCGGTCAGCTCCGGCGCCGAGAGGAAGCCCAGCGCTACGAGCGACTGGCCGAGCTTGCAGCCGTTCGAGCGCTTGTGGCTGAGCGCCTCTTCGACTTCGCGCGGCTTGAGGATGCCTCGCTCGATCAGGATCTTGCCTAGCTGCGGAACGAGGGTCGGGCGGGCGGCCACACGAAGCATGGTCAAGGCTCCCTGGGGGAGTGGGCAGGGTTCGGGGGTGTGCGGAGACAGAACCCGCACGAAGGAACCCACTCATCGACCCACCTGCCCCCTGGTCTTGAACCAGAAATGGGAAGGGTTTCAGTACTCGAAGGTCAAGGTCGCAAACAGCTGCAGGCCGTCGAAGTCGACCTCCTCCACCGTGTCGTCGAAGACCACGCTGCTGTCGGTCCATCGGGCCCCGATCCCGAACCAGGCGTCGCGGCCCAGGTACAGCTCGACACCCGCGCGCGCAAAGAGGCCCACCCCGAGGCCCTCCTCGTCCACGTCCTCCGGAGCGCCAGCGACATCATCGAAGGTCAGCTCGACCCGCCCCCACTGGAGCATCGGCCCGGCGCTGCCGTAGAGGCGCAGGTCGGGGCCGAGCTCGGTGGCCAGGAAGGGACCCGCGAAGATGTCGAGCAGCGTGTAGTCGTTGTCGGCGGAGACCACGCCGGAGCCGGTGTCGACGATCACATCGCTGCTGTCCCACTTGGCGGCCCAGGTGAAGCCGACCTCGAAGCCCAGGTCGGTGCCGAGCGGGCCCTCCCGCATCGGGACCTGCCAGGCGCCGCCGAACATCGGGAAGCTGGACTCCTGTGCGTCGAGCGCTTGGCCGAAGCTGTCCTCGAGCTCGAAGCCGATGTGCTGCATGGCGGTGACGCCGAGGATGCCCTGGGCGACGTAGCCGCTGCCGACCGAGCCGGTGCGGTGCTCGAGCGCGGTCTGGCAGGCCGGGGCCAGCAGCAAGAGGCCGAGGGGAGCGAAGCGGAGGTGGCGCATGGGAGCGTGGGGGTGAAATGCGCCGCCATGTTTCAGGGGGGAGGCTGAGCGCGCCGGTGGGTTCAGCATAACCGCATCGGCCCGAGCGCGCGGGAAGCGGGCGCCCTTCCGGGCTAGGATGTCCAGCCCCTCGCACGGCTGCCACCCAAGCCTGTAGAGCCACCCGCCCACCATGCCCGACGCCCCCATCCGCCTGCGCCTCGACGCCGAGCGCCGCGCCACCCTGGCCCACCAGCTCGCGGCGCTCTTCGAGTCGCGCTTCGACGAGCGCCTGTCCGAGTTCCGCGCCGAGGAGCTGATCACCTTCTTCCTGCGGCACCTCGGTCCGGCGGTCTACAACCAGGCCATCGCCGACGCGCGCGGCTACATGCTCGAGCGCCTCGAGGACCTCGACGTCGAGTACAACGAGCCCGAGGCCTGACCCTCGCCATGACCTTCCCAGCCCTCGCCCTCGCCCTCGCCATCCAGCTGCCCGCCCTGGCCGACCTCGCCATCCCGGGCCACAAGGACGTGGTCCACCAGCTGAGCCTCGACCTCACCGACGCCCAGCTCGGCTGGACCTTCGTCGCCGCGCCGGTCCGCGGCTTCGGCGGCATGACCGTGATCGAGGACCAGGTGCCCTTCTCCTTCTCCGGCAAGTACGGCACGCGCCTCTTCGCCCTGCCGCCGAGCGTCGCCACGCCCGAGGAGTACGACCCCGGCTGGGTCGACCGCTACCCCTCCAGCCTGCCCGGCGTGAGCCACATCGGCAGCGTCCCCTGGAGCCACCCGGTCGCGCGCATCCTGAGTCACCTCGCGGTGGCCGAGCTCGACCTCGGGCTCGACGGAGGCCCCCAGGTGCTGGCCCTCGAGGTCGTCGGTCACGAGCAGTGGACCGCGTCGGGGGTGCCCCTCGACGACCGCGACCCGCGCGTGCTCTTGTTCGGCCTCTCGGGCCTCGGCCTGGTCGGCCTGGTGCTGCTGCGCAGCTCGAAGGGGGCCATGGCATGAGCGCCTACCTGCTCGGCACCCTGGCCGTGACGATCGTGCTCGAGCTGCTCGTGCTGCTCTTGACCGTGCGCGGCAGCGACGCGCCGAGGCGCCCCGCCGCCCTGCGCACCTGCCTGTTCGCCAACCTCTTCACCCAGCCCCTCGCCAGCTACCTCGTGATGCTGCACCCCGGCGGCGTGGCCTTCGTCCTGATCGAGGTCGGCGTCCTCACGACCGAGTTCCTCGCCTACCTCCTCTCGGGCCGGCTCCCGATGGCCCTGGCCCTGCGCCTCGCCATCCGCACCAACGCGATCACCATCGCCCTCTCCATCTGGCTCGCCCCATGACGACCCCCGACGCGCAACCAGCACCCCGCAGCTCCACCCTCCCCTTCGGCCTGCTCTTCGTCACCCTCGTGATCGGCTTCGGCCTCGGCTTCAAGGTCGGGCGGACGAGCGCGCAGCTCGAGCAGCCCGGGGTCGTGTCGCCCGATGGCGACGAGACCGAGGCCACGCCCACGGACAAGACCTCCGCGAGCCTTCCGGACGACTCGATGCGCACCCTGGTCGAGCCGACCGCCGAGGACCAGGCCGCGCTCGCCGCGGGGCCGGGGGCCGGGGCCAGCGCGGGCACCCAGGGCACGATCACGGACCTGAACGCGGCCGCGACCGTCGAGGCCACCCGCACACTCAGCGTGCGCCTGCTCGGCCTCGAGGACGCCGCCGCTCCGGATGAGCTGATGCTGCACGTGCTCGACCCCGCGACCAGCGAGGTGCTCGGGCGCAACACCGACCTAGTGCTCGGGAGCGCGGTCCCCGGCACCTCGCCCGCGGAGTTCCAGGTCACCGCCCTGCCGCCCGGCGAGTGGCTCGTCACCCTCCTGCACCAGGACGACTGGGGCCTGAACCCCGAGTCCCTGGGCGAGGCCCCCGCCGACCTGCGCGCCGGCGACGCGACCGTCGAACTCTCCCTGCCCCAGCTCTACACCCTCGAGGTCCTGGCCCCGACCCTCGCGGTCGGCCAGGCCCTGTTCCTCGATCGCACCGAAGACCTCGGCCACCGCAGCTTCGGCAAGCACTCCGCCAAGGTCGACGCCAACCACGTCGCGCGCTTCGAGGCCCTCGCCCCCGACCGCTACAGCCTGCACGGCGGCGGCGGCCCCCCGGTCGAGCTCGAGGTCCCCTCTGCGCCGTTCCTGTACGAGCCAGCAGAGTGAGCACCGCGCCCGGGGGGACCTCCCCGGGCCTCACCAGGTGCCGTGATGCGCCCAGGCGCGGGTCCAGGCCTGAAGTCGCCAAGCGGCACCTGCCCCGCCGGAGTGAGAAGCCTTAGGCTGGAGAGGCCTCGCTCCCCGCCCACCACCAGCTCGTGGTCAACCATGTCGAACGCTCGCCCCGCTCCCGCCCTGTTCTTGATCCTGGTCCTGGTCGGTGTCGTCATCGGCATCGGCATCGGCTTCCTCTTCGCCCCCGGCCAAGCCCCCGAGGCGCGCGCCAGCGACGCGCTCCTGCCGACCCTGGGAGCCGCCCCGGTCAGTGGCCCAGGCACCTCGAGCCAGGGCTCGTCCCCCGAGCTGCCGCGCGGCAGCTCCTCGATGCGCGACGTGGCCGCGGCCGAAGCCCCGGGGGCGATCTCGGACGCGCGCGTGGCCGCTGCGGTGCGCGACACCGAGCGTCCCAGCGTGGCGAGCTCGACCGGCAGCGGCACGATCCGTGGCCGAGTGACCGACGGCGAGGGCAACCCCATCGATGGGGTCACGATCCTGGCCGTCCGGTCCAGCAACCGCAGCTGGCGCGCCGCGAAGGCGCTCGGCTCGGACGCGCCGAGCGAGGAGTCCCTGGAGGACGCCCTCGACCGCGCGGCCCGGTCCTGGGCCAGCAGCCGCGCGATGCGGCGGCGCCAGGCCGCCGACGCCGATGGCAGCTACCTCCTGGCTGGCCTCGAGGACGCGCCCTACATGCTGTCCGCGTACAAGGAGGGCTGGGTGCTCCGGGCGGTCGGCAGCAGCACGCTCCATCCCGGGGAAGAGCTCAACTTCCGCGGCACCCAGACGCGCGGCGTGACCCTCGACCTGCGCCTGCCCGACGGCTCGGTGCCCGACGACGTGATGCTCGAGGTCACGACCGGCGACCGCCCGAAGAACTACTCATGGAGCCCGGACGAGCCGACCCTCGCGATCACCTCGCCGCGCTTCACGCTGCGGGCCCTGGCCGGGATCATCGACTCGCCGATCTACTTCCGCGAGACGCCCTCGCGCTACGCGTCCGCCGAGCTCTCGGTCGATGTCGACCAGCAGGGCGTGACGCCGCTCGTGGTCCAGCTCGAGCCGCGCCGCGGGGTCTTCGGTCGCGTGCGCCGGGCCTGGCCGACCTCGGACAACCTTCAGGTAGCCGCCGTCCCGGTGACGGACGCGGCCAGCTTCGATCCGAACAAGGAGCTCGAGGATGTCCCGGACGCGAGCACCCGCGCGGGCGAGTACATGGTGCTCGACCTCGAGCCGGGGCTGCATGCGATCGGGCTGCAGAGCGGGGGTCGCCAAGGCGAGCCCAAGTTCTCGGTGTACGAGCTGGTCACCGTCGTCGACGGGCTCGTCGAGGTCGACCTGGTCGAGCCCGAGCCGGTCGCCAGCGAGCACCTGGTGGTGCGCTGCTTGGACGAGGCTGGTCGGCTGCTCGACGACGTCAGCTTCACGCGAACCTCGAGGTCCGGGGGCGGCTCGCGCAGTGGCAGCACGCAGGTGCGACAGGCCCCGGACGGCAGCTACTGGTTCGACACCGGGTCCCTGTGCAGCTTCGACTTCGACAGCTGGCCGAAGGGCGCCTCGATCACCCTGACGGGCAGCTCGACCACCTCGGGCAAGCAGACCGTCGAGCTCAGCAGCGGCCAGCGCGAGCTGACCATGCAGTTCGCGCGCCCGCTCTCCCTCGAGGTCGTCATCGCCGGCTACGCGGGCAGCTCCAACAAGGACGAGATGTCGGTCCACGTCAACCTCGTGAGCGACACGGACGACGGCTGGGGCAACTCGATGGCCCAGTCCAAGGGCAAGTCGGGTTGGGGCAATGGCCCCAAGATCTCCGACGAGGGCGTCGTCGTGTTCCACAACCTCAGCCCCGGCCTGCTCGAGGTCGAGCTGCTGCTCGGCGACGGCTGGCGCCACGACTCGAGCAAGCTCGACTCGGTCGAGGTGAACCTCGCGGGCGCCGACGCCAGCGTGCAGCTCAGCGTCCCCATGCTGCACGACCTGTTGGTGCTCGCTCCGGACCTCGGGCCCGAGACGTTCCTGAACCTGTCCCCCAAGGACGACGACAACCCCTTCTCCAACCGCAAGAACCAGCAGCTCGACGCCTCGGGCCGCGCGACCTTCACGGGTCTGACACCAGGCATCTACATGCTGGCCGGAGGCGGCGGCGCCCCGCTCGAGGTCCAGGTCCCCAGCTCCGAGGTCGTCTACCAGCCCAAGCTGCCGATCGGCCTGCGCGTGGTCATCACGAACGAGGAAGGTGGGCTCTTCCAGGCTGGCCTGCGCGAGGGCGACGTGATCCTGTCCACCGATGGCAACGACCTGGCCAAGCCCCAGCACATGAACCAGTTCTACCAGGTGATCGCAGCGGCCAGCGTGGACCTCGTGGTGCTGCGCGGCGGCTCCACCACGAGCCTCAGCCTCGGCCCCTTGCAGCTGTGGGGCGGCGGCAGCCTGGTCGGCGGGCAGCTCACGCCGCACTACGAGTAGCCGCCGGCCCGAGCGCGAGCGCCCGCCGTCCCCCCTTGGCTGGGAGGTCGGCGGGCGCTCGCTTGCAGGTCCGCGTGGCTGTGCCGGCGCCGAGGTGGCGCCGGCTGCGGGCTCGATCCCGCTGAGCGTCAGGCTCAAGCCCTCGGTCGACTGCAGGAAGCCCGAGCCGGGCAGGCCGATCGCCTGGGCGAAGACGTTGACGCCGATGAAGGCCGGGATCGGCGGCAGGGGGAAGCCGAGGCTGGCGTCGCCCGCGGCGTCCGAGATCACCACGCCGGCCAGGTTGAACGGCGGCAGGATCAGGATGTCCATGCCCAGGACGGGGATGCTCGGGCACAGCTCGCCGAGAGCCCAGTAGAAGGCGAAGGCCGAGCTCGGCACGCCTCCGGTGACGTCCAGGCTGAAGGCCAGGTTGCCCATGTAGGAGTAGCCGCCGGCCGAGAGGTGCGGCGCCGTGCCGCCGGCCGTGTCGGAGCCCGTGCCAAAGTTGACGCCAGCTGGGACCCAGTCGAGGCCGACCAGGGAGCCGGGCGCGGACTCGAGCACCGTCGGCCACCAGAAGGTCGGCGTGCCGAGCGCACCGGTCTGGTCGACCTGCAGCACCCAGGTGCCGTCGGTCAGGTAGATCGAGCCGTTGGAGCCATCGATCGCGATGCCGGTCAGGTGCGGCCCGATGAAGGTCGGCACGAAGTTGAGCAGCTGGTTGCCGCTGCTGTCGAAGTGGATCACATCGCCCAGACTCGTGCAGGCCCAGAAGGTGTCGGTGGTCGGGTCGTAGTCCAGGCCGGTCAGGATGCCGGGGCCGCTGTAGGGCGAGAAGGAGAAGGTGAAGTCCAGGCTCGGGAAGCCACCGCAGGAGATGCCGGCGCCGAACTTGCCGACCTTGGAGCCGTCGGTGAAGTACATCGCCTCCTTGCCGTTCACGATCGAGTAGGCCATGCCCGTGATCGAGCCGTAGCCCCAGATGGCCAGGCTCTCACCCGCGAGGGCCACGCCGCTCGCGTCGAACAGGCCGACCATGCCCCCGCCGTTGATCGGGTCGGCGCCGGCGTTGTAGTACTCGCCCATGACCTGCTTGACCGAGATGCCCCCGAGGTCCGTGGTCGCGGCCGCGCCGGGAGGCGCCGGCAGCTGGCACGGCTCGACCATCGGCTGGGTGCTGAACTGGAACTGGGTCGGACCGGTCGGCCAGGAGCAGAGCCCGCCGGGGCCTCCGGTGAAGACGATCACGTCGCCGGTCACGCCGTCGTAGCCGACCAGGCTCTGGGCGTCGGAGGAAGGGGCCAGGGAGGCCAGGGCCAGGGCGGCGACCGGCAGGAGGGAGAATTTTCGCATGGGGGGACGGGGGAGGGGGGACGGGGTGGGACTACTCGAGCTTAGAGGAGGGGGCGCTGGTGGCGGCGTCGAGCCAGCGGAAGTGCACCGCGCGGCGGCTGTCGCCCTGGCCGGCCTCGAGGGCGCGGCTGACCAGCGCGATGCGGGCCTTGGGGCTGTCCTCGTAGCGCAGCACGAGCTCGCCGAGGGCCGTGGCCTCGTCGGTGCGGTCGGCCGCCAGGAGGGCGGCGTAGGCGTGGGAGGCGTCCCAGCGGTACTGGGCGCGGATCAGGACGCCGGTCTCGTCGGAGTCCGAGCTGGCCTTGGCGCCGGCGCCGATCATGGGCATCGCCATGAAGGACGTGCCCTTCTTGGTGGCGGCTCCGGCGTCGTCGTCAGGGGCCGCTTGGACCGGCGCCTTGGCGACCACCGGATCGGCTCCGCTGGACTTGGCCTCGGCCTTGGGGGCCGCGGCCTCCCGGACCACGGGGGCGGACAGGATCGGGGTGGCCATCGTCATGGCGCCGCCCTTGCCGAAGTCGTCGAAGCCGGCCAGGGCCGCGCCGCTGCGCTCGAAGCGGCCGATCGGATCGACCAGCGCGATGCCAGCGGCGCGCCACTTCTTGTCCAAGAGGAGCAGCGGGTAGAGGGTGCTGCCGAAGCGGCGCACCACATCGCCTTCGCCACGTGCGTTGCGCCCGAGCGCCCACGCCTCCAGCCCGGCGCTGTCGCCGAGGGCGACGCTGAGGTCGATCCAGTCGCTGAGCGCGGCCGAGTCTGCGGAGAGGGCCAGCGGGGCACCAGCGGTCAGGACTTCTAGGCGCAGGGCCTCGATCGCCTGCGCGGACTCGACGTCGACGCGCGCCAGGCTGCCGAGGGGCGAGCGCAGGTTCGAGCGATCGAAGCCAGCCGCGGGCGCCGCCTCCCAGATCTCGAACAAAAGGCGCCGCGCGTCGGAGTAGCCAGCCAGGTAGAACAGCTCGTTCGCGTAGTGCTGACGGCTGCGCAGGTCCTCGAGGGAGTTGGTCCAGGTGCGCGCCTCGAGCTCGGAGAGCAAGCGCTCGAGCTCCGTGCTGCCCGAGCGCACGAGGGCCAGCCAGTCCCCCATCGCCTTGGCGTCGCGGTAGCCCACGATGCGATCGGCCTCGCCGTTGGCGTCGAAGGCGACGATCGTCGGGAAGGCCGCGATCGCGAGCTCGTCCTTGAGCTCCGTGTGCAGGTCCATGTCGAGCTGCACGGCGACCGTGTTGGCGCCCATCCAGGCGACCAGGTCCGGATCGACCCAGGTGGTCACGTCCATCTTCTTGCAGGGGCCGCACCAGCTGGTCATGGCGTCGAGCACCAGCAGCTTGCCCTCGCGGTTCGCGGTGGCGCGGGCCTCTTCGAAGGTCGCGCGCGCGAAGATCGCCGGCGGCTCCTCGACGGGCGAGATCGCGAGCAGCGGGGTGCTGGAGAGGGTCAGGGCGGTGAGTAGGCTGAGCATGGGAGTCGGGGAGGTGGGCCGCGGTGCGGCCGGGGTTGGTCCATGGTGACAGGCATCCCGCGATCCTGCGAGGCGCCCCTGCCCCTTGGAGTTGCAGCCGATCCCGCACCGGGCCGGACGATCGGGCAAAAATCTCACGACCTGGGACCACGAGCAGGCCCGCTAGCGTGCCCGCTAGCGTACCCACTGGGGCCCGCCTTGCCGGATCCCGCGCGCCGACCTAGGCTGGCCACATGCCTGGAACCACGACCTCGGTCACCCGCTCTCCCATCGGACACCACGCCCTGGCCGAGCTGGCCCGTGGCACACGCCCCGGCGACTGCGCCCAGGACGTGCTGCTGTCGGCGCTCGTCAAGCCGCCGGCGCCGCGCACGTCCCTACGCACCTGGTTCCAGGGTGCCCTGCACCTGCGGTCGCTCGAGACCGCGCGCAGCGAAGGTAGCCGCCGCACGCGCGAGCTGCGCGTCGCGCGCCCCGAGTCGAGCCACGACCAAGAGCTCGAGCTCGCCGAGCTGCGTGAGCTCCTGCAGACCGGCCTCGCCGAGCTCGAGCCGGCCACCCGCGCGATCCTGCGCGCCCACTACTGGGACGGCATGAGCCTGACCCAGATCGCCGATCGGCGCGGCGCGAGCCTGGGCTCGGTCAAGCGCCGCCACGCGCTTGGCCTCGCGCACCTGCGCCAGCGCCTGGGCGACCCCGCCATCGACCGCCGCGACTGGGCCACGCTCGGCTGGTCCCTGGCCGCAGCCGCCGGCCTCGTGCTGGCCGGCGCCCTCGGCCTGCGGGCCGCCTCGGACCAGGCAGCCCACGCTCCGACCAGCAGCGTCGCGATGGTAGCCCTCGTCCCGAGCCAGGTCGTCGCTAGCGCCGAGCCCTTGCTCCCGGCCCACACCTTCCCGGCCACCAAGCTCGACCCGAGCCAGCCGATCCCGGGCAAGTCACAAGTCACCCAAGTCGAACGCGGCGCGGGGCCCGAGTCCGTCCCCATGCAGCGGCTCACCCCCGCGCTCCCCCTCCAGCCGACGCGGCCCGAGCGTGGCCTGCCGGACGGGCTGATCGAGCTCAACTGAGCTCCATGAAGCTGCTGCTCCCCGCGCTCGTCCTGGCCCTCGCGCCGACCACCGCAGCGGCCCAGGACGAGCGCCCGCCCGAACCACCCCCCGCGCGCGCCTGGCAGCAGGATGCGCCCTATCGCGCCCCCGACTTCGAGGCCTACTTTCCCGACGACGCGGAAGGCGGCAAGCGTCTGGACGAGCTGTTCCGCACCAGGACCATGCGCGAGCTGGCGGACGACGAGTACGTCGCCTTGGTGCGCGCGGGTCTGCGCCGCACGACCCAGCACCGCACCCTGATCCTTAGCGAGGTCGGCAACCGCCTGATCTGGGGTCAGGACCCGCAGCACCCTGAGGCGATCGAGCTCTGCTACCACGCGGCGGACTTCACCGAGGTCGCCGCGGCCTTTGGCACGCGCCACTACGCGGTCTACTTCGGCCTGTCCTGCGTGACCGACAAGACCCCCGCGATCCTGCGCACCCTGGTCGACCTGTGCGTCGCCATCGACGATCCCAACGACCTCGGGCGCGTGGCCTGGGGCGCGGCCTCCCAGCTCGAGCAGCTCTTGACCTACCTCGCGCCCCACCTCGCCAGCGAGGACCCCTGGGTGGCCGAGAAGGCCGCGGCGGTCGAGCGCATCTTCAAGGGCGAGCTCGGCGCCTTCGAGTGGGCCGCCGAGCGCGCGAAGTTGCCGCCGCGCCCGAAGGTCGGCAGAGAGCTGCCCGAGGTGCGCCGCGTGCTCGACGCGGGCGATCCGGTCGAGCGCGTGCTGATGCTGCGGCGCATCGCGAACGAAGGCCTGCTCGACGACATGGACGCCAGCTACGTCGCCAACTTCGCCGCCTGCGCGGGAGACGTCGACCCGACCGTGCGCGAGCAGGTCGCGATGCTCGTCGGCCAGAAGTGGATCCGGGGCGCCGGCCTGCACCGGCTCAACGACGAGGCCGTCGACCTGCTGCTGCGCCTCTCCCAGGACGCGAGCGCCGACGTGCGCTACCAGGCGGTGTACTACGGCCTCTCGGGCTACCGCGGCGAGCGCGCCGACGTGCTCGCGAGGGTGGTCGACATGCTGCTCAGCCCGGCCGAAGCGCGCAGCCACGACCGCCTGCGCTGGTCCCTCGGCAAGGGCAGCGAGCGCCTGACCAAGCTGCTCGACGCCGAGCTGCGCGGCAGCAACGAGCTGCGAGCCCAGGCCGCGTTCGAGCTGCACAAGCAGGTCTATGGCGAGCGCCCCGCCTTCCGGCCCGCCGGGCTCGCCGGCCCCTCCGACCTCGTCGGCACCTGGCGCGTGACGGTCGTCTCCGGCGGCCGCGAAGGCCTGCAGCTGCCGGACTTCGTCGTGCGCCAGGACACCGACGGCGTGCTGGTCCTCGACGGCGAGCAGGTCGGTGACGACTCCAAGAACCCGCTCGGCGCGCTGCTCTACAACGAGGTCGGCACGGTGCTGCACTTCAGCTTCCACACCACGCTCGAGACCGTCATCGTGCGCACGACCGGCCGCCTCGAGGGCGACCACATCGAGGGCACCACGCGCATCGACGGCGGCGACAGCCTGACCGTCTGGACCGCCGAGCGCGTGCTCGACTAGTCGTCGCTGCGCAGGGCCGTGAGGTCGAGCGTCAGCCGCTGGACCTCACCATCCCGGCTCGCGTAGTAGACCAAGGAGCTCGGGTCGCGATGGGTGAAGTCGGACTCGAGCTGGTCGAAGGTCGCGTGCAGGAGCGGCGCTGCCCCGAGCTCGCCGGGGCGCGTCGAGATGACGTGCAGGCTGGTCCGGGTCCAGTCCGCTTCGTTGGTCGTGAAGACGAGCAGGTCCTGGTCGGGCACCTCGCGGATCGACCAGAGCGACTCGAAGGGGCCCAGCTGCGTGCCGCCGACCACCAGGAAGTCCTCGACCCCCAGGGACATGCCGTACCTCACGCGCTGGCCGTCGGCCAGCTGCTCCAGCTGGAAGATCGCGTCGGCCACGGGCCCGCGGGCGTCGCCGATGGCGACCTCTACAGCCGCGCCCCCGGTCACGTACACGGGCTCTTCGCCGAGGAAGTCGAGCTCGTACAGGTCGGTCGTGTCCATCAGCTCGCCGAGGACCAGCGGGCCTCCGTCATGGACCTCGACGCGCTGCTGCTCGCCGTGGGTCGCGAGGTAGGCCAGCCTGCCACCCTCGGACTCGGTCAGGCCGGTGATGCGGTCGGCCGACGGGTTGTAGAGGAACTCGCCGTCGTCGTAGACCACGAGGCAGGTCTGGCCTCCGGCACCCTTGCCGTACTGGGGATAGGCCAGGGGTTCGGAGCCGAGGTGCGCGAGGAAGGCCACGCGACCGCCCGACAGGTTGAGCGGCGGGTCGCAGCCCGTCACGCGCCCCTCGAGGTTGGACACGTTGATGCGCTCCTCGTCCAGGTGGTGCACGGCCAAGACGGGTTGTCCCTCGTACCAGGCGAGCTGCCCGAAGGTGCTGCGGTCGCCGAAGTCGTGGGGTAGCGACGGCGCCAGCAGCTCGTCGAAGACCACGTGGGTGCCCTGGCCGAAGACCAGCCCGTGCTTGCCCTCGGAGTAGACCCGGAAGACGGGCCGCGAGGGCGAGCCGACCCAGTCGAGCAGCTCGTGCCCCTGGACCACGTCGCTGGACCAGGGCTCGGCGCCGCCGTTGCCGAACCACAGGATCCGGCGACCTTGGTCGAGGCGGTCGTCCTCGACCACATAGGCGAAGCCGGCGTCGGGCCCAGCGTGGCGCGTGAGCACCTCCCCGGTCTCGATGCGCCCGTGGGGGTCTCGGATCCATCGGCGGTCCTGGAAGTCGCGGAAGTCGTAGCTGCTCCAGACCCCGCTGCCATCGACCAGGGGCGGCCCGACCTGCTTGCCCATCACGGTCGGGCCCTCGAGCTCGTCGGACTGGATGAGCACCTGCCAGTCGCCGTCGAGCTGCTGGCCGCGGTAGAGGATCGCGGTGTCGTCCCCGTTGCCCTTGAAGGCCAGGTCGCTGACCGCCAGCTGCTCGGGACCGGGCACGTCGTCCAGGACCGCGCGGAAGACGCCGCCCTCGAACAGCTGGTGCGCGGGCGGCGGGTCCAAGGGGGAGGGCTCCCGCCAGGAGTCGCGCACGAGGTCGCGCAGCTCCTCGAAGGCCTCGGTTGGCTGGCCGCCGAAGTTCGCGAAGAGCGCGTAGTGCTCTCCGTCGGGGGACAGGATCGGGTCGCCGGCCCAGGTGCAGGTCACGACGCGCTCGCCGATCACCACGTGGGTCTGCTCCCCGTCCCACAGGTCGAAGTGCAAGCGCTCGCGCTCGCCCCCGCGCAGCATCGTCGGGGCCGAGGCCCACTCATAGGGCCCGTGCACGAGGGGCTTGGTGTGCACGTAGTAGCCCTCGTCCCGGCGCTCGCGGAAGGCGACCAGCTCGCCGTGCTGGTCGTAGGCGGGCCTGCCCAGCACCTCGCCGCCGGTCTGCAGGCACAGCAGCTCTTCGCCGTCGCCATAGATCAAGGTCTCGGTGCCGGCCAGGAACTCGGCCTCGCACCAGCTGTCCTCGAGCATCACCACCTCGTCCCCCACGACGAGCACCGTCCGCTGGCCGAGCTCGCTCAGGTAGGCGAAGGCGTCCAGGTCCGAGAAGGCGATCGCCTCGTCGTCGGCCGAGATCGCCCCCAGCTCCTGGCCGCCGCGCACGAAGCGCGTCTGCCCTTCGCCCTGGACGACCAGGACCGGGTCGGTGCCGTTCGACCCGTGCACGACCGAGTCGAAGCTCTCGCCGGGCAGCAGCTCGATCAGGGTCTCGACCTGCACGGCAGCGCCCGCGGCTGGGCTGGTCTTGGCCGCAGCACCGGGGACCAGTCCGTCCTCGGCGGTCAGGATCCAGTCGTCGTCGGTCCCGCGCTGGCCGTCGGGGCCCGGGGAGTCGACGCGGTACTCGCTCGGGCTGAGCAGTCGGTAGTGGACCGCCTGGTCCCAGCCATCCCGGGTCGCGTCCGCCTCGATGTAGCGGCCCGCGATCAGGCCGCCTAGCCCGGCCTCCTCGGACGGGTACTCGCCGTGCTCGAGCAAGTGCAGCTCCAGCCCGAACTGGATCCCCTCCAGGTAGTGACGCGTCGTCGAGACGCGGCCCCGCTCGCGGTACTGCTCCACCAGCGGCAGGCCTTCCGGCTCGAAGCGCTCGAACAGGGGCTCGAGGTAGTCGGCCAAGCTGCCTTCCTCGAGCATGCGCTGGTCCACCGCGGGTAGCTGCTCGACCATCGCCTCGAGGCGCTCGAGCATCGCCATGATGCGCGCGAACTCGACCTCGCCGAAGTCCTCCTCGGACTTGCCCGAGATCTCGTAGGGCAGGTACTCGACGAAGGCCTTGGCGACCTCGGCGCGCAGCTCCGCGGGCGTCTTGGCATCCTGGGCGCCGGCGGTCGGCGTCAGGAGGAAGGCCAGGACGAGGGTGAGCAGCAAGGGCATGTGGCGCGTCGAGGGCATCGTTGGGAGTCGCATCAATAGGTAGGGAGAGGACCTCGTCCTTCTCGACCCGGCGAAGACCAACCCTGAGCGCTTTCCTCGCCCGGGTGCGGGTGCCACCGGCCACTCCGAATGCACCTTCCTGCCTACCGCCCCAGAGGAGCGGACCTCCGGCCGCCTAGCTCGCCGTCACCGCCCCGACCGCGCTGCGCCCGAAGGTCGCGCCGAAGTGGCGCAGGACGGGCGGGCTGGTCTCGATCGTGACGCCGCCGATCGCGGCGCGGCGGCGGAAGACCGCGTCGATGATCTCGATGCAAAAGTCCATGTGCGACTGGGTGTAGGTGCGGCGCGGGATGGCGAGGCGCACCAGCTCGTGGTGCGCGGGTGACTCGATGCCGGTCTCCGGGTCCACGTGGCCGAGCATGACCGAGCCGATCTCGCAGGCGCGGATGCCGCCCTCGAGGTAGAGCTCGAGGGCCAGCGCGTGGCCGGGATACTGCTGCCAGGGCAGGTGGTCGAGGAAGCGCGCCGCGTCGAGGAAGATCGCGTGGCCGCCAGGCGGGCGCAGGACCGGGATGCCGCGCTCGTGCAGGCGCTCGACCACGTAGCGGATCGAAGCGGCGCGGTAGGCCAGGTAGTCCTCGCGCACGACCTCCTGCAGGCCCTGGGCGACGGCCTCGAGGTCGCGCCCGGCGAGGCCCCCGTAGGTCGGGAAGCCCTCGGTGACGACCAGGCGGCGACGGAACTCGTCGGCCAGCTGCTTGTCGCGGCAGGCGAGGAAGCCGCCGATGTTCGCCATGCCGTCCTTCTTGGCGCTCATCGTGCAGCCGTCGGCCATAGCGAAGACCTGCTTCACGAGCTCGCGCACCTCGCGGTCGGCCTGGCCCTCTTCGCGCTGCTGGATGAAGTAGGCGTTCTCGGCGAAGCGGCAGGCGTCGAGGTAGAGCGGCTTGTCGAAGCGGTCACACAGCTCGCGCACCCCGCGCAGGTTCTCGAGGCTGACCGGCTGGCCACCGCCCGCGTTGTTGGTCATCGTCACCATGACGAGCGTGACCGCGTCGCCGTGCTCGAGCAGCGCCGCCTCGAGCCGCGCGAGGTCCATGTTGCCCTTGAACGGGAACAGGCTGGCCGTGTCGCCGGACTCGAGGCAGGACAGGTCGATCGCCTTGGCCCCACTGACCTCGGCGTTGGCGCGCGTGGTGTCGAAGTGCGTGTTGTTCAGGATCACCTTGCCCGGCCCGCCGAAGATGCTGAACAAGAGGTGCTCGGCCGCGCGACCCTGGTGGGTCGGGATGACCTCCTCGAAGCCCATCACGTCGTGCACCGAGTCCTCGAAGCGGCCGAAGCTGGGCGAGCCCGCGTAGGACTCGTCGCCGCGCATGATCGCGGCCCACTGCTCGGCCGACATGGCGCCGGTGCCGCTGTCCGTCAGCAGGTCGATGATCACGTCCTGGCTGTGCAGGAAGAACAGGTTGTTCTTGGCCTCGGCGAGCAGCGCCTCGCGCTCTGGGCGCGTGGTCATGCGGATCGGCTCGACGCTCTTGATGCGGAAGGGCTCGATGATGGGCAGCTTGGACATGGTCGGGCAGGGTCTTCGGGTTGCGGGCCGCAAGTATAGGACTTCACGGTCCCGAGAGCCGCTTTCCTCTTGGTCGAGAGGCCCATCACGCAGCACTCGGGGCCCACAAAACATCTTGTTTGACGTGCTCGCCTATTTCCAACGCCATAAAACAGCGCCAGTGAGTGCTTGCTAGACTTCGGACCCCGCCGAGCTTGACAAAACAGCACGAAAGACCGATAAGGACCTCGATGGCATCCAACCCTTCACCTTTGAGTGACAAGAAGCTCGCCAGCCTGCTCCAGCGCCTGGGCCAGCGCCTGTCGGCGGCGCGCCTCGCTCGCAACTGGACCCAGGCGCACCTGGCCGCGGAGTCCGGCATCTCCCTGGCCACCCTCGGCCGGCTCGAGGCGGGCCGCTCGGTGCAGCTCGAGAACTGGCTGCGGGTGCTCGCGGTGCTCGGCCTGCTCGAGGCCCTCGACGAGCTGCTGCCGGACCCGGGCGCCGACCCGCGCCTCGAGCTGAGGCGCAAGCTGCGCGCCGGGCGCCTGCGCAAGCGCGCCTCCAGCCGCCCCGCCAAGGACCGGCGCCCGGCGACCGGCTGGACCTGGGACGAGGACCGATGAGCACCTGCGAGGTGCGCCTGTGGGGCCGCGCGATCGGCGCCGCGAGCTGGCGCGCCGAGGCGCAGCTGGCCGACTTCGCCTATGCCGAGGACTTCGTCGGCAGCGGCATCGAGCTGAGCCCCCTGTGGCTGCCGCTCGGGGCCGAGGTGCGGCGCTTCCCCGAGCTGGCGCGCACCAGCTTCCATGGCCTGCCCGGGCTCTTGGCCGACAGCCTGCCCGACCGCTTCGGCAACCGCCTGCTCGACGAGTGGCTGGGCGCGCGCGGGCGCGAGCCGGCCAGCCTCGACCCGATCGAGCGGCTCTGCTACACCGGCACGCGCTGCATGGGCGCGCTCGAGTTCCACCCGGCCACCGAGCGCGAGGCCGCCACCGACCAGGCGCTCGAGCTCGCGTCCCTGGTCGAGCTGGCCGGCGAGGTGCTCGGCGACCGAGCCGCCTTCCGCGCGCGCCTGGCCGGCGACCCCGACCAGCACGCCATCGCCAGCCTGCTGGCGGTCGGCACCTCGGCCGGCGGCGCGCGCGCCAAGGCCGTCGTCGCCTGGAACCCGGCGACCGGCGAGCTACGCTCGGGCCAGGTCGACCAGCCGGGCGACTTCGAGCCGTGGCTGATCAAGTTCGACGGCGTCGACGGCAACGGCGACAAGGAGCTCGGCGACCCCGACGGCTACGGCCTGGTCGAGTACGCGTACCACCTGCTCGCCCTGCGGGCCGGGATCCAGATGGAGCCCTGTCGCGTGCTCTCCGAGGGCGGCCGCCACCACTTCATGACGCGCCGCTTCGACCGCTTCGTCGGCCAGCACCCGCGCACCGGCAAGGCGCGCTACGAGCGCCTGCACATGGCCTCGCTCGGCGGCCTCGCCCACGTGGACTTCAACCAGGCCGGTGCCTTCTCCTACGAGGGCGCCCTCGACGTCGCCGTTCGGCTCGGGCTCGACGTCGCCCAGCGCGAAGAGCTCGTGCGCCGTGCGATCTTCAACGTGCTCGCCCGCAACCAGGACGACCACGTGAAGAACATCGCGTTCCTGATGGACAAGTCCGGCACCTGGCGCCTCTCCCCAGCCTTCGACCTGACCTTCGCGTTCAACCCGAGCGGCGCCTGGACCAAGGTCCACCAGATGAGCCTGAACGCCAAGCGCGACGGGTTCGAGGCCAGCGACTTCGCGGCGCTCGCGGGCCACGCGGGCCTCGGGCGCGGCCGCTGGCGCGGGCTCTTCGACGAGGTCCGGAGCGCGCTCGAGGCCTGGCCCGAGCTCGCCGAAGAGGCGCGCGTGCCCGGCGCCTGGGCGGCCGAGATCGGCCGGCTGCACCGACGGCTGTAGGCCCAGGGGCGCGCCCGTCGCCAGCCGCATGGCGAGGTCGTGATTTGGGCCTTGGCCGAATGTGAGGGTGCATGCAGCGCTCGCCCGCGGCGAAGTGCCGCACGAGGTCGGCGCCGATCTCGGCATGGGTGGCCGTCATGCCCGGCTTCGTGAACAGCTGCCAGGGCGCGCCCTCGAGGGCCGCGAAGCCCTGGGTCTCGACCACGCTCGTCAGCGTGTCGTGCACCGGGTCGCAGTCGAAGCGCAGGAGAGGGTGGAGGCCTACAGCAAGGGAGCACGCGGCCCGGATCGGGTCCGCAGGAGGTCGAGGATCCCGGCCTCCCCCGATCCCCTCGCTTTTCCCTAGGCCCCGCCCGCCCCTAGTCCATGATGCAGCCTCGCGCCGGCTCCGAGCTGGCCTCGGCTCCCCCCTCACCCACCAGGACCCCATGGAATTCCTCTACTTCCTCCTCATCGGTCTCGTCGCAGGCTGGCTCGCCGGCCAGCTCATGAAGGGCAGCGGCTTCGGCACGATCGGCAACATCATCGTCGGCGTCATCGGTGCCATCTTCGGCGGCTGGCTGTTCGGCGTGCTCGGCATCGGCTCGGGCGAAGGCCTGTTCGGCTCGCTCGTCACCGCCGTCGTCGGCGCCGTCGTGCTGCTCTTCGGCATCGGCCTGATCAAGAAGAGCTGAGCTCACTCGAGCTCGCCTGCTGCGCTGGCGCCCCCCCTTCACGACGAGGACGGGGTCAGCGCCAGCGCAGTGGGTGGCCTGCAAGACACGATCACCCTTCACCTGCGCTGAGCACGGTTCCTCTGGAGCGACCCATGGCTCCTGACTAGGATGCTCCCATGACTCGCTCTCCTCGCTGGCTGCTCGCCGTGGTCGCCCTGCTCCTGCTCGCGGGCCTCTGGGTCCTGTCGGACTCCGAACCTGGGGGCGAGTCCGTGGACCGGCTCCCTGGCAGGACCGACGCCTCCGAACGGATCGACAGAGAGCAGCCCGCACCGGCCGAGCTGGCCGCCGAGGACACCACGACCCCCCCGCTGGGGCCCGCCGCCGACGGCCCGGGCGCATCCCCCCATAGCCTGCGTGAGGAGGTCGCGCCCGGCTCGGAGGCCGCGTCGCTCGGCCCCATGCTCGGGGTCGTCCACGACGCCACCGCCCAGGCCGCCGTCGGCGCCAAGCTGCGGCTCTGGTCCGGCGACGCCGAGTCCCTGCGGCGCATTGCCTTCAAGCTCGCTTGCAAGCCCAAGTCCGCCGGCGCCGAGCTTGGCGACACCTACGCCGAGGCGCGCACCGACGGGAACGGCCGCGTCCCCCTGCCCACCACCGGCCCCTGGCTCCTGGCCTTCGCCGAGCTCGACGGCCACGAGGCCGGTCACCTGTTCGAGCTGGCCGAGCTCGAGGGCCTGCCCGGCGCCGAGCTGCGCCTGGTCCCCGCCACGACCACCCGCGTGCGCCTCGAGGACGAGCTCGGCAACCCGCGACCCGGGGGACTGGTGCGCGTCGCGAGCGGCGACGGCGTGCACTCCACCCGCTCCACGGTCGACGACGAGGCCCACCACCTCCTGCACCACCGCGGCGGCCTGCTGGCGCAGCTGACCGACACCCTCGAGCTCGACGCCACGACCGAGTGGCAGGGTGCCATGCGCGCCTTCGAGGAGCAGCAGTCCGGCGAAGAGCCCGCCGAAGACCCCGCCACCAGCCCACCCGAGGAGCCCGGTGCCCGCGCCCAGATCCCGGTCGCGGACGCCCCCGCCGAGGTCGTCCTGCGCACGCTCCCGATGGGCACCCTGCGCATCGAGCTGTACGACTCGAACGCCCAGCCCACGCGCGCGGCCATTCCGGTCATCGACTTCGAGCTCCAGCGCCGCGGCCGCACCTGGACCCACGGCTTCAACGACTACGACCCCGGCGGGGTCATCGAGATCGAGCTCCCGAGCGGCACCTCCTTCCAGGCCAGCTTCCGCGACGTCGCCGACTGGGGCAGCGAGCCGGTGCTCAACGAGGGCGTCATGCCCGGCCCCAACGAGCCCGCCCTGGTCTGGGCGATCACCTCCAGCGGGACCCCCGAGGTCTCCTACCGCATGGTCCTGCACCACCCATCCGGCCGACCGCTCGCCTCGACCAAGGTCACGACCCGCTTCAAGGCCAGGGGCAGCGGTGGCTCGAGCACGGCGAACTCCTCGGCCACCACCAGCGCCAGCGGCAAGCTCGAGCTCGAGGCCCCGGTGATCGTCGCCAACATGCTGGACCAAGAAGGCGTCACCCTCGAGCTGCAGCTCTCGGTCGAGCTGACCGAGGGCGGCATGGTCCAGACCTTCGAGGTGGTCGTGCCCCTGCCGCCCACCTCGATCGAGCCCCTGGTCGACCTCGGCCAGCTGACCCTCGTCGCCAAGCCCGGTACCGCGCGACCCGAACCGACGAACACCGGGGGCTAGGCCAAGGTCCGCAGCACCCCAGGTGCGCGGCTCGAGCAGGCGGTGGAAGCTCGCTCGACCCGCAGCCCGGACCTCAACGCCCCCACGCGCGGCGCGTGACCACGACGCGGTAGCCGTCGAGGTCCTCGAAGGTGACGCCGTCGCGATCCCAGTACGGGTTGAAGGCGGGCACGCGCGCGAAGCCGGCGGCGTCCATGGCGGCGAGGCGCGTGGCGCACTCGGCCTCGCCCGGCAGGTAGAGCACGAGCAGGTTGTCCTCGGTCGGCGCGCGGCCAGCGACGTGGCCGCGGCAGGCGGTGAACTCCAGGTGCCAGGGATGCAGTGGCGCGCCGAGGATGATGCCGTCGAAGCCGTCGTGGTCCTCGAAGCGCCCGAGCTCGTCCAGCCCGAGGCCGACGCGGTACTGGGCGGCCACCGCCGCGAGGTCGTCCGAAGGCCGCGCGATGCGCAGGACGGGCGAAGGGGGCGGATCGGGGCTCGCTGGGTCGTCGCTCATGCCGACCAGCCTAGCGCCCGCTACCCGAACAGGAAGTCGCTGTCCTTCGACCAGGCTGCCCAGCGGTACAGCGGTACCAGCTGGCCGAGGGCGAAGAGCAGCTGCTCGGGGACGGCGGGGTCGAGCACGGCGGCGCGGTCGCCCTCGGGCGCGGGCCAGCGGAACTCGACGGTCAGGCTGTGCTCGCCCGGCGTGTAGTACTGGAAGAACTCGGCCAGCTTCTCCTTCGTCAGCTGACCGCAGATCCACTCGCCCTTCCAGTCGTCGAGCCTCAGGCGGAAGCCCGGCAGGGCGTTGAGCAGGTCCAGCAGCTCGCCCTGGGCGCCGCCGTCGTAGCGGCGCTTGAGGTTCTGGCCGTCGTACCACGCGTCGACGTGGATGCGCAGGCTGACCTCGAGGCAGTCGTGCTCGACCGCCACGCACAGGTAGGCGTTCTTGTAGGCCTGGTCGAGGTCCTTGGCCAGGTCCGCGCCGAGGGTGCGCTTGAGGCGACCCTTCTCGGCCTTCGAGCGCACCAGGTAGCACCACATGCGGCGCACGCGGTTGCCGTTGAACTGGTGCGGGTTGTGCAGGCTGGTGCGCTGCTCGAGGGCCACGCCGTCCTGCTTGAGGCGCTTGACCGCCTCCTTCGCCAGGTCGCCCAGCTTGCGCTTGGTGACCAGCCGCCGGTCGTTGTAGTCGGCGTTGGAATGGACGCCCTCGGCGAGGGCGCGGAAGTCGGCGTCGGTGAACGCGACGGCGGCGGGATCGAATGCGGTGGTAGCCATGGGGCGAGCAGTCTAGCGCGCAAGGTCGAGGATCACCTTGGTCGATCGGCCCACGCACACCTAGCCCGCATCCATCACCACGATTCGGGCCAGTGTGCCTCATTCGGCGATTGGCGGTGCTTCGGGGGCGTCAACGCCCGGAGGCGGGGTTTACGCCCCGTCGAGGACGGTGGCGTTCCAGAAGTGCCGCCAATCGCCGGAAGGCTGGCGAAGCCGGCCGGTGAGGCGTGCTGGCGCGGATCGTGGTGATGGATCCGGGCTAGACCTGACGGGCCTCGCCCCCGCAGCCCGATCCATGGGTGTCTAGCGCGCCGGGGTAGGCCTCATGATCCGGGGGCCCCTCGGCCGTCGGCGACGGGCTGCATGGCCCCACCACCCGCACCCCGGCCCGACCGCGCAAGGGCCGTATCCCACAGGTTCCACCAGCCCCGCCGCCGGGTACCATGGCCTACCCGCGGCAGTCCTCGCACGCCGCGCCCCCCTCTATGAAGTTCGGCAAGGACGGTAGGTACGAGTTCGATCCCAAGCAGGACCGGCTCGGTGAGAGCCCTCACTCCGAGGTGTTCAAGGCCAAGGACACCATGCTCGAGCGCTGGGTGGCCCTGAAGATCCTGCGCCCGAACTCCCAGATCGATCCGGCCGCCGAGCAGCGCTTCCACCGCGAGGCCCTGCACACCGGTCCGCTCAGCCACCCGAACGTGGCGATGGTCTACGACTTCGCCACGCTCGCGGGTGAAGAGCACGGCAGCTTCGACGGCGCCTCGTACATCGCGATGGAGTACGTCGAGGGGCGCCCGCTCGACAAGGTCGTGCTCGAGCGGCCGCTCGGCTACGAGGAGGGCCTGCGCGTCGCCGAGCAGCTGACCGACGCCCTCGCCGTGGTGCACGACCGCGACCTGGTGCACCGCGACCTGAAGCCGGCCAACCTGATGCTGCTGGGCGACGGCAGGATCAAACTGCTGGACTTCGGCATCAGCCGCACCAAGGGCGAGCTGTCCTTGACCCAGAACGGGATCCTGGTCGGCACCGTGCTGTACATGTCGCCCGAGCAGGTGCGCGGCACGGACCTCGACGGGCGCTCGGACCTGTTCTCGATGGGCGCCGTGCTCTACCACGTCCTGACCCAGGAGCTGCCCTTCCCCGGCCGGACCTTCCCCGAGGTCTGCATGGCGATCCTCGATGGCCGGCCCAAGCGCCCGACCACCGTGCGCTCGGGCTTCCCCCTGCCCCTGGAGCGCTGGCTCTTGCGCTGCATGGCCGCCGACCCTGACGACCGCTACCCCGACGCCCGCGCCGCCCACGGCGCCCTGCTCGAGGTCAAGAACGAGCTGCGCCAGCGCGGCCGCGCCACGCCCCCCCAGGCCCTGCGCGGGCGCCTCTTCCTGCTGCCGCTCAAGACCGAGGGCAGCGCGGCCGCCGAGCCCATGGGCCGCGACCTGTTCGAGGACCTGGCCAAGGTGCTCGAGCGCTCGACCGAGCTCGAGCTGGTGCGCCACGACAAGTACGAGGTGCGCAACACCGACCACCGCACGCCGCGCGCCGGGGACCTGCACCTCGACGCGCGCCTGGCGTTGGACCTGCCCAGCGCCAAGCTCGACTACAGCGTCAAGCGCTGGGAGGGCGAGGCCGACAGCTGGCGCCTCCTCTGGGACGAGCAGATCGCCCACCAGGACGAGGACGAGTACGCGCTGCAGGGCCAGCTGGTCAACCGCCTCGCGCGGACCATGCGGCGGCGCCTGTCCGACATCAAGCCGCCCCCGCTGCCGAAGCCGACCGTGGACCTGACCGGCAAGGCGCGCGCCCAGACCCTGCGCGCCCACGAGCTGCTGCACCGCGGCACCTCGCGCCACGTGATCCAGGCCATGGGCGGCTTCCGTCGTGCCCTGGACCTGGACCCGAGCTCGGCCCTCGCCCACGCCGGCATGTCGGAGGCGCTGGTCTACAAGTTCCTGATGTTCGACGGCGACGTCAGCTTCCTGACGAAGGCCCAGGAGACCGCCCACCGTGCCCTGGCCCTCGACCCGAACTGCCCCGAGGCGCACACCTCGCTCGGCTTCGCCTACACCATGGCCGGGCGCGCTTCGGACGCCCGCCGCGAGTACCGGCTGGCGATCCAGCTCGACCACGAGGAGTGGCTGGCCCACCGCCTGCTCGGCGCCCAGTACGCGCGCCAGGGCAACTACACCGAGGCGATCAGCCTCCTGCAGCGCGCGATCGACCTCAAGCCCACGCACCTCGCGGCCTACGACCACGCCTACTCGGCGCTCGACCGCGCCGGTCGCATCGAGCGCGCCTACGTGATCGCCGACCGCGGGGTCGAGGCCGGCCAAGCGCGCCTCGAGCGGGTGCCCGACGACCAGGACGTGCGCCTGCACCTCGCGCTCCTGCTCGCCCGGCGCGGCTCCGAGCGCGACGCCCGCGAGGTCGCCAGCCAGGCCCGCGCGGCCCACCCCAAGGACGGCTACAGCCTGTTCCACCTAGCCTGCGTGCACGGCCTGCTCGGCGAAGGCCCCGAGGCCCTCGCGCTCCTGCACGAGGCCCAGGACCGCGGCTACTACATCCAGAGCGAGCTGCACAACAACACCGACCTCGACCTGCTACGCGGCAACCGCGAGTTCCAGGAGCTGTAGGGGCAGAGCGGAGCGGGAGCTCCGGGTGAGTGCTACAACCATGCGGAGGACTGTTGAGGCACAGGCCTCGCTCAAGGAGTCCGTGGCAAGGGGGCCGCATCGCTCGTGAGGCTGACCTTGCCCGAGGTCAGCTCGAGCACGGCGCATGCGTGGAAGCGAGCGACGTCTCTCGCGGTCGGATCCGGAACCGGCGGCGCTGGGCAGCCCCCTTGGTCGGGCCCCACCGGCTTCGAGGGAGTCGGGTCTAGGGTCCCTGCACCCAGCTTGCGGGCCCCCAATAGGCCGGGAATGATCTCCTGCCACGGATGGCCTTGATCCAGTATGCTGGCGAGACGTGCGCGGTGGCCAATTCGAGCCAAGAGGCCGCGACGGGTGGGGCCCCGATAGGCATTGCGGTCCCACCGGATCCCCGGACGGCGCGATTGCCGTCCTCGAACAACTTGGAGCGCAACAGATGACGCAGCAGCAAGAGACGGACCTCGAGGTCCAAGAGATCGAGCCCACGACCGCCCCCGTGGACCAGGACGTCGAGGCCGCTGGCCTGATCGTCGACGAAGAGATCGAGCAGGCCGAGGAGCTGCGCGAGGCGATCGCCGCGCGCATCGAGGCGATGGCCACCGAGGGCAGCACCGGCCGCTACGTGGCCTTCGTCTCGGACTACTTCGCCGAGACCGGTGCCGACGAGGACGCCGTGCTTGGCGCGCTCGTCAGCCTAGCCCAGTCCACCCTGGCCAAGCCCGCGCCTCCCGCCCGGCGCGAGCGCCCCGCACGCGAGAAGCGCGACCGCTTCGACAAGGAGAAGAGCGACCCGCTCGCCCTCGCCGACGAGGAGGGCATGGAGCGCTACCGCATCGAGGTCGGCTACTCCCACGGCGTGAAGCCGGGCAGCATCGTCGGCGCGATCGCCAACGAGGCGGACATCAGCTCCGAGTACATCGGCCGCATCGAGATCTACGACGACTTCAGCACCGTCGACCTGCCCGAGGGCATGCCCGACGAGGTCTGCGAGCTCCTGCAGGACACCCGCGTCCGCGGCCAGCGCCTGCAGATCTCGAAGGTCGGCGGCTAGGCAGCTGCTGGTAGACCGTCTCACCACAGACGACCGCAGTCCGCCCGGTACCGACCGCAGTCGGCCGCAGTCGGCAGCAGTCGGCAGCAGTCGGCCGCAGTCGGCAGCAGTCGGCAGCAGTCGGCAGCAGTCGGCAGCAGTCGGCAGCAGTAGGCTGCAGTCGGCAGCAGTAGGCTGCAGTTGGCAGCGGTCGGCCCGGCTAGTGCGACAGCAGTGCGGCTAGTGCGGACCGAAGGGCGGCAGCGACCAACCGAAGGGGCAAGAAAGGGTCGGGCGGGGAACGCGCCAACGGTACCGCATCAAAACGGCGCGTCCGGCCGCCCTACGCGTC
>JARGPD010000224.1 GCA_029212845.1 Planctomycetota bacterium
GGCCGGGTGCTGCGGCCGGGTGCTGCGGCCGGGTGCTGCGGCCGGGTGCTGCGGCCGGGTGCTGCGGCCGGGTGCTGCGGCCGGGTGCTGCGGCTGGGTGCTGCGGCCGAGTACTGCTGCCGAGTACTGCTGCCGGGTGCTGCGGCTGGGTGCCTTGGCCCTTTCCGCTGGGTTGGGTGCCGGGTGCGGGAGCGCTGCCTGGTGGCGCTCAGCGGAGGCTGGACTCGAGCTGTTCCTGGTCGGCCAGGGCTGCCGCGGAGGCGCCGAGGCGGGCGGCAGCGGCCTCGGCGAGCCGCCCGGCCCGGTCCAGGTCGCCCGCCTCCCGGGCGGCATGGGCGCGCGCCTGCAGCGGCAGGCTCGCCAGGCGCGCGGCCGGGTCCACGCGCTCCTCCACGCTGCGATGGCCTAGCACGACCTCGAGGTCCGTGCGCGTGATCGTCCCGCGCCGGTAGCGGGTCTCCAGGTCCTCCGCCAGGCGCGCCGCCAGGCCCCACTCGCCCGCCTGCCAGGCGAGGCCCAAGCGACGGGTCGAGGCCCGCACCCAGGGCACGCCGTCCAGGTAGGGCTCGGCCTCGAGGGCGATCCGTGCGGCGTCGAAGAGTCGCGCTGCCAGCTCGGGCTCGGCGGCCTCCGCGTCGGCGGCCAGGCGCTCGAGGAAGCGCCCGTCCACCGCCCACCAAGAGTCCACCGCAGCCAGCAGCCCGTCCCGGGGCCCGACCGATGCCCGCGCGCTCCAGACCGCCAAGGGCGTGCGCGTCGCGAACTCGGTCGAGCCCGGGTTCCCGCCCCGCCAGCGCTCGACGAGATCCGCCGGCGACCAGGCGAGCGCACCGTCGAAGACCGCCCGCGGTCCCCAGGTCGCCTGCACCGCCGGCAGCGGGAAGCGCGCCAGAGCCTCCAGCGCCTTCTCCGCCAGGAAGCTGCGCTCGTCCTCGGCCAGGTCTCCGGTCGCCGCGCCAAAGGCGACGCCCTCCAGGAGGGCCACCCCCGCCGCCACGTTGCGGTCGCCGGGGTCCTCGCTCGCTACGGCCCCGAACAGCACGCCGAGCCGATCGATCGCAGCCCCGCGCACCACCGGATCGACCGCGCTCGTCGCGGCCCGGGTCAGCAGGCTGAGCGCCGCAACGGGCCCGCGCGAGGTGCACAGGTCGAGGCCCGCCATCAGCTCCTCGCTCGAAGCTCCGCTCGGCCAGGGGTCCTCGCCTAGGCCTGCCACGGGCGAGCCGTCTGCGGCGGCCTCCGTGCGCGTCCCGGCCTCGATCAGCGCCGCCAGGAAGGCGCCCACGCGCTCGTCCTCGAAGGCGATCGGCTGGGCCAGGGCGCGCACGACGCGCACCCGCAGGTCCCACCCGAGCCCCACGTAGTCGGCCAGCAGCGAGCCCACCGCCCGGTCGGCCAGACCCCGGTCCTCGGTGTGGGCCAGGCACTGAAGGGCGGCCTCGACCCGATGGCGACGGAACCTCCCCGGGTCGAGCGCGCGCCCGCGCGGCGAGAGGTAGTGCTGGTCCAAGAGGGCCAGACCGCCCTCGCGCGGGGCCAGGGCCAGGAGCGTCACCTTGCCGGTCTCCGTCGCACCCGTGCCCAGCTCGCGCACCACGTCGAACAGCTGGCCGAGGCCACCGTCGGCGCCGTCCGCCGCACCGAGCTGGTGGAAGGCGCGCGCGAAGCCCGCCAGCTCGACGTCGTTGACACGCATCAGGCCATCGCCGAGGTCCAACACCTCCAGCTCCTCCTCGAGCCAGCGCAGCAGCACGGCGGCCGCCTCGTCGCTGCCGCGGCAGGCGCCGAGCAGCTCGACGCACAGGTTGCGGTAGCCCGCGTTCACGCCGGCCTCGTCCCCCACCAGGGTCACCAGCGGCCGGAACTGATCCATGCTCGCGACGCGCGGCAGCTTGGCCAGGAGGTCGAGGCGCACCCCGTCGCTGCGGTTCCAGAAGGCGTGGAACTCGATCCGCATGCGCTGGAAGAACTGCTCCTCGTCCAGCAGCGCCGGACCGTCCAGGCGCGGGCCGAGCCGCACGCCACCATGGCCGTCCGACTCGCCCGAGCGCGCCTCACACAGGCTCGACCAGCCGGCTTCGAAGGTCGCCGAGAGGGCCGCGTAGTTGCGCTCGATGTCGCCGTGGAAGGCGCGGTCCAGGGGGAAGTTCAGCCCGCGCAGCAGCAGCTCCTCCGACGCCGCCGAGGGTCCGAACAGGTGTGCGAGCCCGACGGCCTCGACGATCGCCTGGTGGCTGACGAGGTCGATCCCGGTGGCCGGCGCAGACCCCATGGCGAACCAGCCGTGCAGCTCGATGCGCTCGGGCCCGAGGTCCGCCGCGTCGACACCGCCGACGAACTGCTCCATCAACCACGGCCGCGTGAACGGGTGCACGCCGAATTCGAGCGCGGCCGCGAAGGCGTCCGCGTGGGTGTTGCCCTGGACCACGCGCGCGAACAGCTCGCGGCAGAAGTCCTGGTACTCGGCGGGCTCGACCCGGCCGGCGGCCAAGGCCTCGGCCCACGCCGAGGGCCGCATGGCCAAGCCCTCCTCGGGCGCCAGGTTCCGGGTCAGGTCCAGCCGCGGGGCGGCCTTGGCCTCGTTCAGGAGCCAGCAGGCCAGCTGCTTGCCGCCGCTGCCGGCGCCGGCCTCGAGCAGCTCGTCGACGCGCCTCGACGAGTCCAGGTCCATCTCCTCGGGGAAGGGCAGCAGCAGCCAGTCGGCGAAGGTCGCCGCCGCGAGGGCCGAATTCCCCTGGCCGCCCCGCGCGAGCAGCACGCACTCGACCAGCCCGCGGAAGTCCAAGGGATCGAGCCCGGGCACCGCCCGCGCCGCCTGGTCGGCCATGGCCTCGGCCCAGGCGGAGAGGTCCGCGTCCTCCTCGCGGTCCGAGGGGCAGGCGACCAGCAGCTCGAAGGCCGCCAGCAGCTCGGCCCCGCGGCCTTGTTCGACGAGCTCGGTGAGGAACGCCCGGCGCGCCGCGATCAGGGCGGCGCGAGCGCGGTTGGCGGGGTGGTCGGGGTTCGTCTCGCCGCGGGGTTCGGCGGGCAGCTCGAGGGTCAGCACCGCGCGCCGGGCGGCACCGGCCACCTCGGGATCGCGATCGCTCATCAGGGGCTCGAGCAGGGCCAGGCGCAGCTCGACCTCGGCCCCGAGCAGCTCCGTGGCTTGCCCGCTAGGCCGGCGGCCGAGCAGCCAGGCCAGGTCGATGCGCAGGCCCGGCTCGGGCGACTCCGCGAGGGCCGCGAGCAGGTCGACGGGGGCCGAGCTAGCCCCCGAGCCCTCCCCGCGCGGCTCGGCCAAGGCCAGGCCGCCGAGGCGCTCGGCGGCGACGAGCGCCGCGGTCACGACCGAAGGATCGGGATCTGACAGACCGCCGAGCAGCTGCTCGGTGACGCCGACCTCGGCGGGGTCGACCAGGCTGCGGCCGAGGGCCTCGTGGGCTGCCCGGCGGCGGCGCGGATCCGGGTCGTGGAAGGCCGCGCGGTGGGCCTCGGCCTCCAGGCCCAGGGCCCAGGCGCGCAGCTCGTGCTCGAGGGCGACCGCGGCGTCGACGCCAGGCAGGCCGGTCGCCTGATGCGGTGCCTCGCCCTGGGGTGCGCTTGCTGCGACCGAGCTGGCTGGGCCCAGCCGAGCCGAGCCACGGGCTTCTTGCGCGGCGCCCAGCAGGGCGAGCGCAAGCGCACTCCAGCCCAGGAGCCCGGCCTGACGGCTACGGCTCAAGCGCGCCAAGGCCCCTCCACCTCGGCCGGCCCGAGCTCGTCGATCAGGTCCGACGCGATCACGGCGCGCTGGCCGAGCCGCCGCGCGGCGCGATCGCCGGCGAGGCCATGCAGGTAGACGGCGGCGCAGACGGCCTCGAAGACCGAGTCCCGGGTGGCGCCCACCAGCAGGCTCGCGAGGCAGCCGGCCAGCACGTCACCCGAGCCCGCCGTGGCCATGCCCGGGTTGCCGCTCGGGTTGACCCAAGCCCGGGAGCCGTCGTGCACGACCGTGCCCGCTCCCTTCAGACAGACCAGCGAGCCAAGGTCCCCGGCCAAGGTGCGCGCGGCCGCGAGGCGCGCCTCTTCGTCCGCGCCGAGGTCCGCCCCACCCCCGTCGCCGAGCAGCCGCGCGGCCTCGCCCGGGTGCGGGGTCAGCACGGTCAGGGCGCCCGCGTCCTCGCGATCCCGGAGCGCCCGGCGAAGGGCGGCGCTCTCGGCCACCAGGTTGAGCGCGTCGGCGTCGAGCACCAGCGTCCCGCCCCAGGCCGGGAGCAGGTTCCGAAGCAGGAGGCCCGTGCGCTCGGTGACGCCGAGGCCGGGACCGCAGACCACCACGTCCGGGCTCCGCGCGCCAAGTCCGCGCTCGAGGCCGACCACGTCCAGCTGCCCGAAGGCGCTCTTTGACGAGAGGTCCCACAGGAGCAGCTCGGGCGTCGCCGCCGGAGCCAGGGCCAAGAGCTCGGCATCGAGGCAGCCGAGGGTCACCAGCCCAGCGCCCGCCCGCAGCGCCGCCCGCGAGGCCAAGAGCGCCGCCCCCGGCATCTCGCGCGACCCAGCCAGGCACACCACGCGCCCGGCGTCGCCCTTGTGGGCCGCGGTTCCTAGCGCCGCGGGCCGAGGCGGCAGGACCAGGCCCGAGTCGGATGCTGCGGAGCTCATGCCCTAACTATAGGAGATCGGGCCGGGCCAGGGGACGAGCGCGCTCGCCAGGCCTTGCCGCCTAGGCCAGGACCTCGACCGTGCCGACCTCGCGGCCGGCGTCGTTGATCA
>JARGPD010000225.1 GCA_029212845.1 Planctomycetota bacterium
CTGCCGCCGGACTACTTCTTCTACATGACGCCGCTGCGCTTCTGGGTCAGCCTCGTCCAGTCGGTCTGGGCCACGACCAAGAGCGCGAGGAAGGCCGACGTCGTGCACGCGATCAAGGACTACCCGCACAACCTCGTCGGCGCCCTCGCGGCCAAGTACGCGAAGAAGCCCTGCGTCGCGACGGCCCACGGCACCTACTCGGTGCAGCCCCTGCTCGACGACCGCCACCGCAGCCGCGCCTACCGGACCTATGCGCGCTTCGCTTCGATGATCTCGGTCAGCAACTACACCCGCCGGCGGCTGGTCGAGCTGCTCGAGGGCAAGGGCAGCCTCGACCCAGCGCGCATCGCGGTCGTGCCCAACTGCGTGGACGCCGAGTACTTCGTCGCCCCGCGCGAGCTCTCCGGAGGCGGCAGCCGGCCGTGGCACGGCAAGCGCTTCACCCTGGCGATCGGCGAGGTCAAGGAGCGCAAGGGGCACCACCTGTCCCTGCCGGCCTTCCTGGAGGTCGCCAAGGACCACCCGGACCTGCACCACTTCGCGGTGGGGCGCCTGTCGGGGGACGACTACGAGCGCGACCTGCGGCGCATGGTGAGCGAGGCCGGCATGGACGACCGCGTGCACTTCCTCGGCAACATCGAGGAGGACGAGAAGGTCGACCTGCTGCAGCGCGCCGAGGTCTTCGTGCACACCCCGGTGACCGCATCGGACGGCGGCTTCGAGGGCTTCGGCATCGTCTACCTCGAGGCGGCTGCGGCCGGGACGGTCGCGATCGGGAGCCTCGACTGCGGCGCCGAGGACGCCATCCGTGACGGCGAGACCGGCCTGCTCGTCGAGCAGGACGTGGCGGCGGTGGCCGCCGCCCTCGGCAAGCTGCTCTCCGACGACGACCTGCGCGCGCGCCTGGCGGTTGCGGCCCGGGCCCATGCCGGCGACGTGACCTGGGACCAGAACGCCAAGGCCGTGCTCGCGATCTACCGCGACGTGATCGGGAAGCGCTGATGTTCAACAAGCTCAGGAAGAGCCGCTTCGCCCGGGATGCCGCCCCCCTGCAGGTGGCGGCCGGCGTGACTTCCATGGGCAACCTCGCCTCGACCATGGCCCTGGCCTTCCTGCTCGGCGCACGCTTGCAGGGGACCTTCTACCTGGCGATGGCGCTGTACTCGCTGTTCTACCTCCTGGGCAACGTGGGGCTCTCGACGGTGACGGTCAGCCACGTGGCCAAGGCCATCGGCGCCAACGACCGCGGCAGCGTGGTGGCCTGGCTGGGCTTCCTGCTGAAGGCCTCGTCCCTGCTCTCGTTGGTGATGCTGGGCCTCGCGTTCCTGGTCCTGCCGCCGGTCGCGCAGCACTTCTACGAGGACCCTCGCGTCGGCGAGTGGGCCATCGCCCTGTGCTTCCTGCCCCTGGTCGAGATTCCACGCGTGGTCTGCGCCGCCGCCCTCCAGGGGACGCGCCGCATGAAGGACCTGGCCCAGCTGGAGAACTCGGTCGAGGCCACGCGCGTGCTCCTGATCGTGTCGCTGATCCTGATCACCGGGCGCGCCGAGGGCGCCATCTGGGGCACCCTGGCTGCGGGCCTGGCAGCCTCGATCCTGGCCCTCGTGCTGTACCGTCGCGCGCGCCGCGACGAGAGCTCCGAGTCCGAGCGCAAGTCGCTGCTGCCCTCACTCCGGGAGATCCTCCAGGGCATGCGGGTCCTGCCCCTGCGTGAGGGCCTCCCCCAGGGGATTCAGGTCGGCTTCATGCGCAACGTCGACGCGCTCGTGCTCGACGTCGCGCCGACCCTGCTCATGGGCTACTTCGCGGGGCCGGCCTCGGCCGCCTACTTCCGCATCGCCCAGCGCTTCCTGCGCCTGCCGTTGATGCTGCTGCAGGGCATCAGCCGCACGGCGGTGCCGGCCTTCTCCAACCTGATCGGCCAGCGCGACCTGGCGGTCTTCCGCCAGGCCTTCTACCGCGCGACGATGATCGGCGGCGGGATGATCACCCTCGGCCTCGCGGTCGCGATCCCCCTGGTGCCCTACGTGACGCGGACCTTCTTCCCGCACGACTACTGGGACGAGGTGCCCTTCTACACCTACGTGCTGGCCGCGGGCTTCGCCGTGACGGGCTTCTCGAGCGGGCTCGAGTCCTTCTACATCGCGACCGACCGGGTCGGCGTCGCCCTGCGGATCGGCTTCGGTCTGGGCTTCCCCTGCATCGTCCTGATGTTCCTCGGCGGCTTCTTCTTCGGCGCGATCGGCGTCGCCGTCGGCATGTCCCTGACCATGATGGTCGGGCTCTGCCACCACACCTACATCGCCTGGTACTTCCGTCGCAAGCTGGGGGCCGAGGGCGGCTCCAGCGGCGGGGCTACCGGGATCACCCCGACCCCCGAGGTGGCCTCGTGAGAGTGCTCTTCTTGAACGACCTCTGGGACCAGCGCATCGGCTCGTCGATCCGTCAGATGTACCAGCACGCGGCGCGGCTCGAGCAGCTCGGCCACGAGACGATGGTCTTCTCGACGACGCCCGACAAGGACCTGGTCGGGGACGCCGAGGAGCTCGGCATCCGCCTGCGCCGGGCGCACTCGGACTACGACCCGCGCTGGCGTGCCTGGGTCGGCATGAACAACAAGCCCGTGGTGGCCGAGCTCGAAGCGATCCTCGCCGAATTCCAGCCGGACATCGTGCACACGCACCTGATCCACACGCACCTCTCCTACGCCGCCCTCGGGGCAGCCAAGCGCGCCGGCGCGGCGACGGTCTTCACGGCCCATGACGTGATGACCTTCTGCTACCAGAAGCTGACCTGCTTCCATGGCGGGGCCGAGACCGGGGGCACCGAGCGCGACTACGCGGCCAACTGGAAGAAGTGCATCCCTTGCCAGCGCCTGCGCTTCAAGCCGGGGCGCAACGCCGCGATCCGCAAGATCCTCGAGCGCGACGTGGACCGCCTGACCGTCGTGTCCGACGAGCTCGGCACGGTGCTGCGGGCCAACGGCCTGCCGGTGCATCGCCGGGTCCACAACGCGATCGAGCTCCAGGACGGGCTGCCGGATCGCGCCGCGGTGGAGGCCTTCCGTGCGAAGTTCGGCCTCGGCAGCGCGCCCCTGATCGCCATCGGTGGGCGCCTGCACGAGCAGAAGGGCGTCAACCAGCTGTTCCAGATGCTGGCGCTCCTGCTGCCGGATTTCCCGGATTTGAAGCTGATCGTGATGGGCAAGCGCGACGTCTATGATCGCGAGTTCGCGGCCGAGGCCGAGCGGCTCGGTGTGGCCCACGCGGTGGCGCCGACGGGCTGGCTGGACGGCGAGGAGCTGGCCTGCGCCTACTCGGCCGTGGACGTCTTCGTGACGCCCTCGATCTGCTTCGACACCTTCGGACTTGTGAATCTTGAAGCTATGGAGCACAGCCGTCCCGTGGTTGCGACTTGCTTCGGGGGTAGCCCGGAGGTGGTCCAGAACGGCGTTACTGGGTACATCGAGAATCCCTACGACGTGGTCTCGTTCAGCGCCCGCGTGGCCGAGTTGCTGGGTGACCGGGACCGCGCGACGGCCTTCGGGGCTGCCGGCCGAGAGCGCCTCCTGGGGGGCTTCACCATCGATCGCCTCTGTAATGAATTCATGGAGGAGTACGAGGCAGCCCTGGGCATTCGTCGATAATGAGGGCACAAGGCCCGATTCCATCGGCACAACCGACTCGCATTTGAGAGCAGCCCACGTTGGCAGACTCTCACGTGGGGGGTAGACTTCAAAGCTGGGAACAGCAGCCCCCTCTCCAACTCCCGACTCGACCCATGCGCAACATCCTCCTCACCTACGTCAAACCCCACGTCCAGGAAGACCCTGTGGCGATGCCGCTCGGCATCACCTACCTGGGCGGCATGCTCCAACGGGAGAACATCCCGGTCGAGCTGTGCGACGAGCGGATCGTCAACGACAGCGAGATGCGCGCTGCCATCGATCGCAACGACGTCTGTGGATTCTCGGCGATGACGCCGAACATCCGCCGCGCGATCGCCTGGGCCAAGTACGCCAAGGAGCAGGGCAAGATCACCGTCATGGGTGGTCCCCACGCCTCGGTCGACCCGACGATGTTCCTGGACTCGGGCCACTTCGACTACGTGATCTCGGGCGAGGCGGACTACTCGCTGCCCCAGTTCATGAAGGCCCTCGAGGGCGGCAACGACGCCGAGCTCGAGAAGGTCCCCGGCATCTCGGGCGTGCGCAATGGAGAGGTCTGGGTGCGCAACCCCTCGCCGCCGCTGATCAAGAACCTGGACGCCCTGCCGATGCCCGCGCGGGATCTGCTCCCGATGGAGCGCTACTTCCAGCTCAACCCCGAGCACCTCGCGTACATCTTCACGACGCGCGGCTGCCCCTTCAAGTGCATCTTCTGCCAGAAGGACTACACCGGCCGCGGCTTCCGCGTGCGCTCGACCGAGTCGATCGTCGACGAGCTGGAGTACCTGGTGAAGACCCACGATCCTGGAGTCATCCTGTTCGTGGACGAGATCATGACCCTGCGTCGCAAGCGCATCCACGAGATGTGCGACGAGATCCTGCGCCGCAACCTGAAGTTCGAGTGGATCGCGAACACGCGCGGCGACTGCGTCGACTACCCGCTGCTCAAGCACATGTTCCGTGCCGGCTGCCGCCGGATCTACTACGGGTGGGAGACCGGCAGCCAGCCGATGCTCGACACCCTCAAGAAGGACATCACCGTCGAGCAGATCATCGAGTC
>JARGPD010000226.1 GCA_029212845.1 Planctomycetota bacterium
CTAGTCGAGGTGCACGCGGTGGGTGAAGAGGTAGCCAGGATCGCCGCGGCCGGCGGAGGACAGGAGCGCGTCGAGCGTGGGCTCGAGCACACCGCGGAAGACCTCCTCGTCCTCGACGATCACCACCACCTCTTCGTCGAGGTCCAGCATGTCTTCATCGAAGTACAAGGAGAATCCGTGCAGCGCGACGCCGTCGGCCTCGATGCGCACCTCGTTCTTGGCCTTGTCGAGGTCCACCACCAGGGTCGTGAACTTCTCCGGAGACTCCCAGCGCAGCCAGTAGAAGTCCTGCTTCCAGCTGAGGGTCGGCTGCCAGACGATGCGCTCGGGGCGCGTGTTGCGGCGCGCCTCGATGACCTTGTCCAGCAGGGCGTCGTAGCCGCCCGGGGGCGCGCCGTGGCCGCGGCCGTCGACCTCCCAGTACTCGTAGTCGAAGCCGCCCCAGCGCTCCTGGGCCTGCTCGATCTTCTTGGTCGCGATGCGGTTCGGGCCCGGCGGCACCTGGGCGTCGTCGGCGCTCTGGTAGCAGCAGACGCGCAGGTTGCGCAGGTTCGGCACGATGCCCTCGACGATGTCGTAGAACTCGCCGTTGATGTCCATGATCGGCGTCGGCCCGCCCGCCGAGGGCGCCGCCGCGGCCAGCCGGTCGGCGTGGTGCGCGCCCAGGGTCCACGAGCCGTAGCCGCCCATCGAGTGCCCGCTGAAGTAGACCCGGTCCGGGTCGATCTTCCAGGTGCGCAGGGCGCGCTCGACCAGCTGCATCACGAACTCCTCGGTGCCCGAGTCGGTCCAGCCGCGCTCGGTCTTCTCCAGCACCTCGGGGGCGATCATCAAGAGGTCGCGCTTCGACGCCGGGCTGTTGTAGCCCGCGGCCATCGGCGCCGCGTCACCGCTGCCGACACCGCCGCCGTGCATCGCGATCAAGAGGCCCTTGGGCTTGCCCGTGTCCCCGCCGACGATGTACAGGCCGCGCGCCTGGTCCGGCTCGGCGTCCGGAAAGAGGTACGCCTGGCCCGAGCTCTTCTCCAGGGTCGGCAGGTCCTTCCACGCCTTCTCGATGCGCTTGGTCCAGGACTTCACGTCGCCGCGCTTGAGCGGCGGAACGCTGGCGAGGGCCTTGACGATCTCGGCCCGACGCGCGCGCCCCTCGGCGCTCCAGGCGTCCACCTCGAAGTACTCGTCGACCAGCTCTTGCTGCTGCTTGCGGCTGGGGACGTCGTCCCCCTGCAAGCCGAAGGGCAGGGCCGCGACGAGCGCGATCAGGAGCGCCAGGGTCTTCAACTCACGCCTCCAGTTCCGGGACGGGCTCGACCTCGCCGGTCTCGAGGTCGAGCACGTTCTCCTTGAGCCAGGTCGTGATGTACTCGAAGGCCTCGTCGACCGAGTCGGTCATGTAGAACAGGTCCGGGTCGCCCTCGGAGATCGTGCCGTAGTCGATCATCGGCTGGAAGTTGAGCACCTGGCTCCAGTACTCCTTGCCGAACAGCACCAGCGCCATCTTCTTCTGGATCTTGTCGGTCTGGATCAGCGTCGCCATCTCCAGCCACTCGTCCAGGGTGCCGAAGCCGCCGGGCATGACGATCACCGCCTTGGCCAGGTAGCTGAACCAGAACTTGCGCATGAAGAAGTAGTGGAACTCGAGCGACAACCGCCGCGTGATGTACGGGTTGTCGTTCTGCTCGAAGGGCAGCGAGATGTTGAGGCCGATGTTCTCGCCCTTGGCCTCGCTCGCGCCGCGGTTGGCCGCCTCCATGATCCCGGGCCCACCGCCCGAGCAGATCACGAAGCGCCGCGCGGTGCCCTCGAGCTGCTTCGACCACTCGGTCAGCCGGAAGCTCAGCTCGCGGGTCGCCTCGTAGTACTTCGAGATGAAGAGCTTCTTCTCGGCGGCGGCGATGACGGCGGCGTCCCCGCCGGCCTTGGCCTCGGCCAGCTTGGCCTCGGCCACGTCGCGCGGGGGGATGCGCGCCGAGCCGAACACGACGATCGTGTCACGGATGCGCATCTCGCGCAGGCGCGTCTCCGGCTCGATGTACTCGGCCAGGATGCGCAGGGGCCGCGCGTCGGTGCTGTTGAGGAATTCGGTGTTCTGGTAGGCCTTGACGGCTCGGTAGCGGCTGTTGCTCATAGGCGAGCTATCTAACCAGATGCGGGCCGAACTTGGTCCAATACCCGGCGTGGAAGACAGGAAGATGATCGAGTCCGGGACCCAGGTCCTGGATCTCCCGGTGGCAGGCATGACCTGCCAGGGCTGCGCGAGCGCTATCGAGCGCGCGCTCGGCAAGCTCGATGGCGTCGAGTCGGCCGAGGTCAACTTCGGCTCGCGCAGCGCCAGGATCTCCTTTGGGCCGACGATCGGGCCGGCCGAGCTAGCGGCCGCAGTGCGCGCGGCCGGCTACGAGGTGCCCGACGACATCGGCGTGCCCGGCGCCACCCGCGACCTGGCTGCCGAGCTGGCCTTCGCCGACGAGGCCGAGCAGCGCGCCGAGGCGCGCACCCACCGGGACTTCGTGGTCGCGGCCTGCGCCCTGGTGCTGGTCATGGTCCTGGGCCAGCTCGCCACGCCCTACTGGCTGCTGTCGGCGATCGCGACCCTGACCGTGGTCGTCGCCGGCCGCACGATCGGGCTCGACGGGCTGGCGGCCGTGCGCCGCCGCTCGCCCGACATGAACACGCTGGTCGCCCTCGGCGTCGGGGTCGCGTGGCTGGCCTCGCTCCTCGCGCCCCTGTCCCATGCCATCTTCGGCCATGGCCACGACCACCTGCACGCGGCGCTGATGATCTTGGCCTTCGTGCTGCTGGGTCGCAAGCTGGAGGGGCGCGCCCGGCGCAGCGCGGGCGGCGCCGTGCGCGCACTGCTCGACCTGACACCGGACACGGCCCGCGTCCTGCGCGCCGGCGTCGAGATCGAGGTCCCGCTCGCCGAGGTCCAGCCCGGAGCGCTGGTGCTCGTGCGCCCCGGCGAGCGCCTGCCCGTGGACGCCGAGGTCACCGCCGGCAGCTCTGAGGTCGACGAGAGCCAGCTGACCGGCGAGTCCTTCCCGGTCGAGCGCCAACCCGGAGACAAGGTCCACGCCGGCAGCATCAACGGCACCGGCGCCCTGACCCTGCGCTGCACCGCGGTCGGGCCGTCCAGCGCCCTGGGCCGCATCACCCAAGCGGTGCACGCCGCCCAGGGCTCCAAGGCCCCCGCCCAGCGCCTGGCCGATCGGGTCAGCCGCGTCTTCGTCCCGATCGTGCTCGGCATCGCCGCGCTGGCCTTCGTCGCCGCCCTGGCGACCGGCAGCGGCTGGCCCGTCGCCCTCGGGCGCCTGATCGCGGTGCTGGTCGTCGCCTGCCCCTGCGCCCTGGGCCTGGCCACGCCGACCGCGATCCTGGTCGCCTCGGGTCGCGGTGCGCGCGAGGGTCTCCTCATCAAGGAGGCCGCCGCCCTCGAGGAGCTCTCATCGATCGATCGCATCGTGTTCGACAAGACCGGCACCCTGACCGCCGGCAGGCCCGAGCTGCGTAGGATCCTGGTCACCGCCGACTTCGTCCCGCCGCCCGTACCGGGGCCCGGGGGCATGCCCGATCCCAGCGCGCCCACGCCCGAGCCGGCGGGCAAGAGTGACGAGGCGCGCACCGTGGCCGAGGCCGGGCTGCTGTCCCTCGCCGCCGCCCTCGAGCGCTCGAGCGAGCAGCCCATCGCCCACGCCATCGTCGCCGCCGCCGAGGGCCGCGGTCTGTTCCTGTTCCCCTCCCAGGACTTCGCTGCCCAGCCGGGCCGCGGCGTGACCGGCACCGTGAGGCGCCGCGCCCTGTGGCTCGGCTCGCCGCGCGCGGCCCGGGAGCTGGGCCTGGACCCGGAGCGGGTCGATGCCTGGACCGACGAGCTGGCCGAGGCGGGCGAGACGCCGGTCTTCATGTCCGTCGACGGCCAGCTCGCCGGGGCCTTCGCCCTGTTCGACGAGCCGCGCCCGGACTCCAAGCGCGCGGTGGACGAGCTGCGCGCCCTCGGGATCGAGTCCTCGCTCTACTCCGGCGACCACCCCGGCGCCGTCGCCGCCGTCGCCCGCGAGCTCGGCATCGAGGACCACGCCGGCGAGCTGCTGCCCAGCGACAAGGCCCAGCGCATCACCGCCCTGCGCGGAGGCACCGCCCCCGCCTGCCCCAAGACCCAAGCCGCCAACGCCACATCCCAAGCCAGCGGGAGCCAGTCGCCCGATGGCGGGAGTCAGTCGCCCGTTGGCGCGAGTGAGTCGCCCGATGGCGGGAGGCAGTCGTCCGTTGGCGGGAGTCAGTCGCCGGGCGCGACGGGTCCGCGGGCCGAGCGTCCGGCGCGTCACCAGCGTGTCGCGATGGTCGGGGATGGTGTCAACGACGCCCCGGCCCTCGCCGCGGCCGACGTGGGCATCGCCATGGGTGGCGGTGCGGACGTAGCGATCGAGGCTGCGGATTGCGCCCTCTTGGTCGACGAGCCCCTGCGGCTCGCTTCGCTCGTGCGCCTCGCCCGCGCGACCCGCGCCACGATCCGCTCCAACCTGGCCTGGGCCTTCGGCTACAACGTCGTCGCCCTACCCCTGGCCGCCGGCGCCCTAGCCCCCTGGACCAGCTGGTCGCTACCCGCCACCTGGGCCGCGGCTGCCATGGCCGGCTCCAGCGTGCTCGTCGTCGCCAACAGCCTGCGCCTGCGCCTCGTCCGCCTGTAGCTGTCCGCGCCCCTGGACCCACGCCCTTG
>JARGPD010000227.1 GCA_029212845.1 Planctomycetota bacterium
ACACGGTCGACTTCCGCGAGTACACGCCGTGGATGCGCATCGAGTTCGACGGCGGCGTCGTCGGCATCGCTCGCTTCTACTGCCAGCAGTGGGACGGCGACGACATCGGCATCTACGTGACGCCGGTCAACATCGACCCGGACAGCCCGGCGATGCCGATCAGCCACCCCTTCGTGTACTCGATCTACCTCGCCAAGCAGATCGGCCCCTACGCGACCCTCGGCCTGGCCGAGGACACCTGGGCGCTGAACGAGCGCGTGGTCGACGAGGAGGCCTTCCTCAAGCAGGCCTGGCTGCTCTTCGAGGAGCGCAAGAAGATGCTGTGGGAGGTGCTCGACAAGACCAAGAAGGGTTTCGTCACCGTGGTGTTCGACACCTCGGACCGCATCTGCCACATGTTCTATCGGTACCTCGATCCGACGCACCCGGCCAACGCGGACAAGGAGACCGAGATCCACAAGCACGTCATCCGCGACACCTACGCGAAGATGGACGAGTTCCTGGCCGAGATCCGCGCCAAGCTCGGCGACGAGAGCGAGACGCTCTTGATGGTCATCAGCGACCACGGCTTCACCAACTTCCGCCGCGGTGTGAACCTGAACACCTGGCTGAAGGAGGAGGGCTACCTGGTCCTGAAGGAAGGCTGCGAGACGTCGGGCAACTACTTCGCCGACGTCGACTGGGACAAGACCAAGGCCTTCACCCTCGGCCTGACCGGCATCTTCATCAACCGCAAGGGGCGTGAGGGCAAGGGCATCGTCGAGAAGGGCCCCGAGCTCGACGCCCTGACGGCGGAGATCAAGGCCAAGCTCGAGCAGCTCGTCGACCCGCTCGACGGCAAGTCCGTCGTGCGCGAGGCCTTCGTCACGAAGGAGCTGCACAGCGGCCCCTACGCCGACATGGCCCCCGAGCTCTTGATCGGCTACGAGAAGGGCTTCCGCCACTCGTGGGAGTGCGCCGTCGGCGCGGTCCTGAAGGAGACCTTCAGCGACAACACCAAGTCGTGGTCCGGTGACCACTGCGTCGACCCGCGCCTCGTGCCCGGGGTCTTCTGGTCGAACCGCAAGATCAACAAGGAGGCGCCGGAGCTCACCGACATGGCGCCGACCGTGCTCGAGCTCTTCGGCGTCGAGCGTCCCGGCTACATGAAGGGCACGGCGCTGTTCGAAGGCGTCGACCTGAACCTCGCCGCCCCGGCGAAAGCGAACCAAGGAGCCAAGGCTTGAAGCTGCCCCGCTGGACGACCTACCCGGCCCTCGCGGTCCTGTCCGGAGCGATCTGGATGGGGGTCCCCGACGTGCTCGAAGACCCCTACGCCGGCGCTGCCATCGCGGCGCGCGAGGCCGCTCCGGCCCCCGCGCCGACGACCTACCCGCGGCTCGTGATCCTGGGCATCGACGGCCTCGACCCCGACCTCTTGAAGGAGGCCATCGCGCGCTTCCCCGAGCGCACCAAGCACTTCCAGGCCCTCGCGGCCCAGGGCGCCGGCATCCAGGACCTGGCCACCTCGGTCCCGCCCCAGAGCCCGGTCGCCTGGTCGAACTTCATCACCGGCCGCAACCCCGGCGGCCATGGCATCTTCGACTTCATCCACCGCGACGCGCAGACCTACGGCGTCAAGTCGTCGATCACCAACGACGAGGCCGGCACCGACATCCACCTGCTCGGCACCAACTACAAGATGCCCTGGGGCGGCAGCTCCGAGCCGAACCGCACCGGCCAGCCCTTCTGGTCCGTGCTCGGCGACCACGACGTGCCCGCCGACGTCTGGCGCATGCCGATCAACTATCCCGTAGAGCCCAGCAAGGGCCTGTCCTTCCCCGGCATGATGACGCCGGCCGTCGACTCGGCCTACGGCGAGTCGACGCTGTTCACGACCGACATCGCCAAGAAGCTCGAGGTCGAGGTCGCCGGCGGCAAGGCCAAGCAGCTGAGCTTCCGCAACGGCAAGGCCGTGACCCAGATCCCCGGTCCGATGAACTCGTTCAAGGACGAGGTCATCGAGGTGAAGGTCACCCCTTCGGGCGTGGACCCGTCGACCGTGCCCGAGGCAGACGTGGAGACCGAGGAGCACCGCGTGCCCGCGCTCTGCGAAGCCGGCATGACCGTCTACATCACCGACGAGGCGGCCGCGATCTCGATCGAGGGCGGTGACACGCTCGTGCTGCGCCCCGGCGAGTGGAGCGACTTCGTCACGGTCAACTTCTCGATGGTGCCGATGGGCATGAGCGACATGGGCGGCATCGTCCGCTTCTACCTGCGCTCGCTCGAGCCCGAGGTCGAACTCTACATGTCGCCGGTCAACATGGACCCCATGGCCCCGGCCGCGATCATCTCCGAGCCCGACACGGCCGCCGCGGACCTCGCCGGGCAGATCGGCCTGTACTACACCCAGGGCATGGCCGAGGACGTCGGCGCCCTGAAGCGCGGCCTGATCGACGTGCCCGAGTTCATGCAGCAGTCGACCCTCGTCTACGAGGAGCGGGGCCGCATGCTCGACGTCGCGCTCGACCGTTACATGACCAATGACGAGGGCGGCCTGCTGTTCTTCTACTACTCGTCGGTCGACCTGTGCGCCCACATGATGTGGCGCCACACCGACGTGGACCACCCGCACCACGAGCCAGCGATCGCGGCCCAGGACAGCTCCTGGTGGAGCGAGCGTGAGGGCAGCACCTGGAAGGACACGGTCATGGACCTGATCCTGCGCATGGATCCGGTGCTCGGCCACATCCAGGACCGCATCGGCGCGGACACCGCCCTGGTCGTGATGAGCGACCACGGCTTCGCGCCGTACCGCCGCAAGTTCGACCTGAACTCCTGGCTGTACGACAACGGCTACCTGGTCCTCAAAGAAGGCCGCACCAAGGAACAGCCCGTGGGCTCCGCGGGCTTCGCCGAGGTGCACCTGGGTGACGCCGTCGACTGGTCCAAGACGCGCGCCTACGGCATGGGCTTCAACGGCCTGTACCTGAACCTGGAAGGCCGCGAGGCCGAGGGCATCGTCAAGCCGGGCGCCGAGGCCGACGCGCTGGTCGCCGAGCTCAAGCGCAAGCTCGAGGCCCTCGTCGATCCGAAGGACGGCGTCTCGCGTCCCGTCTATCGCTGCGACCTCGCCAAGGACGTCTACGTCGGCGAGCGCATCGGCGAGGCCCCGGAGATCCAGGTGGGCTACAATTCGAACTACGGCAACTCCGACGAGGCCTCGGTCGGTCGCATCACCAACTCCTGGCTGAGCGACAACCTCGGCGGCACCTTCAACGGCAGCCACCTGATGAGCCCTGACGTCGTCGCCGGCATCCTCCTGACCAACCGTGAGCTCGAGGCCGGTGCCCACGGCCTCGTCGACATCACGGCCTCGATCCTGCGCTACTACGGCGTCGACCTGCTCCCGGGCATGATCGGCAAGCCGGCCTTCAAGTAGCGCTCCTCACTCATCCGTCCTTATCCCTCTTCACCCCTCATTCGCCATGTTCGGTAGCAAGAACAAGATCAAGCTCGACGACGACCTGATGGACCGCATCAAGCGCGTCGCCGAGGTCGCGGGCTACGCCTCCCACGACGAGTTCATCATCCACGTGCTCGAGAAGGAGCTCGCCCACTTCGAGGGCGACGACTCCGACGACGACATCACCGAGAAGTTGCGCGGCCTCGGCTACATCTCCTAGGGCAGACGCTCTAGGTCCTTCTCCGCTCGATCCACCCCTAGCGCTCCCGCGCCACGGCCGCCCCCTCGGCGGTCCGCGGCTCGCGGACCACCCGCCCCCATGGACGCCCTCAACGGACTCGCCAACGGCCTGTTCAACCTCCTGCTCTGGCCCTTCGAAGGGCTCGGAGCCCTGGTCACGTTGACCGTCGTGTCGATCGTGTTCATGCCCCTGTCGATGCTCTTCTTCAAGCGCTTCAGCTCGCAGAAGGGGATCGCCGCGGCCAAGGGCAAGATCAAGGGGCACATGATCGAGATCCGCATCTACCAGGACGACCTGATGGTCGTCATGAAGGCGGTCTGCAAGGTGATGTACTACAACCTGAAGTACCTCTTCCTGAACTTCGCACCGTTCGTGCCGCTGTCGATCCCCTTCGTGATCGTCGTCGCCCAGCTCGTGGTGCGCTTCGGCTTCGCGCCGATCCCGGTCGAGGAGAACGAGCTTGCCGACCTGCGCCCCGGCCAGGGCGTGATGATCGAGGTCGTCTTCGACGAGGACTCGAAGGCCAAGGCGCTCGACCTCGAGATCGTGCTGCCCGAGGGTGGCGGGCTCGCGTTCCTCTCGCCGATCGTGGCCAACGCGGCCGACGGCGTGGCCTTCAGGGAGTTCGTCGTGGTCAAGCCCGGCGCCTACGACGTGGAGTTCCGCGTCGGCGGCGAGACCGAGACCAAGCGCGTCGTCACGGGTACCGAACCCGAGCGCCTGATGCAGCCGATCCGCACCAGCAGCTTCTGGGATCAGTGGCTCTGGCCCGTCGAGCCCTCCTTCAGCGCGGCCTCGGGCCTGGCCTCGATCGAGATCGCCTACCCCGACCGCCAGCTCACCTGGATGATGGACGGCGCCGGCGGCGTGTTCATCATGTTCGTGATCGTCGCCTTCATCATCGGCGGCGCCGCGATCAAGATCTTCGACATCCAGATCTAACGAAACCGCGCCAACGGTACCGCATCAAAACGGCGCGTCCCCGTCGGCCATCCAGCGCGCTCGAACGCGCCAACGGTACCGC
>JARGPD010000228.1 GCA_029212845.1 Planctomycetota bacterium
ACCACGACGCGATGTTCCCGCTGGTCGTCTGGCAGACCGGCTCGGGCACGCAGTCGAACATGAACACCAACGAGGTCATCTCGAACCGCGCCATCCAGCTGCTGGGTGGGGAGCTCGGCTCGAAGCAGCCGGTGCACCCGAACGACCACGTTAACCGCAGCCAGAGCTCGAACGACTCCTTCCCGACGGCGATGCACATCGCCGCGGCCGAGGCCACCGCCCGGGACCTGCTGCCTGCGCTGAAGGAGCTCGAGAAGAGCATCCACAAGAAGGCCAAGGCCTGGGGCAAGGTCGTGAAGATCGGTCGCACCCACCTGCAGGACGCGACGCCCCTGACCGTCGGTCAGGAGTTCTCGGGCTACGTGCAGATGCTCAAGGATGCCCAGCGCGCGATCGCCGGTGCGCTGCCCGCCGTGCTCGAGCTGGCCCTCGGCGGTACGGCGGTGGGCACCGGGCTCAACACCCACCCGAAGTACGCCGAGAAGGCCGCGCGCTACATCGCCAAGGAGACCGGCCTCAAGTTCATCACCGCGCCGAACAAGTTCTCGGCCCTCGCCGGCCACGACGCGCTGGTCGGCCTGTCAGGAGCCATGCGTCAGGCGGCCGGCTGCCTGATGAAGATCGCCAACGACATCCGCTGGCTGGGCTCCGGTCCGCGCTGTGGCTTCGGCGAGCTGAGCCTGCCCGAGAACGAGCCCGGCTCGTCGATCATGCCCGGCAAGGTCAACCCGACCCAGTGCGAGGCCCTGACCATGGTCTGCGCCCAGGTGATCGGCAACGACGTGACCGTCGGGGTGGCCGGCAGCCAGGGCAACTTCGAGCTGAACGTCTACAAGCCGGTGATGATCCACAACGTGCTCGAGTCGGCCCAGCTGCTCGGGGACGCCTGCGACTCCTTCCGCACCAACTGCATCGACGGGCTCGAGCTCAACCGGGCGCGCGTCGACGAGCTGATGAAGAAGTCGCTGATGCTGGTGACAGCGCTCAACCCGCACATCGGCTACGACATGGCCTCGAAGGTCGCCAAGCATGCCTTCAAGAACGACCTGACCCTGCGCCAGGCCGTCGAGGAGCTCGGCGTGATGACCGGGGCCGAGTTCGACGCCGCCGTCGTCCCGGGCGAGATGGTGGGGCCCCTGGGGACCGGCAAGGCCAAGAAGAAGGCCAAGAAGCGCTCTTCCAAGGCCAAGTAGGCTCGATTTCTTCAAGGTAGAGGTTCGGACCTGGACACGCCCGGCCGAACCTCTAGACTATTCCGCTTCCAAAGCCGACGACCCACAGAACGATGAAGCTCAAGATTCGCAACAGCAAGGCCAAGCACGCCAAGAAGACCGGGTTCCTCTCCCGCCAGAAGACCAAGAACGGGCGCAAGATCAACGCCCGTCAGCGCCGCCGCCACGGCGCGATCTAGGTCGACCTGCGGCCGCTCCAGGCCGCGTGCTGGTGAGTCCCTCGGTGAGTTCCCCGGGGCTCGCCCTTCGCCAACCCCGGCACCGATCCGACGGTGCCGGGGCTGGCGCAATTCTATAGGCTGCTTCGCTCACCCCGCCGCTCCCTCCGTGGAGCCTCCCTGCCCAAGGACCCCACGATGATCCAACCCATCGAGACCAACGCCGTGCCCTTCCTGCCTCGCAACCGCGAGGAGATGCAGGCCCTCGGCTGGGATGGCATCGACATCCTGCTCGTCACCGGCGACGGCTACGTGGACCACTCGTCCTTCGGCGGTGCCGCCATCGGGCGCCTGCTCGAGGCCCACGGGTACCGGGTCGGGATGCTGGACATGCCCGACATCGACGGCTGGGAGCGCTTCCCGACGCCGCGACTGTTCGTCGGCGTGACCGCGGGCACGATCGACTCGATGGTGACCAACTACACCGCCGCCAAGAAGCGCCGGCGCAACGACACCTACCGGCCGCCCGGCAGCGCGTCGCGCCCCAACCGCGCGACGATCGCCTACACCGCGGGGGCACGTCAGCATTACAAGGGTGTGCCGGTCGTCATCGGCGGGCTCGAGGCCGGGCCCCGGCGCCTGGCCTACCACGACTACTGGGAGGAGAAGCCTCGGCGCTCGATCCTGGTCGACTCGAAGGCCGACCTCCTGGTCTGGGGCATGGGCGAGCGCCAGGTGCTCGAGATCGCGCGGCGCATCGAGGCGGGCCAGGACCTCAAGGGCTTGGCTGGCACCTGCGAGTTCGGCCCCAAGGGCTACGACCCCGAGGAGGCCGGTCACCGGGTCGTGCCCAGCTTCGAGGAGCTGGTCGAGGATCCCCAGAAGCACATCGACCTGTTCAACGCCCTGCGCGAGGAGAACCGGCCCACCGGCCAGGTGCTCGCCCAGAAGAGCGGCACTCGCTGGGTGCTGCAGCACCCGCCCCACAAGCCGGCTCCGCCCGAGGAGGTCGACACCTTCTTCGACCTGCCCTTCCAGCGCCGCGCTCATCCCGACCACGAGGCCCGCGGCGGCATCGGCGCCCTCGAGGCCGTGCGCTTCTCGATCAACACCCACCGCGGGTGCATGGCCGACTGCAGCTTCTGCTCGATCACCTTCCACCAGGGCCGCTCGATCCAGAGCCGCTCGCCCGAATCGATCCTGCGCGAGGTCGGCAAGCTCAGCGGGCACTTCGACTTCCGCGGCACGATCACCGACGTGGGCGGCCCGACCGCCAACATGTTCGGCCTCGGCTGCAAGCTGCTCGAGAAGGGCGAGGCCTGCCTCGATCGCGACTGCCTGACGCCCGATCCGTGCCCGGCCCTGCGGCTGGACACCCAGACCGAGGGCTACCGCAGGCTGCTCTCGCTCGTGCGCGAGACCGAGGGCGTCAAGCACGCCTTCGTCAGCTCGGGCATCCGCTACGACATGCTGCGCGACAAGAAGGGCAAGCTCTTGCCCCTGCACCACGACCTCGTCGAGCACCACGTCAGCGGGCGCTTGAAGCTCGCCCCCGAGCATGCCTCCCCCGAGGTGCTCGAGGCGATGAACAAGCCGACCTTCGACGTCTATGAGGACTACGAGGCCGACTACAAGGAAGAGTGCAAGGAGCTCGGCCGCGACCAGCACCTGGTCAACTACTTCATCGTCGGCCACCCGGGCACGACCCTCGCGGACGCGGTGCACCTGTTCGAGAAGCTCTTCGAGCGCAACTACTCGCCCGAGCAGGTCCAGGAATTCCTCCCCCTGCCGATGACCCGCGCGATGGTCCAGTACGTCTGCGGCAAGGACCCCTTGACGGGCAAGGAGCTCTACGTGCCGAGCGGCGCCAAGGAGCGCCGCCTGCAGAAGGCGCTCGTGCGCTGGAAGGACCCCGCATCGCGCCGCGACGTCGAGGAGGCCTTGCGTGAAGCGGGCCGCGAGGACCTCTTGGTCAAGTTCCAGCGCGCTGCCGACCGCATGCCGAAGAAGCCCTTGGGCAAGCCGAAGAAGCGCGCGGTCTCCTACGACTCGATGGAGTAGGACCCGGCCCTAGCCCGTCTCGAGCCGGGCTAGTAGCCCACCATCTCGACATCCTCGAGGACCTCGAAGCTGCCGTGCATGCCGAAGCTGCTGCCGGTGAAGCTGACGTCGTTGCTGCCGAAGGGGTCGACGCCCTTGCCGACGTTGCCGAGCTTGTTGATCCACTCGCCATCGTCGCTGTCGAACTTGCGCGCCTTCTCCCAGGCGACCTTGGCCTCTTCGTGCTGGCCGGCCTGCCAGTAGGCGTCGCCGAGGTCGCCCCAGAGCTCGTCGTCGACCGAGGCATCCGCGCGCTCCTGGAAGATCGGCAGCACCCGCTCGGGGGCCTGGGCCAAGAGGTTGCCCGGGATCCAGCCGTTGCCGGACAGCTCGAAGGCGCGCAGGTTGGCCTCGATGGCCTCCTCGGTGCGACCGGCCTCGCTGAGCAGCTCGGCGTAGCGGGTCCAGTTGGCGCCGGTGTTCGGGTGCGCGGCGACCTGCTGGGCGAGCAGCTCGAGCCCGCGCTCGGGGTCCAAGCTCGAGAGCAGCTCGATCAGCTCGGGGCTCTCCGGGCTGCCGGCCAGCATGCGCTCGAGCTCGGCGATGGCCAGCTCCGGGCGCTCGCTGTCGATCAGGTGGCGCGCCAGGCGCAGGCCCATCTCGTTGTAGGGATCGTCGCCCTTGGCCGCAGCCATGAGCGCAGCCTCGGCGCCCTCGGGGTCGAATTCCATGTACAGGTCCCAGCCGTTGCCATCGAGCGCGCGCCCGTCCTTGCGCAGGAGCTCGAGGGCTCCCTCGAGGTCCCCGCTGCCGGCCAGGAGGCGCGCCATGCTGAAGCTGTTCTCGGTGGCCCCCTCGACGCCCTGGAGCTCGCGCAGGAGCGCCAGGCCACCGGCGGGATCGAGCTCGGCCAGCTGCATGGCCCACTCCCAGTTGTCCGGCGAGCGCCGCAGGGCGTCCAGGTAGAGGCGCGTCGCGGTCGCCTCGTCCCCGGCCTCGCGGAAGGCCTCGGCCAAGCTGCCGATGTCCCAGTCGGCGAGCTGCCAGTTCTCGTTCTCGAGCCCCTGGGACTCGATCAGCTCCATGATGCGCAGGGCTTCGTGCAGGCGGTTGGCGTTGCGGTAGGTGTAGAAGACCGACATGGCGATCGTCATGACCCCGTCGCGCTCGCCGAGCTCCTGCTGGGTGTCCCGGTAGGTCTTCGAGGCGAATTCGTCGAGCAGCTTAGCCAGGCCTTCGCTCGCCTCGCCGAGCACGGGTGCCTCGGG
>JARGPD010000044.1:0-9935 GCA_029212845.1 Planctomycetota bacterium
CGAGGGCGCGGGCGCGGGCCGCAGGGTCGGCGGCTGGGAGGCCGCCGCCGGGCGCGGGGCGCTGGAGGCGAGGCCATCGGTGAAGCGCGGGGCGCTGCCGGCGGCCGGGCGCGGGGTGGCTGCGGGCGCCGGCGCTGCCGCCGGCATGCGCGGCGCGGCGCTCGGGGCGGGGCTGCCGAGGCTGGGCACGCTGCGGCTGAAGCCGGCGCCGAGTCCCGGGGCACCAGCGCCGCCCGAACCGGAGCGGCCTGCGCCCAGGCCCGGGTCCCCCTGCAGGCCCGAGCCCCGCGGGGCCCGGTCGCCGGTGGCCGCCGCGGCGCGCTCCATGTCCCGGGCGTAGCGCTCTTCCCAGTCCTTGGTCGGCCGCGCCAGCCGCTTCACGTTCAACAGGTGCCGCGCGGTGATGTTGTCCGAGGTGATGTTGCCGGCCAGGGTGCCGCAGCCGAGGCTCATCGACGGCGTCAGCCCGGTGCTGTAGCCGACCGAGCCCTGGGACGTCGGACCGTTGACGATGATCCGGCTGGCGGGCTTCTGCAGCGCCCAGGCCTCGAGCACGGACTCGTCCTGGGCCCAGACCCCGCAGGTGTGGCCAAGACCATGGTTGTGCAGGACCTTCATCGACACGTCGCAGCCCTCTTCCCAGCCATCCACGACGTGCACCGAGAGCAGCGGGCAGAGGATCTCGATCGAGAGCGGCGAGCACTTGCCCACGCCGTCCTGGAAGGCCAGGAGCAAGGTCGTCTCCTTGGGCACGCTGATGCCGGCGCCGGCGGCGATCTTCCAAGGATCGAGCCCGACGATGTCGGGGTTCTGCATGCCGTCCTTGTTGCAGTAGTCCTCGAGCAGCTTGCGCTCGGCTGCGTTGGCCAGGTGCGCGCCGCGGCGCTGCAGCTCGGCGAGCAGCTGCTCGAGGGCCGGCCGGTCGACGACCAGGGCCTGCTCGCTGCAGCACAGGGTCGCGTTGTCGAAGCTCTGGCTGGCGACGATCCACTTGGCCGCCTTCTCCACGTCGGCCGAGCGATCGATGTACAGGGGCACGTTGCCGGGGCCGACGCCGTAGGCCGGCTTGCCCGAGCTGTAGGCCGCGTGCACGAGACCGCTGCCGCCGGTCGCCAGGATCATCGCCACGTCGCGGTGCTTCATCAGCGCGCCGGTCGACTCGATCGTGGGGTTGCGCAGGACCGTGACCAGGTCCGGCGGGCCGCCGGCGCGGCGGATCGCCTCGCGCAGCACGTCGACCGTCGCGGCGATGCAGCCCTTGGCCCGCGGGTGCGGGCTGATGACCGCGGCGTTGCGGCCCTTGATCGCGATCAGCGCCTTGCCGATGGCGGTCGAGGTCGGGTTCGTCGTCGGCACGATGCAGGCGATCACGCCCGATGCGGTGCCGATCTCGGTCACGCCCGTGCGCTCGTCATGGCCGAGGATCCCGACCGTGCGCTCGGAGCGAATGTCTTCCCAGATGCCTTCGCTCGCGAAGACGTTCTTGAGCACCTTGTAGTGCACGCGCCCGATGCCGGTCTCCTCGACCGCATGCCGGGCCAGCTCGTAGGCCGCATCGGATGCAGCAACCACGAGCGCCTTGCAGAGCGCATCCACACGCGCCTGGTCCCAGTCGGAGAGCTGCTTCACGGCCTTCTTCGAGGCCGCGACAGCGTCGCGCATCTCCTGCAGGGCGACCAGGTCCTGGTCGAAGGAAGACATGACCGTTGGGGATCGGTCCGCTACTTCGCTTCCCTATCAGGAAGGATCCGGTGCACCTGCGCGTGGGGGCGCGGGATGACGTGCACCGAGACCAGCTCGCCCACGCGGCGGGCGGCTGCCGCGCCGGCGTCGGTGGCGGCCTTGACGGCGCCGACCTCTCCCGAGACGTACATGGTCACGAGGCCACCGGTGGCCTTCTCCTTGCCGAAGAGGTCGACCTTGGCGGCCTTGACCATGGCGTCGGCGGCCTCGATCGATCCGACGAGACCCTTGGTCTCGATCATGCCCAGAGCTTTGTGCTGCACGAGTTCACTCCTCGGGAGGAGGTAGGGGAAGTTGGGGTGAGGAAAGCAGCGCGGAGTCTACCGACCTGCTCCCCCGGCGGCAATGCAACAGCCTCCGAAGCTGGGCAACCACCACCCCTGCAACCCAGTTGATGCGTAGATGAACCGAAGAAGGAGCCCATGGCCCGGGCGGGCAGCGACGGCTCCCCAGCGCCCCCCAGCGCTCTGTAGGCCCCGGACAGGCCCCGGTCAGTTCGTGATCCGGACCGTCATCGTGTCGGTGAAGCCCATCTGGGCCGAGCTGGCCTGGTGGGTCCAGGCCTGGAGGTGGAACTCCGCCCCCACGAGGGCCAGCGAGGTCGGCGCCGGCAGCAGCAGCTCGTGGGAGGTCTGCAGGGCCGTGAACTTGCCGATGGCGGCCACCCAGACGCCGTTCAGCTCGAGGCCGTGGTACCAGCCCCAGGCCGAGAAGGACGCGGGCTGGGCGTAGCGCTCGGCCGAGAAGGCCAGCACGAAGGAGCCCGGCTCGCCGTTGTCCAGCTCGAGGCTGACCACCGAGCCCAGGGGCGCCTCCTCGGGGGCGTGGAACGCGGGATAGCGCGGCAGAACCCGGTCGTAGCCCTGGGAGCCCGCATCGGTCCAGATCGTCAGGTCGCGGAAGCCACCGGGCACGTCGGGCTCGAGCTCGAGCCGCACCTGGACCGGCGAGACGTACTGCCAGTCCACCGCCTGGCCGCCGACCCGCACGACCATCGAGGGCGTGAAGTTGTTGCCCGCCAGCACGGCCTGGCCGCTGGTCGCACAGTGCAGCCCGTCGACCGAGACCATGCGCGGCACGTCCGAGGTCCCAGCCAGGCGCACGCGCCCACCGGCGACGCCCACGCCCAGGCCCTCGCCGGGGGACGCGATTGCCAGGTCGCCCTTGCCGTCGCCGTCCAGGTCGCCGGTCCCCGCCAGGGCCCGGCCGAAGCCAGCGCTCGTGGAGGCCGCCTCGATGCCCACCAGGGGCATCAGCCCCGGCAGCTCGCGCACCCGGACCTGGCCGCCCTGGGCGGTGTCCGAGCCGATGCCCAGGTCCGCGTCGCCGTCGCCGTCCACATCACCCACCCGCTCGAGCACCGCGCCGAAGCGCGCCCCGGGCAGCTGCCCGAGCTCCTCGGTCAAGAGGCTGCCGTCCGCGCCCGAGAGGTAGAGGACGACGCCCGCGCCGAGCTCCGCGCCCGGGGCGCCGACGACCCAGTCGACGACCGCGTCGCCGTCGAGATCCCCGACCCCGGCGACGCTGGCGCCGAAGTCGCCGCCCGCGCCTTCGAAGGTGCGCAGGAGGGCGCCGGTCGCGCTCGAGAACACGCGCGCGGCCCCGCGCACCTCGGACGGCGCCGAGGGGTCGGCCCAGTTCGTCGCGCCCGCGATCAGGTCCGGTTTCCCGTCCCCGTCCAGGTCGCCGAAGACATCGACCGAGCTGCCGAGGCGCTCGAAGGCCTCGCTGCCCTCGACCTCGAGCAGCAGGTCGAAGGTCCCGCCGGAGAAGATGCGCACCCTCCCGACCTCGATGCCAGCGGTGCCGTCAGCGCCGGGGATCCCGACCACGATCTCGCGCAGGCCGTCGCCGTCGAGGTCCGGGGCCGCACAGAGCGCGGTGCCGAGGCCCTCGGACGCGCTCTGGCCGTAGAGGCTCTTGAGCTTGGCGCCGGACTTGGTGGAGAACACGTGCGCCGCGCCGCTGCCGGTGCCGCCCTTGCTGTTCTTCGGAGCCCCGAGCAGCAGCTCGTCGAAGCCGTCGCCGTTCAGGTCGCCCAGGTTGGCGAGGGTCTCGCCGAGGAAGTCCCCCACCGCGCCGGCCGGCGTCAGGCCGAGCAGGACCAGGTCCTTGCCCGAGTAGATCTCGAGCCGACCGCGGCCGCCGTCGTAGCCCGGGTGGCCGACCGCCAGCTCGGGCACGCCGTCGAGGTTCAAGTCCGCGATCGCCACCAAGGACGCCCCGAAGGAGCCGCCGACCGTGGGCGTGGTGCTGGTGAGCGAGCCCAGGTCCTGGTACTCGAGGGCCCGCAGCCCGATGTCGTCGAACGCGAAGCCGTCGCCGGGGATCGCGTGGTCCCCCTGCCAGCTGAAGCGGATCAGGAAGTTGGCGTTGTAGGTCATCCCGGCCGCCGCCACGAGGGCGTCCAGGTCGAGGGTGTGCTTCTGGTAGTTGCCGCCCGTCGCGGCGTCGTCGAGGGCCAGGGCCTCGGCCCAGGTCACGCCGCCGTCGTCGCTCAGGAAGACCCCGTCGTAGTGCTTCGCGCCGGGGCCCAGCCAGCGGTCGGTGGAGGTCTCGTACTCGTCCCCGAAGTCGCGCACGCCGAACTCGAGCAGCACCGAGGAGGAGCCCGAGAGGTCGACCTGCAGGTCGGCCACCACGTTGCTGTCGACCCCTTGGGAGCCCGCGTCCAGGGTCAGGTGGCGGTCCCCCGACTGGGGCCCCCCGGCGGTGGTCAGCTGGGCTCGACCGGCCCCCCAGGGGCTCGACGTGCTCCAGTGAACCTGGAGGGAGGTGGCCTCGAAGCCCTCGAAGAAGGGGAAATCCGCGGCTTGGCCCAGGGCGGGCGGGGCCAGGAAGAGGCAGGACGTGAGCAGCCGGAAAGCGGACTTCTGCATGGACGGGGATCGGGTTTGGCGGGTGGCCAGGAGGGTTCGCGGAAGCCTACCCCCGGATCTAGGGCCAGGTCGGGGTTCCTGGTCGCGGTCCAGCTTGGCCACGCTTCGGCCTCTGGGGGGGGCACCGCAGGCTCGAGCCCCCTGCACGGTCCGGCTCGCCCGCTCCCCAGACGCGAAGACACCCCCGCGCGGCAAGCCGCGCGGGGGTGTCCTCCCCATGCCTAGGGCCCTTCGGTCTCAGTCCGTGATCGAGACCGTCATCGTGTCGGTGAAGCCGATCGCCGCCGTGTCCGCCTGGTAGGTCCAAGCCTGGAGGTGGAAGTCCGTGCCGGCCAGGGCGGGCGCGGTCGGCGCGGTGATCACGAGCTCGCGGTAGGTGTCCCCGACCGAGAAGCTACCGGCCGCCAGGGGCCAGACCCCGTTGAGCTCCAGGCCGTAGTACCAACCGAAGCTCTCGAAGAGCGCCGGCTCGGGGTACTTCAAGCCGGAGAAGGCCAGGAGGTAGGCCCCCGGCTCGCCGTTCTCGAGCTCGATCGTCACGTTCGAACCGAGCGCCGCGGTCGGCGGCGTGTAGAGGGCCGGGAAGCGCGCCAGGCCGCGGATGATCGTCTGGGAGCCCAGGCTCGTGCCGACGCGGAGGTCGAAGAAGCCGCCGGGCATCACGGGCGCTAGGTCCAAGTGCGCCTCGACGGGCGAGACGTAGGTCGTGGTCACCGGCACGCCGTCCACGAGCACCTGCAGGTTGGCCAGGAGGTTGGTCCCGGTCAGGACCGCGAAGCCGTCGGACAGGCTGTGGACCCCCACGACCGAGTCGACCTGGGGAGCGTCCGCGGTGCTGACGATGCGCACGCGGCCCGCGGCCGTGTAGGTGGCGCCGTCGACGACGTTCTCGTTGGGAGCGCCGACGCCCATGTCGCCGAGGCCGTCCAGGTTCAGGTCGCCCACGCCGGCGATCGACGAGCCGAAGCCGGTCTTGGAGTCGATCGGCTCGATGTCGGCCAGCTTGGCGAGGCCCGGCAGGGCGTAGACCCGCGAGGTCCCGAGGGAGTCGGTGTCGGCGCCCGCGGCGATGTCCTCGTCGCCGTCGCCGTCGATGTCGCCGACGCGGCGCAGCACGAAGCCGAAGCGCTCGCCGGCGGCCTTGCCGAAGTCCTCGTCGATCAGGCTGCCGGTCGCGCCGGAGAAGAAGCGCACGAGGCCGGTCTGGCTGGTGTGGGCCGGCGAGCCGATCGCGTAGTCCGCGATCAGGTCCCCGTCCACGTCGCCGATCCCGACGACCGACTGGCCGAACTGGCCCCCGCTGAAGTCACCCTGGAAGGTGCGCAGCAGCTGTCCCGTGCCCGTGGAGTAGACCTTGGCCGCCCCGACCATGTCCTGCAAGAAGGGCACGAGGTCCCACACCGGCGAGCCGGTGATCAGGTCGGCCTTGCCATCCCCGTCGTAGTCGCCATAGACGTCGACCGAGGTCCCGAGGCGCTCGCCCGCCTGGGTGCCCTCGACCTGGAGCAGCAGCGAGTAGTCGATGCTGGAGTAGATGCGCACCTTGCCGGTGTCCAGACCAGCAACGCCGTCGGCACCCGGCAGCCCCAGGACGATCTCGTCCAGGCCATCGCCGTCGAGGTCGGGGGCGTTGCCCAGGGCCGCGCCGAGCCCATCCCCGGCGAAGTCGCCGTAGAAGGCCTGCAGCTGGGTGCCATCCTTGGTGGAGAACACGTAGGCAGCGCCGGAGCTGACCCCGTTCTGGTCGTTCAGGGGCGCGCCGACGAGCAGCTCGTCGAAGCCGTCGCCGTTGTGGTCGCCGAGCGTGGCCAGGGTCGTGCCGAACTGGTCCCCGAAGATGTTCGTGGTGGTCTGCTTGAGGAAGCTGTTGTCCAAGCCCGAGTAGATCTCGACCCGCCCGCGGTTGCTGAGGTAGCCGGGATGGCCGACCGCCAGGTCCGGGAAGCCGTCGCCGTTGACGTCCGAGACCCCGCTCAGGGACGCGCCGAAGTGACCGTTGGTGGTCACGGCGCTGCTCTGGATCGTGCCGATCGTCGCGTAGTCCAGGGCACGCAGGCTGACCTCGTCGAAGGCCATGCCATCGGTCGCGATCATGTACTCGTCCTCCCAGCTGAAGCGGATCAGGAAGCTCGAGGTGTAGCTCACGCCCACGTTGAGCGCGGCGACATCGAGGTCGATCACGTGCTTCTGGTACGTCGGCCCGGCGTTCGTGTCATTGAGCTTGAAGATCTCGTGCCAGGTCGCGCCGTTGTCGTCGCTGAGGAACACGCCGTCGTAGTACTCGCACCCCGCACCGAGCCACTTCCCGCAGGTCGTCGAGTACTCGTCCCCAAAGTCGCGCACGGCGAATTCGAGCAGCACCGAAGAGGCCTGGGAGAGGTCGATCCGCAGGTCGGCCGTCACGTTGCTGTCGAGCGACGTGACAGGCCCGTCGAGCGTCATGTGGTAGTTGCCCGAGTACGGCCCGTTGGCCGTGGTCGCCTGGCCGGCGCCGTCCCCCCACTGTTTCGTGACGGTCCAGTGGGACCCGAGGGTCCCGCTCTCGAAGCCATCGAAGAAGGGGAAGCTCGCGACCTGGGCGCTGGCTGAGGGGCCAAGCAAGGCAGCGGCTAGAGGGAGCAGGAGGAGGGAGGCGCGCATGGGATCGAGAAGGACGGAGGACGACGCGGCGACGGAAAGCGAAGGGGGGTATGCCAAATGTACCCCTAGGACGCCGCCGAGGCCGAGGATGTTTCTTCAGCCCCGGACAAGATCCCGCAAATGCGGGCCTTAGGGCCCCTTGTGGGGACCCGGCCCGCTATCGGGGGGGCCTAGGGCGTGATCGTCACCGTCAGCCGGTTGCTGAAGCCCGCCAGGTCCAGGTCCGACTGAAAGGTCCACGCCTGCAGGTAGAAGTCGGCGCCGATCGAGATCGGCGCGGTCGGAGCGTTCAGCACGAAGCTGCGCGCCGTGTCGCCGGGGAAGAGCGCCCCGGTGCTAGCGGTCCACACGCCGTTGAGCTCGAGGCCGTGGAACCAACCGAAGTTCTCGAAGGAGGCCGGCACCTCGTAGGCGGCCCCCGAGAAGGCCAGCACGTAGAAGCCCGGCGAGCCGTTCTCGAACTCGACCGCCAGCTGACCGCCGAGCTTCACGCTTGGTTCGGCGCCCAGGGCCGGGTAGCGGACCAGGCCATTGGGGACCTCGAGGGTGCCCAGGTCCGTGGTCAGGCTCAGGTCGTGGAAGCCGCCGGGCAGGTCCGGGCCCACGGGCAGGCGCGCCTCGAAAGGCGAGATCGCCACCAGGGGCTGGGGGCTGCCGTCGATCAGCACGATCGTGTTGGACGAGAGGCTGGTGCCCTTGAGGATGATCTCGCCGGAGAGGGTGCTGTGCAGGCCGACGATCTCGTCAAGCTCGGGCACGGCGACGATCGAGACCAGGCGCAGCTGGCCCGCGTCCTGCTGGGTCGCGCCGTCGAAGCTGGGCTCGCCGGCGAGCACGTCGGCGTAGCCATCTTGGTTGAGGTCGCCGACGTAGCCGAGCGTGCGGCCGAACCCGGTGTCGCTGGCGACGACGTTCGGCCGGCGCAGCTCGACGAGCTCGGGCAGGGAGACGATCAAGAGGCTACCCGTGCTGGTCGAGTTGCTGCCGATCACCAGGTCGGCGAGACCGAAGCCATCCATGTCTCCGGCCATCACCAGCGATGCGCCGAGGTGATCGCCGACGGCCTCGCCGGTGAAGCTCTGGAGCACCGCGCTGGTGCTGCCCGAGAAGACCGTGGCCATGCCGAAGCTCTCGGCCGCGTTGGGCGCGCCCGAAGCCACCTCCGGGACGAAGTCGCCGTCCACGTCGGGCAGCCAGGCGACGCTGGTGCCGGCCTCGCCATCGAGGACCACGCCCGGATACGTCTTGAGCAGCTGGCCGGTGGCCCCCGAGAAGGCCTGCACGGCGCCGACGCGCTTGCCCTGGCCGTCGATCCAGCCGGGCGAGCCGATCAAGAGGTCGCCGAAGCCGTCGTCGTTCAGGTCCATGCCGCCGTCGAGCGACCGGCCGAAGTACTGGCCCACGCTCGCGCCTTCGAAGGTGCGCCAGGCCGAGAAGTCGCCGCCGCGGTAGAGCGTCACCCGCCCCGAGTCCTCGCCACCGGCGGCGTTGGCCGCGGGCGAAGCCACCAGGAACTCGGCCTTGCCGTCTCCGTCGAGGTCGCCGGCCGAGGCGATCGTGGTGCCGTGGCCCTCACCGGCCTCGGTCCCGTGCAGGTCGAACAGCACGCTGCCGAGCTTGGGCGAGACCACGTAGGCCGCACCACCGTCGGTGGCCTTGATGTCGTTGGAGGGCGCGCCGACCACCAGCTCGTCGAAGCCGTCGCCATCGAGGTCGCCGACGTTGGCCATGGCCTCGCCCATGCGCTCACCGAAGATGCCCTTCTGCACGAAGCCGATGCTGCCGAAGGTCTGGCCGTCGAAGAGCTCGACGCGCCCGCGCTTGAGGCTGTAGCCCGGGTGCCCGACGCCGAAGTCCGGGTGGCCGTCGCCGTTCAGGTCGCCGACGCCCGTGGAGGCGGTGCCGAAGTTGCCGAGCCCCGTCGGGGCCACGGCGGAGATCACGCCGAGGGTCGAGAAGCCGGCCGGCAGCACGCGGAACTCGTCGAGCAGGATGCCGTCGTCGAACTCGGTGTCGAAGCCACTCCACTTGTAGCGAATGACGAAGTCCTCGGTGAAGCTGATGCCCACGTCCTTCGCGAGCTGGTCGAGGTCGAACACGTGGCGCTCGTACTCGAGGCTCAGTCCGATCGGCTCGGGAGCGAAGACCTCGTGGAAGGCCTTGCCGTCGTCGCTCAGGTACAAGCCCTCTTCGAGCAGCACGCTGTAGCCGAGGCGCTTGGACTGGAAGTCGAGCAGCACGCCGGTGCGACCGGCGAGGTCGATGTGCAGGTCGACGCCCGCGACGACGATGCCAGGCACCGTCTCGCCGCCCAGCTGCAGGTGCTGGTCGCCGGCGAAGGGGCTGAAGTCACCCGTCAACGTCCACGCGGGGAAGCCGTCGCCGAGCTTCACCCAGTGGCTGTCGAGGACCTCTCCCTCGAAGCCGTCGTAGAAGGGGTAGCTGGCGGTGGTCGTCTGGGCGGAGGCCACCGGGACGAGGAGCAGGAGCGCGGCGAGGAGCTTGGAAAGCGACATGGGCTAAGGGGGGCGAAGGCCAGGCGGAGCGTGCTGGGACATGGACGTGTCCGGGGAGCACCCTACTCTGCCTGGGGCCCTGGACTACGGACGCCCTGGGGGTTTCCCTGGGGAAAGTTACGCAAGTCCTTCATCGGGCCTTCGCCCGGGCGCCGTA
>JARGPD010000044.1:10035-18035 GCA_029212845.1 Planctomycetota bacterium
AGAGCCCAGGTTCGAGGGCCATTAGCGCAGGTCCACGGGCTGGCCGACGGCGAGCCCCGCCCAGTCCCGGGTGCGGGCGACGAGCACCGCATGGAGTGGCCCCTCGCCCGGCGCGAGCTCGGCCAGCAGCGCCTCGGTGAGCTCCAGCTCGGCGCGGCCGCTCGCGTCGAAGGACCCTCGTAGGGCCGGATGCTTCTGGGCGGCCGTCAACAGCTCGCCCGCGGCGAGCGGCAGCTCCAGCCCGAGCCAGGCCTCGCGATCGGAGCCCGGCGCCACCACGGCTGTACTGAGCAGCACCGACCAGTCCAGGCCGGGCTCGTAGGCCAGCTCCAGCAGCGTCCCCGCACCCGGCTCGGACCCAGCCGCCACGGTCAAGCGCGGCGCCGGCGCATCCACCGCGCGCAGCTCGGCGAAGGGGTCCCCCACCGGCTCGCCCTCGACGAGTCCCGCGGCGACCAGCCCGTCGTGCACGATGCGCGCGACGACGGAGTAGCCCTCACGCCGCGGGTGCGCGTCGTGGAAGAACAAGCGCTGCTCGCCGAACTCCGCCACCCGCGGCCCGACGGTCGCCGCCACGTCGATCAGGAGCGCGCCGGTCTCGACCGCCGTCTCGCGGATGACGAAATTCACCTGGGGCAGGTACTCGCCGCCGTCGTAGGCGTAGGTCAAGAGCACCGGCGTCGCACCGGCCGCCGTCACGCGCTCGCACAGCTCGGTCAGGTCGCGCTGGATCCACGAGTAGGCCAGGTCCAGCTCCTCGAACGAGATCGTGCCGCCGCCGACGGTGAACGACTCGACGTCCCCCTCGCGGGTCAGCACGCGCACCTCGGTGAAGCCGTCCTCGCCCTCGAGCTCGACGAAGCCGTCCTCGGTCGGGCGCTCTTCCCCGGGCACGACGCCGGGGTCCAGGCGGCGCGGCGCCTGCTGCTCGTCGAAGCGACCGAGCACGATGCGCAGCAGCTTGGCCGTGCGCGACCAGGCCAGGGGGCTCGCGGACGAGGTCTGGTGGGGCCGCGACCAGGGGTTGTTCAGGCCGGCCTGGATCAGCACCAGCCTGGGCCCGTCGAGGGCGAGGTACTCGTCGAGCTCCTCGAGCAGGGTCTCGGTGTTCTTGCCCGGCGCCGCGCGGTTGGTGACGCGCACGCCGGCGAGCCCCTCGAGCCGCGCTGGCCAGGCCGCGGGCGCGTCCACGTTCCAGCCATAGGTGTGCGAGTCGCCGATGCACAGCACCTCGGAGCCCGCGCCCGCATGGCTGCCCCCGGCGCGGTCCTCGGCACCGAACATCCAGTGGGCGATCCAAAGGCCGCCCTCGACGAAGCACAGGCCGAGGAGTAGGGCCAGGAGGATCTTGATCGGTCGCCGTCGCATGGTCCCTAGGACTCTACCTGAAGGAGTCCGCGTCGAGGGGCGCGACCCGGCGCGCGGTCAGCCCGAGCACCAAGCCGAGGGCGCCGAAGCTGCTCAAGATCGACGAGCCGCCGGTGGAGAACAGCGGCAGGGTCAGGCCGGTCAAGGGCAAGAGCCCGATGTTGACACCGACGTGGATGAAGAAGTGCGCACCGAAGTACAGGCCGACGCCACCGACGACCAGTCGGCAGAAGCGATCGCGCACCTCCCCCGCCGCGCGCAGGATCAACATCGCGAACAGGCTGTAGGCCAAGAGCACGCCACCCGAGCCGATCAGCCCGAGCTCCTCGGCGATCACCGACCAGATCGAGTCGCTCTCCTTCATCGGCAGGTGCCCCGCGCGGTTGGCGATGCCGCGGCCGACGCCGGTGCCCTGCAGGCCGCCGTTGCCGATCGCCACGCGCGAGTTGTAGGTGTGGAAGGCGGCCGCGTTGCGCTCGGCGATGACCATCTCGGGCGCGAAGGACTCCTGCCAGGTCTCGATGCGCCGCAGCTGGTACTCCTTGACGAGGCCGGTCTGCATCGCGATCCCGGCGAACAGCACGCCGGCCAGCAGCACGCCGAGGATCGTGCGCCCGCGCGCGCCGGCCAGGTAGAACATGCCGAGGGTCACCGGCGGGAAGGTCAGGGTCGTGCCCAGGTCGGGCTGGGCGACGATCAGCGCCATCGGCACCAGCGCCAAGAGCCCCGGCCGCAGCCAGCTGCTGAAGGTCTCCAGGTGGTTGCGGTACAGCGCCCGGCCCAGGGCGATGATCACCGCCACCTTCATCACCTCGCTCGGCTGCAGGTTGAAGCCGACCGGCGTCTCCAGCCAGCGCTTGGCCGAGTTCAGCTCGATGCCGATGAACGGCACCAGGAGCAGCAGCCCGATGCCCACCGCGTAGATCAGGTAGGCGTTGCGCCGCAGCCACACCGGCCGCACGTAGAGTCCGGCGAGCAGCACGGGCACGCTGACGAGGACCGTCTTCAGGTGCTTGCCGAAGGGGTCGCCATCGCCCATGCGATCGGACCGAAAGTCCGTGTTGGCGTCGAAGCACGCGGCCACGAAGGTCAGCCCGGTGCCCAAGAGCACCAGACCGAGCAGCAGCACCAGCCAGTCGAAGCGCGCCGGGGACAGGTCCGGCAAGAGGAGCCGCCAGCCGGCCTTCGAGCGTCCGCGGCTGCGGTACTCGAACTCGCGCCCACGCCCGCGCTTCATCGGCCCAGCTCCCGTCCGAGCTCGGCGGGGTCGATCGCGACGTCCTCGAGCGGCACGCCCTCGGCGGCGAGGAACGCGCGCACCTCGGGCTGCAGGAAGAACTGCCGCGCGAGCCAGATCGCGGTCCAGCTCGAGGTCTGGGTCGTGCGCCGGACGAAGAAGACGAAGACCACCTTCGGGTCCTCGGCCGGCGCCCACCCGGCGACCCACGTGTGCTTGACCAGGGTCGTCTCGTCGCGCCACTCGAGGTCGGCGCTGCCGGTCTTGACCGCCATGCGGAAGCCGACCTGCTTGGTGGAGAGGGCGTCGTTGGCGCTGCCGTCGGGGTGCTGCGCGACCTCGACCATCGCCGAGCGGACGACCTCGAGGTTGGCCGCGGAGAAGGGCAGCGGCTCGGGGGCCGGGCGCGGCAGCTCGACCAAGAAGCCGCGCTCCTCGACCGCGTTCACGAGGCGCACCTCGGGCAGCTCGCCCGTGGCCAGGCCAGCGATCGCCCGCGCGAGCTGCACCGGCGTCGCCTCGACCACCGACAGGCCGTTGGCCGCGCGCATGCGGTCGCGCAGGCCGAGCTGCTTGCTGAACAGCTCCGCGCTCGTGTGCTCGATCAGCCCGGACGACGTCCCCTCGGGCAGGATGCCGCTCGGCTCGGCGAAGCCGAAGCTGTGGGCCAGCTGCCAGAAGTCCCCCACGCTCAAGAGCTCGCCCACATGGGCGAAGAAGACGTTGCACGACATGCGCAGCGCCTCGGTCACGTTCAGCGGCGGCGTCTCGGGGTCCGGGTAGCGGTTCGAGTGGCCGAACAGCTTGTGGCAGTGGACGCCCTTGTAGACGCCCATGTTGCTGCCCGCGTCGGAGGCCTCGGCCAGGCAGACGTAGGCGGTCCCCGGCTGGATCTTGCCCTGCTCCAGGGCGTACAGGGCGACGAAGGGCTTGAAGGTCGAGCCGGGCGGCTTGAAGTCGGGCTTGGTCAAGGTGCGCTCGACCGCGAGGCGCTCCGGGCCGACCCGCTCGGACCAAGGCGCCGGGCCCGAGGCGGCCACCACCAGCTCGCCGTTCGGTCGCAGCACCACGATGGCGCCCTCGGGGTCGGCCAGCCACTCAGCATCGCGCTTCATCAGCCCCTCTGGCACGACCGGATGCTCGAGCACCTCCTCGGCCACCAGCTGCAGGCCCGAGTCCAAGGTCAGCTGCACGTCGTGACCGTGCTGCACCGGGCGCAGGTCCTGCTCGTCGGCGCCGCGCGCCTCGACCTCCTCCAGGCCGACGCGCTCGCGGTAGCCGTTGTAGCCCCGCAGCACATCGTCCCAGCTGCCCTCGACGCCCGAGACCCCGCGCGCCTCGTCGGCGGTCAGCACCATCGCGACCAGCTCGACCAGCTCGGCCTCCTGCTCGGCCGTGCGCTTGCCCATGCGGCGCAGCTCGCGCAGCCTCCGCGCGTCCGAGCGCTGGGCCTGGGCGCGGTCCGCGTCCATCATCGCCGTGCCACCGACCAGCAGCTTGCCCGGCACGCCATGGCCGTCGCGGTCGTAGGCGATGCGCTCACGCGCCGCCCGCGCACCGAAGCCGGGGAAGCGCTCGGGGAAGCGCGTCAGGAGCTGCACCACCTCGTAGTCGGGCCGGTCGTCGAGCAGGGTCCGGCGCATGCCGTAGTCGCGCAGCACGAAGCGCGCGCGGTCCGAGGCGCGCTCGAGCGCCGCCTCCCGGAAGGGCAGGTGCCCATCGCTGCCGGCCGGCACCTCGACCGCCTCGAGCTGCCGCGTGAGCAGCTCCTGCACCCCGCGCTCCCAGGCGTCGCACAGCTCGCCGGTCAGCTCGCCCAGGATCTCGGAGCTGCGGTAGTTCGGGGTCCCAAGGTGGAAGGCCCACATCTCGGTGCGCGAGGACGGGTTGCCCTTCTGGCGCGCCTCCTCCAGGCGCGTGTCGAGCTTGCGCCGGAAGGAGCTCGTGCCCGGCGCGCCCTGGCCGAGGGCCTCGACCAGCAGCTCGGGGTCGAGCTCGCCCTCGACCGCGGCCGCCATCGCGCTGCTCCAGGGCAGGCGCGGGTCGTCGGGTCGCGGCACCGGCCCCATGTCCACGTCGAGGATCTTCGGCAGGGCCCAGAAGACCTCCAAGCCGTCGCGCTCGTCCACCGGCCGCGGCGCGCCGTCGAGGGCCAGGGTCAGCTCGCCCGTCCCGTACCAGAGGGTCGAGAGCGAGTCCAGGATCGTCGGCGTGTCGAGGCTCGCCCCCCGTCGGCGCAGCTCGGCGACGAGGGCCGGCAGGGCCACGGAGCCGCGCCACTTGGTGAACCAGGCGCTGCGCACCGCGTGGCACCAGGCCATCGTCCGGCTGGGATCCCAGCGCAGGTAGACCGCGAACCAGCGCAGGTCGAAGTGCTCGAACAGGGTGCCCGGCTCGACGCGCCCCGGGTCGAAGCCGGTGGCCTCGCGGAACAGCCGGCGCGCGGCCGCGTCCTCGATCGCAGCGCGCCAGTCCTGGAGCTCCTGCACCAGGGGCAGGGCCGTGCGCCCGCGCGGGTCTGCGGGGTAGCGCATGCGCTCGGCGAGCAGGTCCAGGTCAGCCAGCGAGCGGGCCACCCGGGAGCGCAGCTCGCCGCGCAGGTCGTTGGCCACCAGCCCGCGCTCGGCCGCCACCAGCTCGAGGTAGCTCTGGTCCCGGCGCCGCTTGTCGTCGGCCGCACGCAGGAGGTCCTTCTTCTCCTGCTTGGTCAGCTCGAGCAGACCGCCGATGTAGAAGCCGAGGTCGCCCGAGCGGTTGGCCAGGTCCAGGTCGTTGCGCTCGTCCTCGTCCCGGGTGACCCCGAGCAGCCGCGGCTGGCCCGCGGCCAGGTCCCAGGTCGCCGGCAGCCCGGGCAGCCCGCCGTCGATCGCCAGACCGCGGCCGCGCGAGAACTCGCGCAGGTCGCCCGGGGTCAGCTCGACGAAGGCCGCGGCCCAGTCGACCGCGTGGTCCAGGGCCAAGCCCAGGGAGACGGGCTCCAAGAGGATCACCGAGGCCGCATGGGCCGTCTGGCCGAGCGGGTGGCTGCGGCGGAAGTCGCGGTAGGAGAAGTCCAGGTGGTAGGCCTCGACGTCGCGCACCAGCACGCGCCCATCGGCATCCCGGATGGCCCCGCGGCGGTAGGGGATCAGCTCGCCCGAGCGCTCGAGGCGCGCCGCCTGCTCGGACCAGAGCTCGTGCTCGTTCACCTGGACGACCGCCTGGCGCAGGAAGAGCGCGAGGGTCCCGAAGGCCAGGAGCACGATCGCCGGCGTGGTGCGCTGCTTGCCGATCATCGCTTGCGCCAGTAGAGGCCGATGCCCGGCAGGGCCAGGGCGAGGGGCATGACGAGCGGGGCCAAGGCGGCGGTCAGGAGCACCCCACGCCAGGCGCCGGCGTCCGCGTGGAGGAACCCAGCGTCGGTCGATGCGGCGCTGGCCGCGAGGTCGAGGTCCAGGACGAGGCGCCGCCAGACCAAGAGGCCAGCCGCCCCGGTGCCGGACACGAGGATGCGCAGCAGCGGGCGCTCCACGTCCAGGCCCCTGCGCCAGAGGTTCTGCCAGCCGAGCAGGCCGATCCAGCCCGCCAGCACCGGCGCCGGCGCCTGCACGGTCAGGGCGATCTCCGAGGCAGCGGCCGCCAGCACCAGGCCGGCGTAGCCCGCGCGCTCGTTGCGCCGCGCCATCAGCCTCACGTCCAGGCGCGCCGCCACGGCCAGGAACAGGAGCACCCCCAGGTGCGGAACCCACGCCGGCGGCAGCACCCTCGCCCCGAGCCAGCCCGAGCCAGCCTGGATCCAGGTGAACCAGCAGACCAGCAGCACCCAGCCGAGGGTCCTCCCCTTGTGGATCATCGCGGCCCCCCTCCGGTGGGCTGGCCCGGTGCCGTGGGCTCACGCCGCACCCAGAGGGCCCCGTGGGCGAGCCCGTCCGACCAGTCCGACAGGGCCACGACGTGGCGCCCGGCCGCGACCGGCAGGCTGGCGCGGCCGAGGTACAGGCCACCGGGGACCCCGGTGCGACCCGAGCCCGTGTACAGGGTCGCCGTGACCTCGCGGACCAGCTCGAGCCCCTCGAGGCCGAGCACGGAGTCCCACTCGAAGACCGGCGCTCCGTCCTGCATGCCGAGCCCGGTGAAGCCGCCGAGGATGCGCGCCGAGCCGTCGACGTCGAGGCGCGCCATCACGTTCAGCCCGAGCCCCGGCTCGCCCAGGAGCCTCACGCGCGCCTGCAGCGGCGGCACCCCGCGGCCCGGCTCGACGCGGCCCACGAAGCGCGTGGTCGCGATCAAGGCAGCCCCCGGCGCGACCCCGGCCAGGGAGCCCGTTGAGATCACCAGCCCGCGCCGCCCGGCGCTCGGGTCCCCCACCGACAGGGGGCGCGTCGCCAGCCAGCCGCCGTCGCGCAGGGTCGACAGGGGCGCCGGATCCCGGGGCCGCTCGGTGTCCGCCGGCAGGAGCAGCGACAGGTGGAACAGGCCGCTCTTGAAGTCGACCACCGGGTCGACGGACCAGGGCCCCGTCTCGGGGGCGATCAGCTCACCCAAGAGGTAGCCATCGGCCAGGTGCGAGGCCGGGTCGTCGTCCAGGTCGGGCTCGAGCACGCGCACGAGGCCCGGCCGCGGGGCGCGCTCGCTCGGGTTGTGGACCGCCAGCAGCGTCTGCTTCCGGGAGGTGTCGAGCCCACCGATGGTCATGCGCAGGGGCTCGCGGGTCCCGCCGACGCCCTCGGCCGGCTCCTCCAGCACGCCGCCGACGAAGAAGCTGCGCCCGGTGACCAGCTCGACCCGCACGCGGTTGCGCCCGGGGTCCAGCTCGGCCACCCGCCCGACGAAGGCCTCGCCCGCCACCGCTGGCTGGCCGATGCGCACGCCCACCAGGCCGATGCGCGGGTCGAGCACCGCCCACAGGTCGTCGCCCTGCCGGTCGTCGAAGACCTCGGCCGGCACCAGCCGCCGGCCGAGCCGCAGCCCGGGGGAGTCCGGCTCGGCCGCGGCGCGCAGGTCGAAGACCAGGGCCGCGCCGGCGTCGCCCTCGAGCTCGAGGCGCTCGGCGAGCGCCGCGTCGTTGCTGCGGAAGGTGGAGCTGCGCGCCCAGCGCAGGGGCGCCGCGAGCTCGGCCAGGACCCGGGTCGGAGCGAAGGCCAGCTCGAGCAGGGCTCCTGCTGCCCCCACCGGACGCAGGGAGACCAGCACCAGGAACGCCATCAGGATCGGCACGAAGCTGGCGCGGAGGGTCTTCACGACCCGCGATTATCTGCGCGTGTCCGAAGGGAAGCCAGGACCGCGGGCATCCATCGCCACAACTCCTGGAAACGCAAGCGGGCGCGGGTCCAAGACACGCGCCCCCTGGTGCGACTCCGGTGCGCGCGCGGCGCAGCTGTCGTCTTCGGTCGCGAGCACCGCGGCGAACACCGCG
>JARGPD010000044.1:18045-31006 GCA_029212845.1 Planctomycetota bacterium
CCCCGATTTCTCGGCGTCTTCCCGCCCGTCCCCCCGCCCCCGCCGCCACCCCCCCCCACACCCCCGCCCCCCCCCCGGGGGGGGGCCCCCCCCCCCCCCCCCCGCTGGTGCGACTCCGGTCCGCGCGCGGCTCAGCTGTCGTCTTCGGTCGCGAGCACGGCAGAGAACACGTCGAGCTTCTCGAGGAACACGCCGGTGCCCCGCGCGACCGCGGTGAGCGGGTCGTCGGGCACATGCGCCGGGACGCCCAGGAAGTTCGAGATGGCCGTGTCGACCCCGAACAGGAGCGCGCCGCCGCCGACGACGGTGATGCCCGAGTCGACCAGGTCGGCCGAGATCTCGGGCGGGGCCTCCTCCAGCACGCGGCGGATCTCCTCGCAGATCTGGCGCACGGGCTCGCTGAGCGCCTCGCGGATCTCGATCGAGGTGACCGTGGCGCGGCGCGGCAGGCCCGTGATCGAGTCGCGGCCCTTGACGTCCATCGAGAGCTCCTGCTCCAGGGGCCAGGCGCTGCCGATGGTGGTCTTGATGCGCTCGGCGCTCTGCTCGCCGATGAACAGGCTGTGCTCGCGGCGCATGTGGTTGACGATCGCCTCGTCCATCTCGTCGCCGCCGACCCGCAGGCTGGTGGCGACCACCTTGCCGGCCAGGGAGAGCACGGCGATCTCGGTGGTGCCGCCGCCGATGTCGACGACCAACGAGCCGCGCGCTTCGGTGACGGGCAGGTCGACGCCGATGCCGGCGGCCATGGGCTCGTCGATCAGGAAGACCCGGCGCGCGCCGGCGCGCTCGGCCGAGTGGATCACCGCGCGCCGCTCGACCGCCGTGATGCCGACCGGCACCGCGATCACGACCTGGGGCTTCACCCACGCGCGACCGTCATGCACCTTCGTGATGAAGTAGCGCAGCATCTTCTCGGTGATCTCGAAGTCCGCGATCACGCCGTGGCGCAGGGGCCGGATGGCCTCGATGTTGCCGGGCGTCTTGCCCAGCATGGCCTTGGCCGCGTTGCCGACCGCCATGCCTCCGAGCAGCACCTCGTTGGTGCCCTTCTTGACCGCGACGACGCTTGGCTCGTTGAGGATGATGCCCCGGCCGCGCACACACACGAGGGTGTTCGCTGTGCCGAGATCGATCCCCATATCCACAGAGAAGCGCCCGAGCAGGGCCTCGAAGGGTTTGATCAGGTTGGACATCGGGGCGGTGTGCTCAGAGGAGTGAGGGGGGCAGGACCGCATGGGTCCTGGATAGCCAGTCTATCGAGGTAGCTTCAACGAACCAAGCGATGGGCTATAGGATTGCCCATTAGCTGAGGGCCGGCCCAGGGTTGGGATCGGGCTCCAGCGGTGCATGAAGAAGCCCCCGCGCTCCGAAGGGAGCACGGGGGCGTTCGCTGCCTAGGCCTACTTGGCGGTCCTAGGCCTCGGGGGCTTCGTACGAGTCGGCGAACAGCGCGCCAGCGCCGTAGTGCGTGCCGAGCTCGTAGTCGAGGACCAGGAAGCCCGCGACGAGCATGAGCGTCGTGAAGATCGCGATCGCGGCGTCAACGCCACCACCATCGTTCTCCTCGACGACCTCGACCGCCGCTGCGCGGGGCTTCTTCGAGGCCTTGCTGCTGGAAGAGCGGGCGCCGGCGGCTGCGGCCGGCTTGCGGGAACGACTACGTGCCATGGTCAGTGCTCCTTGGCCCTAGAGGCGGGTGGAGGCGTTGTCGCCTTCGGAGATGGAAGCACCGTCGACCGCGAGGGTCACGAGGGCGGAGCACATGGCGGGGGTGACGCTGTCGACGCGCACCTGACCCTTGTACTTGCCACCCTGCCAGATCTCGAAGGTCATGCCCTTCTTCACCTTGTCGTCGCTACCCACGTTGAGGGCCACCATCGAGAACTGGTCGGTGTTCTTGACGCTGAGGACGGTCGCCTCGACGAGGGGCTGGTCGAGCACGTCGCCGATCGGGACGTTGTACTCGGCGACCACGGTGTCGAGCTGGGTCTTGAAGTGGCTGGCCTCGGCGAGGGCCGAGTTCAGCTGGGTCTCGAGGGCGGCGATCATGCCGTTGGCGGCGTCGAGGGAGTCCTCGGCGTCGACACGGGCACTCTCGGCCTCCATGCGGGCCTTCACGGCGCTGTCGCGCTGGGAGCTGGCCTCGCGGGCGGCCTCGACGGCACGGTCCTTGGCGGCAGCAACCGACGCCAGGGTCGTGTTGATGTCACCGAGGTTGTTGCTCATCGTGGTGACATCCTGGCCGAGGGCTTGCTTCTCGGCGCTGAGCGCGTCGAGGTCCTCTTGCAGGGCCTGCGCCTGGTTGCGAGCGGTGTCGCGGTCGTTCTTGGCGGTCAGGTAGTTGGTCTCCGAGGAGGTCAGCTGGGCCTGGAGGGCACGAATGTCCTCGTCCAGCTTGTTCTGGGCCTCAGCGTGTTCTGCGACCGCCGTCTCGAGTTGACCCTTGTACTCGTCACTCTTGGCGAGGACTTGTGACGCCCAGCCGAGGAAGAGGGCGGACAGGATCAGGTTCAGAACGAGGAAGATGCGTCCGATGGCGCTCATGATGCTCCGTTGCTTCTTTGAGAGAGGCTTCCGGGGGGTCCGGAGTTCAGGGGGGGGATGGATCGGGCGGGCCGACTCAGGAGTGTCGGACTATAGGGGCGGCTGGGGGGCGGGTCAAGCGCCCGGACCGGCCGTTTGCGCCCCTTCGGGGCACCGCCGTTGTGGGTGTATCCAGCACCCCCCCCGCAGTTACCTCCGGGGGCCCGGATTCGAGGTCGGAAATGCGGCCACCTCGGCCGCCGATCTCAGCGGGCCCGGGCGACTTCGCGGCGCCCGTGGAGCAGCTCGAACAGGGCCAGGAGCAGCCAGGGCAGCAGCACGGCCAGGAATTCGGCCAGGCCCCGACGGCTGGCGTAGGGGGCCGGCCCGGTGCCTTCCCGGGGCACGATCACGTCCACGGCGAGCACCCCGCCGACCGCTCGATCCCGGCCGTCCACGACCAATTTTTCGCGCAGCTCCCCGCGCGGCCCGACCTGGGCGGAGATGCCCGAGTTGGTCGCCCGCACGATCGCGCGCCCGGACTCGACCGCCCACAGGCGCGAGAGGGCGATCATCTGGTCGAACTCGTGGCTCTCCACGTACCAGGCCTCGTTGCTGGCCAGCAGCACGAAGTCCGCCCCGGCCAGGGCGCTCTCCAGGAACAGGTCCTCGAAGCCGTTGTCGAAGCAGACGGCGATCGAGGCCAGGACCACCTCCCCGGCCGGCCCCACCGGCAGCTCGACCAGCCCGGGCTCGGTGGCGGCCCGGAAGTCGGGCACGTAGGGCATCAGCTGCTTGGCCCAGGCGCGGGCCCAGGCGTACTCCTCGAGGCCGACGAGCCCCTCGGCCCCGGGCACCAGGTGCCACTTCCAGCCCGAGCCGATGCGCTCGCCCGCCGCGCCCCACACCGCCACGCCGTTGACGCGCCGCACCACGCCGTGCTCTTCGGTATAGAGGAGCGAGCCCGAGGCGAAGTTGGCCTCGGCCAGGCGTGCGGTGGCCCGCTCGAGGTCCCCGGGACGTGCGGCCCAGCGCTGGGCAAACTCGCCGCGCGGGTCCAGGAAGCGGCCCGCGCGCAGGCTCCCGATCAGGCTGGCCTCGTCGCGCAGGGAGACCGCGACCAGCCGCCCGGGCGCGTCGGCGCTCTCGGTGATGCCCTGGAGGTAGCGGTCCCAGGTGGGCCACTCGAGCTGGGCCGCGGCCTCGATCGCGTCCTCGAGGCTCGGGTGGATCAGGTTCAGGGGCAGCATCGACTCGCCCCAGGCGACCAGGTCCACGGGCCGGCCGGCGTCGTCCTCGGCCAGGAGCCCGGCCAGGGTCATGTCCAGCTGCTGGTCGATCAGCTCGGCCACCGAGCGGCCCGCGTTCAGGTCGCGCTTGCGCTCCTGGGGCAGGCCCGGCTGCACGAGCAGCGCCCGCGGACCGGCCCGGTAGGCCCCGTCGGGGGCGTCGAGGCCGAGCTCGGGGCGCAGGGCGCCGAGCGCCAGGAAGAGGCCCAGGAGCCCGAGGCTGGCCAGGGCTTGGGCCACCAAGGGACGGCCCATCTCGCGCGCGCGGACCCGCGAACCCGGGGTGGCCGGGGGCGTGCAGGTCCGCAGGGCGACCAGGGCGACGAGGCCGCCGAAGACCGCCAGCAGGAAGCCGAGCCCGACCACGCCGACCTCGGCCGCCGCCAGGCGCAGGGGCCCCAGCTCGTCCAGGGCGTGCCCGACCCGGATCCAGGAGATGCCGATCGGCGTCGGGATGACCGTGCGCAGGCTCTCGAGCGCCGTGTAGGACAGGCCCACGGCCAGGGGCAGGCCGATGTGGTGCAGGAGCCGGCGCAGGAGCACGCCCGCAAGCAGGTAGTAGAGGCCCCAGCCGATGCCGATCCAGACCACCGAGGGCGGGGTCACGTAGCCGACCCAGGACATCAGCGGAGCGCCAAAGAGGAAGCCCGCCAGCCAGTCGAGGCGCTTGCGCCAGGGCCCGGTGCGGGCGGCGGCGAGGGCCCAGAGGGCCAGGCCGAGGACGATGGCGAGGGGGCCGAGCAGCGCCCCGTCGAGGGGGCCGCCGGGGGAGCCGGCCAGCAGCAGCGCCGAGCTACCCATTAAAAGGAAAGCGCGGCGTCCCCGGGAGAGGCCTGCGCCGGGGCCCGCCTCCCAGGCCTTGGGGGTGTCGCTGGGCCCGCTCACGCCAGGTGGCAGCCGCCGAAGGGACGCCACTGGATCAGCTCGCCCGTGGCCACGGCCGAGTCCGCGGGGATGATCGCGAAGCCGCCCGCACTGGCGAGGCCGGCCACGTCCGCCGAGCCGCGCCACACCGAGGGCGAGAGCAGCGCCACGCCGTCGTCGCCGCGGCTCACCGCGACGGGCAGGTTCAGCTGGCGCTCGGCGGCGGACTTCGGCGGCCCGTCCCAGCGACCGGTGGCCAGGCGCTCGGCCTGCTCCTCGGGGCCCGCGCCGCCCAGGGCCGCGAGGGCCGGGCGCACGAAGACCTCGAAGCCGAGCAGGCTGGAGACCGGGTTGCCGGGCAGGCCGAAGACCGGCTTGGTGCCGCGCTTGCCGAACCAGATCGGCTTGCCGGGCTTGATCGCGACTTTGTGCAGGATCGGCTCGACCCCGATCGCCTCGAGGCAGGGGCCGACGAGGTCGTACTTGCCCATCGAGACGCCGCCGGTGGTCACGAGGGCGTCGCCCTCGGTCAGGGCGCGCTCGAAGCGCGCCTTGAGCTGCTCCGGGTCGTCGGGCACGATGCCGACCTCGACCAGCACGCAGCCCGGCGAGGCGGCGGTGGCGGCGGCGGCCAGGAAGATCGTGTTGCCCTCGCGGATCTGACCCGGGCCGGGCACCGCGGAAGGCGGCACGAGCTCGTCCCCGGTGGTCAGCACGGTGATGCGCGGGCGGCGGAAGACCTGGACCGGGTCGGCGCCGACGGCGGCCAAGAGGGTCAGGTCGATCGCGTCGATGCGATGGCCCGGGGAGAGCACCGTGCGGCCGATGCCGAGGATCTCGGCCTTGTGGGAGACGTGCTGCCCGGCGGGGACGAGGCCGCTGGAGTGGACGCGGCCGGCCTCCTCGCGGGTCCGCTCGACCATCACGACCGCGTCCGCGCCGGCGCACAGCTCGGCACCGGTGTAGATGCGAATCGCCTGCCCCCGCTGCAGCTCGCCGTCGAAGCCGACCCCGGCCCGGGACTCGCCCACCAGCTCGAGGTCCCAGTCCCCCTCGCTGCTGTCCTCCGCCGCGAGGGCGATCCCGTCCATCATCGCCTTCTCGAAGGGAGGTAGGTCCACGTCCGAGCGAATCTCGCTCGCTAGGATGCGTCCACAGGCCTCGGAGAGGGGCACCTCCTCGACGTCCTGCAGCGAGGTGATGTGCTTGAGAATATCCGCGATAGCATCTTGGGGCGTGCGCATGGGCGCGGAGTCTAACCCAAGGACCCAGCTACGCCCGCGCACCTTCCGCTCCGCTTCCTCGGGCCCGAGCCGACCCCCCTCCGCATGCCGACGTCCCCCCACGTAGCACTCCTCCTCGCCGTCCTCGTCTGCGCCTGCTCCGTGCAGGCCTCCAGCGAAGACGCAAGCCCCGACGACCCGAAGCCGGCCCACTCCAGCGCCGTGAGCGAGCGCCAAGCTCCGAAGGTCCGCACGGCCCAGGTCGAGCGTCGCACCATGCGACGCGTGCTCGAGACCACCGCCGCGGCCGAGTCCCTGTCCGAGATCGACGTGGTCGCCGAGGCCGGCGGCCGGGTGATCGAGGTCGCGGTCCAGGAGGGCGCGCGCGTCGCGACCGGCGACCTCTTGTCCCAGCTCGACGACCGCGACCAGCGCACGGCCGTAGCCGACGCCGCCGTGGCCGTTGCCGAGTCCAACGCCGCCCTCGAGCGCAGCGCGATCGCCGAGCAGGAGGCCGCCGCCCGCGTGCGCTCCGCCGAGCTCAACCTCGAGCAGGCCGAGCGCGACCACGCGCGCAACGTCAAGCTGGTCGAGGGCGACAAGACCAGCGCCCTCTCGACCCAGGCCCTCGAGGCCGGGCGCCTCGCGCGCGACAGCGCCTTCGAAGCCCTCGCCCAGGCCAAGCTGGCCGAGGCCAAGAGCGCGGTCGACACGCGCTCGATCGCCTCGGCCCTCGAGCGCGCCAAGCTGACCGCCCAGCGCGCCGAGCGCGACCTCGAGCGCACCGCGATCCTGGCCCCCATCGACGGCGTCGTCGCCATGCGCTCGATCGAGCCGGGCCGCAACGTCAGCCTCGGCCAGGTGGTCTTCAACCTGGTCGACCCCGACCGCCTGCGCGTGATCTTCTACCGCCCCCAGCGCGAGCTGCAGCTGTTCAGCGGCGACGCCGTCTCGACCCTGACGGCCACCACCGAGGCCGCGCCCGGGGCCGTCTTCCAGGGTCGCATCGAGCGCGTCAGCCCGGTCATCGACCGCACCTCCGGTGCCTTCCGCGTCACCGCCCGCCTGGCCCCCGAGAGCACGCCCGACGAGGACGGCCGCACCGCGCGCCTGCTGCCCGGCATGCTGCTGCGCCTGGCCGTGGTCACCGGCGTCCACGAGGACACCCTGGTCGTGCCCAAGCGCGCGGTCCGGCGCGAGGGCTCCAGCGTCTTCGTGCTGGCGGTCGAGGCCAAGGGCGAGACCCAGACCGTGCGGCGCGTCGGCGTCACCGAGGGCTACTCGGACGACGAGTACGTCGAGATCAAGGCCCTCGGCGGCGCAGAGCTGGCCGAGGGCACCGTCGTGATCACCGTCGGCGGCCGCGACCTCGAGGACGGCGACCTCGTCCAGGACGAGGGCTCGGAGCAGGCGGCTACGCCCGATGCCGAGCCCGATGCCGAGCCGGCGGTCGGGGACAGCGACGCGCCGAACGCCGACCAAGAGTGAGCCCCTTGGAGGAAGCGAAGCAGCAGCCGGCCAAGTCCCTGGGCGGCTTGGGTTTCGTCACGCGCCGGCCCGTCGCGATCACCATGTTCATGGTGGCCATGGCGGTCTTCGGCGCGGTCTCGCTCGGCAAGCTGACGATGGACCTCCTGCCGGAGATCAGCTACCCGACCCTGACCGTGCGCACCAAGTGGGAAGGCGCCGCCCCCGAGGACGTCGAGACGCGCATCTCCGAGCGCCTGCAGGAGACCCTCGCGACCCTGCCGAACCTCGTGCGCACGACCTCGACCAGCCGCGCCGGGGTCTCCGACGTGGTGCTCGACTTCGACTGGGGCACGTCGATGACCGGTACGGTCCAGGACGCGCGCCTCGCGATCGACGGCGTGCGCCTGCCGACCGGCTCCGAGCGTCCGCTGATCCTGCGCTACGACCCGAACCTCGACCCGATCCTGCGCATCGGCGTGGCGACCCCCGAGGGCGCGCGCGCGGCCTCGCCCGAGGAGCGCCTGATCTCCCTGCGCTGGCTGGCGGAGAACCGCCTGAAGCGCGAGCTCGAGAACCTCGAGGGGGTCGCTGCGGTCGAGGTCCACGGCGGGCTCGAGGAGGAGATCCGCGTGCGCCTGGACCCGCACCGTCTGGCCGCCCTGTCGATCCCGCTCAGCGAGGTCGACCGGCGCCTGGCCCAGGAGAACCTGAACGCGTCCGGCGGCTCGCTGCTCGAGGGCTCGACCGAGTACCTGGTCCGCACCCACAACGAATTCCGATCGCCCGAGGAGATCGCCGACCTCGCCATCGTCAAGCGCGGCGAGACGACCATCCGCGTGCGCGACCTCGGGGAGGTCACACGGGGGCACAAGAAGCGCGAGGTGGTGACGCGCATCGGCGGGGAGGAGTCGGTCGAGATCGCGATCTTCCGCGAGGCCGGTGCGAACATCATCGACGTGGCTGCGCGCGTCAAAGCGACGCTCTTCGGCACCGAGCAGCAGCGCGCGGCCGCGGCCGAGATCGCGGCCAAGCTCGAGGCTGGCGAGGCCGGCGCCGACCGCACCTGGAGCGCGCGCCAGGACACGGACTACCTCGCACATCGCTACCGCGACGAGGCCTACCTCGAGACCCTCTCGGACCAGTCCCAGTTCATCGAAGGCGCGGTCAACGACGTCAAGCAGGCGGCGATCCTCGGCGCGCTCTTCGCCGTACTCGTGATCTGGATCTTCCTGCGGCGCCTCTCGGCGACGGCCGTGATCGGCACCGCGATCCCGATCTCGGTGATCGTGACCTTCGCGCCGATGTACATGCTGGACGTCAGCCTGAACATCATGTCCCTCGGGGGCCTGGCGCTCGGCGTGGGCATGCTGGTGGACAACGCGATCGTCGTGCTCGAGTCGATCACGCGCTGCCGCGAGGAGGGCGACGACCTGGCCGCCGCCGCCGTGCGCGGGGTGCGCGAGGTCGCCGGCGCGGTGACCGCCTCGACCCTGACGACCGTGGCCGTCTTCGCGCCGATCGCCTTCGTCAGCGGCATCGCTGGCCAGATCTTCGGCGACCAGGCCGTAGCCGTGGTCTCGTCCTTGGCCGTGTCCTTGGTCGTGGCCGTGCTGTTCATCCCGATGCTCGCCTCGCGGCGCTGGCTGATGGAGCCGGGCAGCCTCGCATCCTCCGAGGGCCCCGGCACCGGGCCGCGCAGCCTGCAGCTGCCGACCGCGGGCCTCTCCTTCGGGCTGGTCGCCCTGCCCGCCACGGTCCTGACGATCCTCGGCCGCAGCCTGCTGCTGCTCTTGGGCGCCCTGGTGCGCCTGGTCGCCCTCGTCGCCGCGGGGCTGTACAAGCTCGGCGCGATCCTGCTCTGGCCCCTCGCCAAGCTCTTCGACCTGGCCTTCGCCTTGCTCGACCGCACCTACGCCCTGGTGCTGCGCGGCGCCCTGGCGATGCCGATCGTCGTGATCGCCCTAGCTGGCCTGCTCTTCTGGAACGCCTGGGGGCGGCTGGACAGCCTCGGCTCGGAGCTCCTGCCCGAGATCCACCAGGGCGAATTCCTGGCCCACGTGACCCTGCCCGTCGGCACGCCCCTCGAGCGCTCGGTCGAGGCCATGGAGGAGCTCGACGCGGTCGTCCGCGGCCTGGCCGGCGTCGCCAGCACCGCCCTGACCGTCGGCGTCGAGGACGAGACCCTGACGCGCCGCATCGAGGGCCCGAACACCGCGCGCCTGTCGGTGCGCCTCGACGACGACCACCGCGCCCCCGAGCGCGAGGAGCTCGCCGTGGAGCGCGTGCGCCAGCTGCTCGTGGCGCACCCCGCCGTGCAGTCCGTGGAGATCCAGCGGCCGACGCCCTTCGCGCTCGACTCACCGATCGCGGTCGAGGTGCGCGGCAACGACCTCGTGGCCCTGGCCGAGGTCGGCTACCGCGTGCGCGACCGGATGCAGGCCGTGCCGGGGCTCACCGACGTCACCATCAACCTGCGCCCGGGCCACCCCGAGGCGCTGATCTCCTTCGACCGCGACAAGACCAACGAGTTCGGCCTGGACCTCGCGACGGTCTCGAACCTGGTGCGCGACTCCCTGCTCGGGAAGGTGTCGACGCGCTTCAGCCAGGGCGACGACCGCATCGACGTGCGCGTGCAGGCCGACGAGGCGAGCCTGGCCTCCCTCGATGACGTGCTCGACCTGATCGTCAACCCCGGGTCGACCACGCCGGTGACCCTGCGCGCGGTGGCTGGCTTCGAGCTGGTCCAAGGGCCGGCGGAGATCCGGCGCGTCGACAACAGCCGTGCGGTCGTGATCACGGCCGAGAGCGCCGGGCTCGACCTCGGCGGCGTCGGCCGGCGCATCGCAGCCGCCCTCGAGGACCTCGAGGTGCCGAAGGAGGTGCAGGTCGTGCTCGCGGGGCAGAAGCGCGAGATGGACGAGACCCAGTCCTCGATGCGCTTCGCGCTCTTGCTCGCGATCTTCCTGGTCTACGTGGTCATGGCTGCGCAGTTCGAGTCCCTGGTGCAGCCCTTCGTGATCCTCTTGACCGTGCCGCTCGCCGGCATCGGAGTGATCCACGCCCTCGAGTGGACCGGCACGGCCCTCTCGGTGGTCGTCTTCAGCGGGGTGATCATGCTGGCGGGCATCGTCGTGAACAACGCGAGCGTGCTGGTCGACCGCATCGACCAGAAGCGCGCCGGCGGCCTCGACGTGCGCGCTGCGATCCTCGAAGCCGGCCAGGCGCGCCTGCGCCCGATCCTGATGACCACCGCCACGACCGCCCTCGGCCTCCTGCCGATGACCGGCTGGCTGGCGGGCGTCCCGGTGATCGGCGCCCTCGGCTCCGGCGACGGTGCCGAGCTGCGCGCGCCCATGGCGATCGCCGTGATCGCGGGCCTGATCTCCTCCACGCTGCTGACCCTGGTCGTCGTGCCGACGGTCTACCGCACCCTGGCCTACTTCACCCGGGCTGGCCGCGCCCCGGCGCAAGTCGCATGACGAGCCAAGCCAGCTTCCGCTTCCTCGTCCGCCGTCCAGTCGGGCTGCTGGTCTCGTTCCTGACCCTCGTGGTGATCGGGGTGCTGGCCTACTCGCGCATCCCGCTGCAGCTCTTGCCCGACGGCTTCACCGACGACAGCGTGATGATCTGGGTGCCCAACCCGGGCGCCAGCGCGCGCGAGAACGAGGAGAAGGTCGCCCGGGTGGTCGAGGCCGAGCTGCGCACCCTGCAGGGCGTCGAGCGCATCACCAGCACCTCCCAGGAGAGCGTCGTCCAGCTGCGGGTCAGCTTCAACGCGACGGTCGACATGGAGCTGGCCAAGGCCGAGATCCGCGATCGGCTCGAGCGCGCGCGGCCCGAGCTGCCGGACACCGCCGAGCAGATCGGCATGTGGAGCGAGTCGGGCGGGTCCCTGCCCCTGGCCTTCTTCAGCGTCACGCACCTCGGCGACGGGGCCGAGACCGACTACCTGATCGACGAGATCGGCGTCCCGCGCCTGACCGCGGCCGAGGGCGTCAGCAACATCCAGATCTGGGGCGCGCTCCAGGACACGGTGCGCATCGCGCTCAACGAGGACCGCGTGATCGCCCAGAACGTCGACGTGATGGCCCTGATCGGGGGCCTCTCGTCGGACAACTTCTCCCAGCCGCTCGGCGAGGTGACCGACGGCGGCGGGCGCCTGATCCTGCGCTCGGACATGCGCTTCGACGACCCGGCCGAGATCGAGCGGTACCCGATCGGCAACGGGATGACGATCGGCGACATCGGCGAGGTCCGGCGCAGCAAGAGCGTGCGCGACCAGATCACGCGGGTCGACGGCAACTACGCCTACTTCGGCATCGCCCAGAAGGAGAGCCAGGCCAACGTGGTCGAGGCCTCGCGCAACTTCAAGGCGGCCATCGAGGAGCTGCGCAACGACCCCGCCGTCGCGGGCAAGCTCGACTTCGTGCCCTTCTTCGTCCAGGGCGACATGATCCAGGCCAGCCTGGACCAGCTGATCAAGACGGCGCTGCAGGGCGGCTTCTTCGCGGCGATCGTGCTGCTGCTCTTCCTACGGCGCATCCGCACGACCCTGTGCGTGGCCCTCGCGATCCCCTTCTCGACCCTGCTCGCCCTGGCCTTCGAGTACGCCACCGGCGGCAGCTTCAACGTGCTGACGATGGTCGGCATCACCCTCGCGATCGGCATGCTGGTCGACAACGCGGTGGTCGTGGTCGAGAACATCGTGCGCCTGCGGCCGACCTCGAAGGACGACCTCGACGCCGCGGCGCGAGGCACCGCCGAGATCGCCCTACCGGTGACCCTCGCGACCTTGACCACCGTGGTCGTTTTCCTGCCGATCATCTTCATGAGCGAGAACCCCATGGTCCGGCTGATGCTGGGCGGCATGGGCATCCCGCTGTGCGCCAGCCTCTTGGCCAGCCTGTTCGTGGCGGTCGTCTTCCTGCCGGTGGTGATCGGCCGGGTGGTCGGTGACCGGCACCCGCTCGTCGAGCGCATCGCCCGGCCGGTGGGCCTGGTGATGCGCATCCCCGCGCGCCTCTTGGCCCACGCCATCGGCGCCGTCCGGTTCGGCTTCCATGCCACCATGACGGTGGCCTGGCACGTCGAGCGCCTGTTCCTCTTCGGCCTCGCGCCCCTGCGCTTCCTGCTCGCGCCCCTGGCGATCGCCGCCGGGGCCTGGTCCCAGATCCAAGCGGCCCCCGAGGCCGGCTTCCAGAGCCTGGTCGCCGGGCGCCTGCGAGAGGGCGCTGGGCAGTCCCCGGACTTCGTCGGTCCACGGCTCTTCCTCGGGCTGCTCGTGGCCCTCTTCCTGCTCTTCGTGCTACCCGGCTGGAGGCGGCGCTTCGCCCGCAGCGCGGCGCCCGCCCGCGCGCCCCAGCTGGTCCCCGGGGGGCACTCCCTGATCGACTGGCTGGTCAGCTCGAACCGCAGGCTGGTCTCGTGGACCCTCGACCACCGGCTGCGGGCGACGGTCGTGTCGTGCCTCGCCCTGTTCTCGATCGTGGTCCCCGCCAGCCAGCTGGTCAAGTCGGCCTTCACCCAGGGCGACGGCGGCAACTCGATCGACTTCGGGGTCACCTTCGACGCCAACTTCACCCTGGGCGA
>JARGPD010000045.1:0-6880 GCA_029212845.1 Planctomycetota bacterium
GGGGAACGCGGGGAACGCGGGGAACGCGGGGAACGCGGGGAACGCGGGGAACGCGCCAACGGTACCGCATTCAAGTGGCGTCGTTTGGTCGGCCGCCGGGGACGTCGGCTGGTCGTGCGCGCCTGCCGGCCGACCACACGACGCCACTTGTATGCGGTACCGTTGGCGCGTTCCGTACCGTTGGCACGGTACCGTTGGCGCGCTTCCTACTCCAGGTCGGCGAGGATCAGCTCGAGGCGCTCTTCGACGGACGTCTCGGGCACGAAGACCGGCGGCAGGCCGTACTCGGTGTAGGTCCGCATGAGCTCGTCGCGAATCATGAGCGAGCGCTCGCGATCGCTCGTGCGGCCCGTGGCCGCGCGACCATCGAAGTCCGACAGGGTGTCCAGCAGGAAGACGCGGTCGTAGGGCAGCTCCCTGCAGCCGGCTTCGACCTCCGGAGGCACGGGCGCTCCGAAGGCACGGCAGTAGCCGAGACCATCCAGCCTCCCGCGGTCGTGGAAGAGCGGCCCCACGCCGCCGCTGGCAGCAGCCTCGAGCACGGCCTGCTTCTCGATGATCAAGACCTGAAAGGCCTCGCGGTGCTCGCTACGCCAGCGCTTCTGGCCCTCGACGCCGAGGCGCTCGGAGAGCTCGGCGATGACCTCGATCGCCGCCTCGGGGACGACCCGAAAGCCACGCGCCGCGAGCGCCTCGATGACCGTCGTCTTGCCCGAGCAGGGCCCGCCGGTGATGACCACGCGCAGTTCGGATTGGAGCTCCATCGCGCGCCCATCCTAAACCGAATCCGACCCCCGCGGGCACGCGCCGATCGGCGTCACCCCAAGGACGGCGCTACCTGGCCAGGTCAGGCCTCAGCCAGGCACCGACCTTGGCTGCCAGCTCGGTGGCGCGCATCGGCTTGGCGAGGTAGTCGTCCATGCCGGCCGCGATGCACTTCTCCCGATCACCCAGCATCGCGTTGGCCGTCATCGCGACGATCGTCACCGCGTGGTCGAGCACGGAAGAGCTCGGGTCCCGGATCACCCGCGTCGCGTCGTAGCCATCGAGCACCGGCATCTGGCAGTCCATCAGGACCAGGTCGTAGTGGCGCTTCGAGAGGGCGTCGACCGCCTCCTGCCCGTCCATGGCGACGTCGGCGGAGTACCCGAACTTCTCGAGCATGGCCAGGGCCAGCTTGCGGTTGACGGCGTTGTCCTCGACCAGGAGCAGCCGGTGCGCGGCTCGCTCGCTGGGCCCGGGCAGGTCCGCGTCCAGCGGCTCGCTCGGGAGCGCGGGCGGCAGGGCCTCGCCGAAGGGATCGCCGTCGGGTGTGCCGAGGACCGAGACCTCGACCGCATTCATCAAGGCGTCCAGCAGGCTCGAGGGCTTGACGGGCTTGGTCAGGGCAGCCCGGAAGCCCGCGCGAGCATGACGGGCGGGGTCGACAGCCACACCGAGGGGCAGGATCAAGATCGTGGCCAGGTGCTCGTACTCAGGCCGCTCGCAGAGGTTGCGCAGGCTGGCCTCCAGGCCGTCGACCGAGTCGCGGTCCACGAGCAGGACGTCGTAGGGACGCTGTGCCTTCGCGCAGGCCTCGAGCCGAGCCAGGGCGACCTCGGGCAGGGAGGCCGTGTCGAAGTCGAGGCGCCAGCGAGCCAGGATCGCACTGACCGCCTCGAGCCCGAGCGAGTTGCTGTCGACCAGTAGGATGCGTGGGCTGCCGGTCGAGCGCAGGCGATCGGGCAGGCGCCGGCGGCCCTTGCCGCGCTGGAAGCGTGCGGTGAAGTGGAAGGTCGAGCCCTTGCCGAGGGTGCTCTCGACTCCGATCGAGCCCTTCATCAGCTCGACCAGCTGCTTGCTGATCGCCAGGCCGAGGCCGGTCCCGCCGAACTCGCGGGTCGTCGATGTATCCGCTTGGGTGAAGGCCTCGAACAGGCGCGCCTGGGCCTCGGGGGAGATGCCGATGCCCGTGTCGGTGACCTCGAAGCGCAGGTCGACGTGCTCCTGGTCCGTCTTGTCGATCAGGACGCGCACGGCGACCTCGCCCTCGGGGGTGAACTTGATCGCGTTGCCGGTCAGGTTGATCAGGACCTGGCGCAGGCGCAGGGAGTCGCCGACCAGCGTCGCCGGGATCTCGGGGTCCACCACGGTGGCGAACTCGAGCCCCTGCTGGTGGGCGCGCAGGGCCAGGACGTCCGACATGTCCGCCAGGGTCTGGCGCAGGTTGAACTCGACCTCCTCCATCTCGAGCTTGCCGGCCTCGATCTTCGAGAAGTCGAGGATGTCGTTGATCAGCACGAGCAGGGAGTCGCCGCTCGAGCTGATCGTCCGGGCGTAGTCGCGCTGCTCGGCATCGAGCTCGGTCCCGAGCAGCAGCTCGGTCATGCCGATCACGCCATTCATCGGGGTGCGGATCTCGTGGCTCATGTTGGCCAGGAATTCGCCCTTCGCCTTGGCGGCGGACTCCGAGCGCTGGAGCTCCTCCCCGAGGCGATCGGTGAGGGTGTGCATGCGGCGCAACATCTTGAACCACATCAACGGGAAGAACAGCGTGCCGAACAGCATGCCGACGCTGCCGCTCCCGAAGGCGACCCACTCGGGGTGCACGGCGATCATGCAGGCGAAGCTGGCCGCGCCGATGGCCGTGCCGGCCAAGAGCAGGCGCTCGCCGAAGCGCAGGCCGTAGCCGATGATCGTCCACAGGAAGATCGGGTAGATCCATGCCCCGGCGCTGCCCATCAGGCTCATGCCCAGGATGGCGAAGCCGAGGTCGGCGGCCAGGGAGACGTACCTCCGCCAGTGGTGGGCGCCGGGCTGCTCGCGCACCCAGAAGTACCAGCCCACGCTCCCGACCAGGAAGGGTGCGAGGAACGAGACCGAGGTGGTGAAGCCAGCCTGGTCTCGTCCCGAGGTCGACCTCAGGAACAGGATCACGCCTAGGCCGATGCCGGCCAGGATCAGGCGCAGGAGCGCCTGCGAGGCCTCTTCGCTGGTCTGACGTGTGGGGTTCCGCGATGAGTTTGGCATGGAGAGGGAGTTCCATAGATCTGATCGTTCCCCCGGGGCTGAAACTTGATGGCCGGGTCGCGGAGCCCGGAAATCCGGTCGTGCGGGTATGCTCTCGCCCCAGGAATGGGCCTGCAGGGTCCCAACGAAGGCACGAAGCGATGGACACCCCCCCCAACTCCGACGACGGGAACGAGGCTGGCCTCGAGTGGCTCGAAGCCCTGGCCGGCGACCCGGCCCGCCAGGCGGCGCTCGGACCCGAGGTGCTCGACCGGCTGCGCGCTGCCGCAGGTCGCATCGGCTTCCCCGACCGCGTCGCGCGGCGCTCGCTCGCCCGGGCTCGCCGTCGAGCTCGCCGGGAGGAAGTCCGCCGCTCGGACGATGCGGCCCTCGAGGCCACCAGCAACCGAGCGATGAAGCGCGCCCTGCGCTTCCCGACGGCCCCGCCCGCCGCCGAGCTAGCCGAGCGGCACCGCGAGCTGCTCGAGCAACAGGCCGCCGAGGTCGAGCGCGCGGAGGACGGTCGCCAGCTGACCGAAGCGCGAGCCTGCTACGTCTGCAAGGCCGAGTACGTCGACGTGCACCACCACTACGACTCGATGTGCCCGGACTGCGCCGAGCTCAACTGGCAGAAGCGCCACCAGACGGCCGACCTCACGGGCCGCGTAGCCCTGATCACCGGCTCGCGGGTCAAGATCGGCTACGAGGCGACCTTGATGCTGCTGCGCGCCGGCGCCCGCGTGATCGCGACCACGCGCTTCCCCTGCGACTCTGCCCGCCGCTTCCGCGCCGAGCACGACTTCGACACCTGGGGCGAGCGCCTCGTGGTGCACGCGCTCGACCTGCGCCACACCCCCAGCGTCGAGGCCTTCTGCGAGCATGTCTTGGCGACCGAGGAGCGCCTGGACTTCCTGGTCCACAACGCCTGCCAGACGGTCCGGCGACCGCCGGCCTACTACCAACACCTCGTCGCGAGCGAGCGACCCGAAGCGCTCGACGCGGCCGGGCGCCGGCTCGTCTCCGGCCACGAGCAGCTGGTCGCCCAGCTGAACGCCTCGCGGCCCGAGCAGGCCCTCACCTCGCAGCCCGAGGTCGGCACCGCTGGCATCGACCGAGCCGCCAGCCTCTCCCAGCTGGACCTGCTCGCCGAGGCCCACGAGACGCACCTCTTCCCCGAGGGCATCTTTGACGGAGAAGGCCAGCAGCTGGACCTGCGCGACAAGAACTCCTGGCGCATGGAGCTCGACGAGGTGCCGACGGTCGAGCTGCTCGAGGTGCAGCTGGTCAACCAGATCGCGCCCTTCGTGATGACCGCCCGCCTCAAGCCGCTGATGAAGCGCGTCGAGTCCCGCGACAAGCATGTGGTCAACGTCTCGGCCATGGAGGGTCAGTTCTACCGCACCTTCAAGACCACTCGGCACCCCCACACGAACATGGCCAAGGCGGCGCTGAACATGATGACGCGCACCTCGGCGGCGGACTTCGTGCGCGACGGCATCCACATGAACTCGGTCGACACCGGATGGGTCACGGACGAGGACCCCTTCGAGAAGGCCGTCGAGAAGGAGGGCGCCCAGCGCTTCGCACCACCCTTGGACTCGGTCGATGGCGCCGCCCGGGTGATCGATCCGATCTTCGTCGGCTTCAACACCGGCGTGCACTGCTGGGGCCAGTTCCTGAAGGACTACGTCCCCACCCGCTGGTGATCGTTTTCCGGCTCTGGGCTGTCACCACGGCCCCTCCCGACCGTCTGTTAAGAGGGGGGGCTCGATCCCCCCTGGGGGAGGTTAAGGAGGGTGGGCCGCGATGAAGGTCCTGGCGATCGAACCCTATGGGGCGCGCTCCCACGTCGCCTTCCTCGAGGGGCTCGCCGAGGCCTCACGCCACGACTGGCAGCTCGAGGTCTGGCCCGCCCGCTACTGGAAGTGGCGCATGGGCACCGCGGCGCTCGGCGCCCGTGACCTCGTCGCCGCGGGCGACCACGACGTGCTGTTCGTCTCGGACTTCCTGAACCTCGCCGCCCTGCGCGCGATCTTGCCGCCGGGCAGGCGCGACGTCCCGGTCGTGATGTACTTCCACGAGAACCAGCTCACCTACCCCCTGCGCAAGGGCGAGCGCCGGGACATCCACCACGGCCTCACCAACGTGCACGGCGCCTTGGCCGCCGACCACGTGCTGTTCAACTCCGCGTTCCACCGGCGTGCCTTCGTCGCGGCCACGGACGCCCTGCTCCGCCGCGCGCCCGACCTCGACCTCGGCTGGGTCCGAGGGGCGATCGACCAGCGCTCGACCGTGCTGCCCATCGGCACCGACATCGAGGTCGGCGAGGGGCGCAGCCTGGCCGAGGGAGAGGACCTCGTGATCGCCTGGAACCATCGGTGGGAGTACGACAAGGCGCCCGAGGTCCTCGTGCAGGTCGTGGCCGAGCTCGAGTCCCGTGGCCTCGGCTTCCAGCTCGTCCTGCTCGGCGAGCGCTTCCGCGAGCGACCCGCCGCCCTGGGCCAGCTCGAGTCGCGCTTCGCCCACCGCATCGCCTTCTCGGGCTTCGCCGACTCGCGCGCCGAGTACCTCGCCTGGCTCGACCGCAGCCACGTCCTGTTCTCCGCTGCCCGCCACGAGTTCTTCGGCCTGTCGACCCTCGAGGGCCTGCGCCGGGGCCTCTTGCCCGTGCTCCCCGACGACCTCGCCTACCCCGAGCTGCTGCCCGCCGAGCTGCGCCGGGCGCCGCACCTCTACCCCCGCAGCGCCGAGGATCCCGGCGTCCAGGCCGCCGCCGACGCACTCCTAGCCACCGCCGACCTGCTCCGCGGCCAGCGCGCCCCGACCTTCGCAGCCTCGACCGAGCCGTTCCACTGGAGCCTGCTCGGGCCACGGTACGACGCTGTGCTGGAGTCCCTCTAGGCTCGCTAGCCCCTGCCCAAGTCCCCAAGGACCTCCAGGTCACCTGCCCCCCCAGCTAGCGCCAACCCAAGCCGTGACCCTGCGTACCCCCCTGGCCTATGGGCCTCTCGGGCCCCACCATCACCGATCCGTACCTGTCGCCACGCCGCCATCTGCAGTAGGATCCCCGCTCCCAACCACCCAACCGAACACCCATCATGAAGCGCAACCTCCTGCTCGCCCTCGGCGCCGTCGGCCTCGCTGCCACGGCCGTGGCCACCAGCCCCCTCGGCACCGACTACTCCGCCCTGCCCCCCCAGCCCTCGACGATCGCCGAGAGCCTCAGCAGCGCCAAGACGACCCTCGGCGCCGCGGTCAAGACGGCCCAGACCGCCGTCGGCGGCCTGGCCAGCGAGGTCCGCATGCAGGACGGCACCTTCATCATCGACGTCTATGGCCGTGAGAAGAGCCAGACCGTCACGGTCTCCATGGCCGACGGCAAGATCGTCTCCACCGAGGACATCACCTGGCTGCCCGGGGACGAGGTCGTCACCGACTGGACCACCACCGCGTCCGGCCTGCAGTACGCCGAGGTCGTCGTCGGCACCGGCGTGACCCCGAAGGACTCGACCGCCACGGTCACCTGCCACTACTCGGGCTGGCTCGTCGACGGCACCAAGTTCGACTCGTCCGTCGACCGCGGCGCGCCGATCGACTTTCCGCTCAACCGCGTGATCCCGGGCTGGACCGAGGGCGTCGGCTCGATGAAGGTCGGCGGCAAGCGCAAGCTGATCATCCCCGCCAGCCTCGGCTACGGCGCCCGCGGCGCCGGCGCCGCCGTCCCGCCCAACGCGACCCTGGTCTTCGACGTCGAGCTGATCGCCCTCCCGTAGGTCCGCACCAGCCAAGCGACGAGCGCGGGGGCGCCGGTCCGACCCACCGGTCGCGCCGGCGCCCCCGCGCTCGGTCCACAACCCCAGGGCGCCCACCCGCGGGCGCCCCCCGGCCCACG
>JARGPD010000045.1:6890-30860 GCA_029212845.1 Planctomycetota bacterium
GCCTCGCGCCTGCCCGCCCCCGCCCCCCCGGTCGGCCCCCCCCCCCCACGCCCGCGGCGGGGGGCGCCCGCCCCCCCCCCCGGGCGCCCCCGCCCCCCCCGCGCTCGTTCCACTCCCGCTGGACGACCACCGGCGGTCGCCCCCGGGACCTCTAGCGCGCTTCGGCGACCATCGCTTCGAGGCGCTCGAGCCCCTGGATCATGTTGGCCATGTCCGGGCCGAAGCTGAAGCGCATCCACTGGTGGTAGGGCGACCTGCCCGTGCGGCGCTTGCCTGGGTTGACGTCGAAGAACTGGCCGGGGACCGTCATCACCTGGCGGTCGAGGGCGCGCCAGAAGAACTCCATCGCATCGTTCAGGGGCGCCGGCAGCTGGTCGAGGCAGCCCCAGCAGTAGAAGGTCGAGTCAGGGCGGCGGGCAAAGCGCACGCCCATGGCCTCGAGGCGTTCGATCATCAGGTTGCGCTTCTTCGCGAACTCCACCCGCAGGGCACCGGTCTCGTCGTCGGCGCGGGGCAGCGACAAGGCCTCGAGGGCCGCGCGCTGGGCGATGCGCGAGGGGCCGCCGTCGATCGCGCTGGCCGTGCGCGCGAGGCTCTCGACCATCGCCGGCGGGCCGAGCACCCAGCCGATGCGCCAGCCGGGATAGCGGTGGTTCTTGGTCAGGCCGTCGAAGATCAGGATCGGGTCCTTGTCCACGTCCTCGATGTAGGCCGCGCCCGACACCGGTCCGTCGCCGGCCGCGACCACCTTGCCGGCGCCACCCTCGGGATCGCCGCTGGTGCCCTGGAAGATGAAGTGGCTGTAGAACTCGTCCAGCAGCATCGTCACGTCGCGGTCGCGGCAGGTCTGCAGCAGGCTCGCGAGGTCCTCGCCGGCGATCGCGTTGCCCGTCGGGTTGCACGGGTTCGAGACGACGAAGGCGCTCATGCCCACGTCGTCGATCCCACGCTCGAAAAGCTCGGGCGTCAGGAGGAAGCCGTCCTCCTCGCGCGTCCGGATCGGGTGCGGGTGCAGCCGCGCGAGGTGGGTCGAGAACATGTCCTCGTAGGCGGTGTAGTCCGGCAGCTGGTAGCCGACGGTCACGTCTGCGAGGGCCGCCATCGCGCGCGTCAGGCACAGGCGTCCGCCCTGGGCGATGGCCACGTTCGCGGCGGTGTACTGGCTGGCCTTGCCCTTGCGGAACAGGCGGTTGTAGTAGTCCGCGACCGCCTGGCGCAGCTCGGCCGTGCCCTCGAGCGGACCGTAGGCGTGGTCCTCGGGCAGGATCTCGACGCTCTTGATGCGCGGTGGCGCGCCCGGCATCTCGCCCGGTTCAGGCTGCCCTTGACCGAGGTTCGACCAGTCGGGATGCCCGTTGTAGAAGCCGCGCTTGGCGGCCTCGGCGACGACGAAGATGACGCCCATGAAGGGCACATCACGAAGGGCGCCGGTGGCAGCCACGGGCTTCGCGGGCGCGGCCGCGGGGGAGGGATCGCTCATGGGAACGGGGGAGGGCCGGTGAGGCTCCTCCTACGCTGTCAAAGGGGGGGGGACTCGAAGCCAGACGATACGCCAAGCTAGCCCTGGTGGCTATGGGCTGCACCTGGAGCCCGGGACGCCGCCCTCGGCGGCCGCGCTACTCCGCGAGCAGGGCGTCGATCCTTCGAACGCGGTCCGCGTCGCCGCGGGCGACCGCCTGCTGTCGCTCGTGGTCCAGTCGCAGCTCCAAGGTCGAGACCAGCTCGACCAGGTCCTTGGGCGGCGGCGCGAGTCCAGCCGCGTGGCTCGCGGCTGCGAAGGCGGCCTCGGGCTCGTCGAGGGCCAGGTTCACCTCGGCCAGCTTCTGCCACAGGCCGCGCCGACCGGGCGAGAGCCGCACGGCCGCCTCGAAGGACTCCCGCGCGCGCTCGAGCGCCACCCCATCGCGCCCGCCCTGCAGCCCGCGCGCCAGCTCGAGGAAGCCGCGCGACTCCAGGTGCAGGATGCCACCGGGATCGAGGGTCTCGATCGTGGCCAGCTGCGTCTCGGCCGCGTCCAGGTCCCCCATCGCGACGACCGTGCGCAGCAGGTTCGCGGCCCGGCTCGCGCCGATCACACGCCGCGGATCGAGCCCCTCGATCCCCGAGTCCAGGCTCGCCACCGCGCTCGCGTCCGCGCCGACGTAGCCGAGCGCCTCCAGCGCTTCGAGCGCACCCGCCGACGGCGCCGCTGCCGCACCCACCCCGAGCGCCGTCGCCGCGAGCTTCGCGCGCAGCTTGGCGAGGTCCGCCGCGAGTCGCGCGCCGAGCTCGGCCTCTTCCGCCAGCACGTCGGCGCCCTCGCCGTCCGCGCCCACGCGCCGTAGCTCGGCAGCTCCGCCCGCGCCTGGTGCTTCGACGTACTTCCAGCCGTCGCGCTCGATGCCGTACAGCTCGCTCCAGCCGAAGTGGATGCGCGGGAAGACCGTCTCCATGTAGGCCGTCCCGCCGTGACCACCGCCCGCGAGGTCGATCGCCGCGCCGAGCCCGCGCACCTCGATCCCCGCGAAGGCGCGCATCGTCGCGGCCACATCGACCAGCCCGACGGGCCCGGGCAGCACCACTCCACTCGCCACCCCCGGCCCGGCCAGGACCAAGGGCACGCGCTGGGTGCCGTCGTACAAGAGGTTGCCGTGGCTGACCTCGTCATGCTCGCCGAGGCCCTCCCCGTGGTCCGACGTCAGGACCACCAGGGTCGTGTCCGCGCGGCCGCTCTCTTCGAGCCAGGCGAAGAGCCGAGCGACCTGGCTGTCCGCGAAGCTGACCTCGGCCTGGTAGAGGTCGCTTGGGTAGCGGCTCGCGAAGGGTTCGGGCGCCGCCAGCGGGTAGTGCGGGTCGAAGAGGTGCACCCACGCGAAGAAGCTCTCGTCCTCGGCCACGGTGTCGAGCCAGCGCAGGGCGCGGTCGACGGTCACGTCCCCGCGCCGCTCGTGCATCGCGCCGACCGCGTCCGCGCCTCCGGGCCCGGTCATGCCCAGCTGGTCGTCATAGACCTCGAAGCCCTGGTCCAGGCCGAAGCTCTTGGACAGGGGGTAGGCGCTGACGAAGGCGCCAGAGCGGTAGCCGAGTCCCGTAAGCTCTTCGGCCAGGGTGTCGTGGGCTGGGTCGAGCACGAACAGGCCGTTGTCGCGCACGCCATGGGCGACCGGCTCGAGGCCCGTCATCATGGTCGTGTGCGACGGCATGGTCAGCGGCACCGGCGAGATCGCGCGCTCCACGCGCAGCCCGCGCGCCGCGAGGGCGTCGATCGCGGGCGTGCCGGCATCGGCGCGCCCGTAGCAGCCGAGCCGGTCCGCGCGGGTCGTGTCGCGGGTCACCCGCAGCACCGCCGGCGGCGCCGCTTGCCCGCCGCAGCCGGCGGCCAGCAGGAGGCCGACCAGGGCCGCCCAGCCCGCGCGCCGTCCAGCCCATGCTTCGACCGAGGTCGACATCGGCGCGGCCTAGCGCTGCTCCCGCTTCCCGCGGCCGCCGCCGCTACCGCCCGCAGGGTCGTAGCCGAACAGGTTGCCGGGCAGCACCACCACGCGGCCCCCGGTGCAGACGGCCACGCTGCGCTGCATCGAGATCGCGAGGGCGTCCGCACCGTCGAGGCCCAGGCCGATGCGCCCGAGCCAGACCGGCACCAGCCGGCCGCCGTACACGTCGATGTTGCCGGGCACGCCAGCGCTCAGCCAGGCGAGGTGCCCGTCCGTGCCGATGCGGCGGGCGTCGACGCCGATGCCCGGGGCCCAGGTGGCCTGCTCGGTGTCGAGGGTGAACTCGAAGAGCGCGGCCGAGGTGTCGCCCTCGACCGGCGCGCAGGTCACCACGAGCTCACCGCTCTCGAGGAAGCGCGCCGCCCGCGGCAGGCCTGCCTCGCGGGGCAGGCGCACGCTGATCACGCGGTGCGGGTAGCCGGTGCTCGGGTCCGCGAAGAAGATCGTGCCGACCTCGCCGACCATCGCGATGAGCTTGCCGTCGGGACGCACGCTGAAGATGCGCCGCGCGGGCGGGCTCGTCGCGCCGGTCGGGTCGTCCTGCACGCCGACCTCGATCGTCGCCCCGGGGGCCAAGCCGCCGGCCTCGTCGGGCAGGAAGGCGTGCACGGCCTGCTCCTCATAGATCGCGGCCACGAGGTCGCCGCCATAGGCCAGGTGGATCGGCCACTCGCCCGCGTCCAGCTGCACCTCGCCGGTGGCCACCAGGTCCGCGCCACGGCGGCGCAGCCACAGGCCCGGCAGGCCCTCGTGCTCGACCACGTCCAGCGTCACCAAGGCGCCGCCCTCCAGCGCCGCGACCTTCAAGCCGAGGGCCGTGGTGCGGTGGTCGAGCGCGTCGCCGAAGCCGATCGGCTTGTCGCCGCTGGGCAGCTCGGCGGTGCGCAGCCCAGTCGCCGCGTCGTACAGCTCGAGGCTGCCCAGCAGCTCGTCGCCGGGCTCGACCAGCATGCTGCGCTCGACGGCCGAGGCCTCGCCCGGGAAGCTCAGCAGCACGGCCGCCTTCGAGCGCGCCATGTCCATCGGGCGGCGGTAGCCCAGGTCGATGCTCTGTTCGCCCGTCTCGCGCGCTAGCACGAGGGCCACCGGCGCCTCGACCCGGAAGGTCGCCGCAAGCTCGGCGGCCGGCGCCAGCGCGAGGTGGTTGGCCCCGCCGGCCGTGTCGTGGGCGATGCCCTCGCCCGCGCTCCAGCCGCGGGTGCGCGGGTCCCAGCGCCAGCCCGAGGGCAGCACGCGCAGCTGGCCCGACGCGTCGAAGGCCAGGTCCTCGATCGTGCCCGGACCGGGGTAGTCCACGGGCTTGGGCAGCGAGCCGTCGAGCCCGGCTTCGATCAGGCCGTTGGCGCCGTCGCCGACCAGGAAGCTCTGGCCGCCCGGCGCGAGGGCCAGGACGCGCGTGCCCTCGAGCGGCAGCCCACCCCGGCGGCCGATCTCCTTCCAGCCGGTGGTCTCCCAGACGACGACCTCGCCCGTGGGCGTCACGCCGGCCAGGTAGCCGAGGGTCGACGCCACCTGGGACGTGAGCTCGAGCCGCGGGGCGCGCACCAGCTTGGGCCCCAGGTCCCCGCCGAGTTCGACGACGCGCAGCCCGCCGTCGGAGGCGATCGCCAGGCGATCCCGGTCGACCCAGGCGATGTCGACGCCGGCTTCTGAGCCGTAGGTGAGCGGCCCGCCTGGGGCCGGCGCGTCCGGCGCCGGGGCGGGGGACTGGACGAGGAGCGAGAGCAACAGGAGGGAGGCTTGGAACATGGGGCGCAGCATACCCCGGTCGTCGCGGGCCGGGGCGGTATCCTGGTGCCATGGTCCGCGCCTCCCTCCGAGTCCCCCTGCGTCTCACCCTGGTGACGACGGTCGCCGCCCTCCTGCTGCTTGCCTGTGGGGCCGGTCCGACCCCGCGTCGGGGCATGATCCTGGTGCTCGCGGACAGCTCCGCGGGACATGGGCCCGGCTACGCAGCCCTTGCAGAGGACGCGCTCATGCTGCGCGGTGGCCTGCGCGCCGAGGGCGTCGAGCTGCCCACGCCGACCCCCGTCGAGCTGCGTGTCGAGCTGTACACCGGGCGCCGCGACGAGGGCTACCTCGACGAGCCCAACGAGCACCTGCCGCACCTGCCCTGGGCCGTGGGTCGCGCCGGTCGGCGCCTCATCGGCGTCACCTCGGAGGCCGGCCTCGCCGAGGGCCACGGCTTCGAGGCCGCCTTCGACGACGAGCTCGAGCGCCTGCCCGTCGCCGAGGTCCCCGCCCACGCCGAGGCCGCCCTCGCCGAGCTCGATGCCTGGGCCGCCGAGCGCGGCCACCCGCGCGGCCCGATCTTCCTTGTGGTCGACCTCGCCGGCGGCTCGGCCGAAGAGCTCGACCAGCTGCTCACCGGCCTCGCACCCGAGCTGCCCGACAGCGACGTGCTGATCTACTTCACCGGCGCCAACTCGCCCGACCGCCTCTTGATCTCGGGGCCCGGCCTACCGAAGGGCGTGCGCGACCGGGCCGTCGACCCGCGTGACCTCTACCCGACCGTCGTCGAGCTCGCCCAGGTGCCGCCGCCGACGATCCTGCAGGGCGTCGACCTGCTGCTCGAGTAGCGCGCGCAGCTAGTCGCGCTGGGTGTAGCGCACGAGGATCTCGGCCACGCAGGCGGTCAGCTTCTTGGCCACACCGAGGTGCAGGAATTCGTTGGGGCCGTGGGCGTTCGAGCCCGGGCCCAGCACGCCGGTGACCAGGAACTGGGCGCGCGGGAAGCGCTCGGCCAAGAGCCCCATGAAGGGGATCGAGCCGCCCTCGCCCATGTGCGCGGTCGGCGCACCGAACCAGGTGCGGCCGACCTCGGCGAGGGCGCGCTCGAGCCACGGCGCCAGGGCCGGCGCGTCCCAGCCCGGTCCCGGGGTGTCGGCCTTGAAGGTGACCCGTGCGCCGTAGGGCGGATCGCTGCACAGGAGCTGCTCGAGCCGCGCGATCGCAGCGCGGGGCTCGAGGGTCGGCGGGAGCCGCAGGGAGAGCTTGAGCTGGGTCAGCGGCCGCGAGACGTTGCCCGCATCACCGAGCGCGGGCAGGCCGCCGGCGCCGGTGATCGAGAGGGCCGCACGCCAGGTGCGCGCCAGCACCTGCTCGGCGGGCACGTCACCCACCGCCCGGGTGCCCGCGTGGAAGGGGAACTTGCCGGCCACCTCGCTCCCCAGCACCTCGCCGGCACTGCGCGCCTGGTCGCGACGTCCGGCGGGGATCTCGACCTGGAAGTCGTCGACGATCTCGCCGGTGGCCTCGTCCTCGATGCGCGACAGGAGCTGACGCGCCACGCGGAACGAGTCCGGCACGACGCCGCTCGCATCGCCCGAGTGCACGCCGGCCTCCAGCAGGCTGACCGTCAGGTCCCCTGACACGAGCCCGCGCAGGGACGTCGTGTTCCAGAGCCGGTCGTAGTCCCCCGCGCCGGAGTCCAGGCACACGACCAGCTCGGGACTGCCGATGCGCTCGCTGAGGTGCTCGATGTAGTGCGGCAGGTCGTAGCTGCCGCTCTCCTCGCAGGCCTCGATCAGGACGACCGCGCGCGGGCGGGCGGCCCCCGTGCGCTCGAGGGCCTTGAGCGCGAGCGTCGAGGCGAAGGCCGCGTAGCCGTCGTCCCCGCCGCCACGGCCATACAACCGGTCGCCGTCGCGCACCGCGATCCACGGGCCGAGGCCCTCGCGCCAGCCGGTCATCTCGGGCTGCTTGTCGAGGTGCCCGTACATCAGCACCGGCGCGTGGTCCTCGAGGCCCGGCGTCGAGGCCAGCTCGGCCAGGACGACCGGCGTGCGACCTTCGAGGCGCACGACTTCGAAGGTCATGCCGTCCGGTGCGAAGCGCTGGCAGCGCTCGACGACCAGGGCGACGGCGCGGTCGATGTGACCGTTGGCGGCCCAGTTCGGATCGAAGGCCGGCGACTTGGCCGGGATCTCGATGTACTCCTCGAGCGCGGGCACGATCTCGTCCTCCCAGACGGACTCGATCCAAGGGGTCAGCGCTTCGGGGGTCAGGCTCTTGGGGATCGACATGGCAGGGGTGCGGGTGTGGGCTCAGTCGGACAGGAGGTCGCGCGCGGCGGCGAGGACCTCTTGGGTGGTGATCGCGTCGGTGCGGGCAGCGCGCCAGGGCTTGCCGCCATGGCTGGCGGCGTCCGGCAAGTGCTGGAGGATGCGCTGGCCGGCGGCGTCGCCGGGGAAGGGCCCGGTGCGGCGTGGGTTGGCCGGGCCGAAGAGCGCGACGACCCGGCAGCCCATGGCGACGGCCATGTGCATCGGGCCGGTGTCGCAGCCGACGAAGAGCGCCGCGCGGTCGAGCAGGGCGGCGAGCTGCCGCAGGCTGGTGGCGCCGGCGAGGTCTTGGATCGGTGCGCTGCCTGGGCCGGCGCTGGCTGTGGCGACCTCGAGGGCGGTCGCCGCGGCCTCGCGGTCGGCGGGCCCGCCGGCGAGCACGACGGGCAGGCCGTCTGCCGCGAGGCCGGCGGCGAGCTCGCCGAAGCGCTCGGCGGGCCAGCGGTTGGGCAGCTTGCTCGCGCCGAGGTTGAGCACGACGGGCGCGGCGCCGGTGCCTTGCAGCAGCTCGGCGGCCCAGGCCTCGGCCTCTCGACCCGGGTGCAGCACGCCGCGGGGGCCGGTCGGCTGGGCCCCGAGGTGCGCCGCGAAGGCGCCGTAGTGGCGCACCATGTGGTCCTGGGGATCGCCCGGCTGGATGCGCTCCTTGACGAGCAGCCAGGCGCCCTCCTTCGAGCGCGCGCGGTCCCAGCCCAACACCCGCTGGGCGCCCGAGCGGCGTGCGACGAGGGCGCTCTTGGCCAGGCGCTGGAGGTCGACCGCCAGCCCGTAGCCCGCGGAACGCAGCTCCCTGATCAGGCCGCGGTAGCCGGCCAGGCCGCTGCCACGCGACCAGACGTGCACGCGGTCGACCAGCGGGTTGTCCTCGACCAGCGGGCGCGCGAGGTCGTGCACGACCCAGCCGATGTGCGGCGGCTGGGGCAGGTCCTTCAGCGCCTTCGCCAGGGTCAGGGCGTTGACCACGTCGCCGATGGCGCCGAGGCGCACGATCAGGACCTTCGGAGGGAGGCTCATCGCTCGGCCCCCAGGCGCAGCACACGCAGGCGTGCGGACGTCGCCGGGTCGTTGGGCCGGCGCCAGTCGTAGCGCAGCTTGCCGAAGACATGCTCGGCGTCGTAGGCCGGCACGAGCGTGCGGCTGCGACGGTCCCAGACGAAGATCAGGGGCGGCGCGGCGCCTTCCGCCAGCTGGGTGGCGCGCGCCAGCTCGGCGAAGGGCGAGCTGCGCAGGCCAGCGCGGATGTCCGCGTCCTCGAGGTCGAGCACGACGGTCTCGATGGCGGCCGTCGCGCTCGTCGGCCAGCCGTGCAGCACGGCGAGCTGGTCGCGCAGGTGGCGCGGGTTCTCGACCGGCGCACCGGCCAGCACCAAGGTCCGCGGGAGCTCGCCGTGCAGCCGCATGGGATCGCCTGCGCCGAGCTCCGCGAGCAGCTTGGTCAGCGCCGCGTCGAAGGCGTGGGTCTGGTCCGCGTAGACCGCGAAGCGCTCCTCCTCATCGACGAAGCGCGAGGTCGACCAGGCATGCCCGCCGAGGAACACCAAGAGCAGCGCCAGCGCGAGCCCCTGACGCGCCCGCGCGGCGAGCGCCCGGCCGCCCGCGCCCCAGCCGAAGGCGAACAGCGCGGCGACCGCGGCGGCAGCAGCGAAGCTGGCCTCGTACCGGTAGCGCGCGGCGATCGTCGGGCCGTTGGCCAGCTGCACGAAGGCGGGCAGGAGCGCCAGCAGCGCCAGGCCCAGCACCCAGGCCGCCGCGACCAGTCCACGCCGGCCACCGACCAGCCCGAGCGCCAGGGGTAGGCCGACCAGCAGCACGAGACCCGTGCGGTACGAGACCGTCGCGCCTCCCGCCGTCCACGCGGCGAGCGCCGGCAGGTTCGCCATCCAGCTGAGCAGGAAGGCCAGGACGCTGCCGTCGCCCGCGCCCGCCCGGGCGCCCCCCGCGCGCTCGGCCACCACGCCCGAGGTCAGGAAGTCGAACTGGATCGCGAGGTAGGCCGCGCCGACCAGGACGAAGGGCACTAGCCGCTTCCAGAAGGTGGCGCGGACGAGCGCGCGCGGGCCGCCGTGGTGCAGCTCGACGAGCAGGATGCCGACGCCGGCGACGACGCCGCTCTCGCGGGAGGCGGCCGCGAGGGCCACGCAGGCCACCGCGAGCGCGCCGTCGCGCAGGCGACCGTCGAGCAGGAAGCGCCGGTGGAAGAAGGCCGCGGCCAGGACGAAGCCGAGCGCCAAGAGCGAGACGATGGCCGAGATCCAGACCACGCCGGGCGCCGCGGTCACGAGCAGGGCGGCCGTGGCTGCGGCGGCACAGGCCGCACGCAGCGGCGCGCCGAGGGCGAGCAAGAGCCGCCCGAGCAGGCTCGCGTTGGTCAGGTGCAGCAGCACGTTGACGACTAGGTAGCCGGTCGCTGTGAGGCCGAAGAGCAGGTACTCGATGCCGAAGAACAGGTTCGCCATCGGCCGGAAGTAGCCGCTCGGGCGCGTCGTGACGAAGCGCAGCGGCTCGGCCAGCTGCACGCGCGCGTCGGCCAGCCACATGAAGTCGTCGCGCAGGAACCAGCTGTCGAAGAGGCCCCAGTAGACCAGCAGCACGAGGGGCCACAGGCCGGCGAGGAAGAGCCCAAAGCGACGCCGGTCGCTCATCGCGGCTCGGCCTCGTCGCCATCGACGTAGCCGAGGTCGGCCAGGTCGCGCAGCTCCTCGGCGCTCAGCTCCAGCTTGCCCGCCGCGTCGAAGTGCGCACCAAGCGCCGCAGCGTCCTCGATGCAGAGGTCGAGCAGGACCTCCATCGCCTCGGTCAGGTCGGGGCGAGCGGCCGCCAGGTCGACCTGCTCGGCGGCGTCACGCGCCAGGTCGAAGAGCTCCCGTCGACCATCCTGCCAGCGCACGAGCTTCACCGGACCCCAGACGACGGCGTCGGCGTGGCGCCCCTTGCGCAGGCGCACCTCGAGCAGCGCGGGAGGCGTCTGCAGGTTGACCCTCACCAGCTCGCGGGTCCAGTCGCCCTTGCTCAGCGAGGTGCCCTCGATCGGAGAGGTCATCGACTCGCCCCTCCACCTCTCGGCCACCAGCGTGAGCGGCGTGAACTTGGGTCCGTGGTCGAGCCGCTCGTCCCAGGTCCTCTGCATGTCCCAGGCCATCAGCGGGACCAGGCTCGAGCCCGCCTGAAGTGTAGGGTCCCCACCCGCGACGTCGCAGAGCTCGTGCAAGGTCGGCAGCACGTCAACCACGCTGACCGTGTCGCCGATCGCGCGGCCTTGCTCGATGCCGAGGTCCGCCGCTAGCTCGGCCGGCAGCCGCAGGCGCAGGGGCACGCGGGTCAGCTCTTCGTACAGGGTGTGGCCGTGGCGCGTCGCGCCGTGGTCGCCGAACTCCTCACCGTGGTCCGCGACCAGGACGACGATCGTGTCGTCCCCAAGGCCGCGCTCCTCGAGCCCCGCGAGCAGCTCCCCGATGTGGTGGTCGGTGAAGGCCACCTCGCCCTTGTAGCGCTGGCGCTCGGTCTTGGTGCCGTGCTCTTCGCTGAAGCCCTTGTGGGTCTGGTAGACCTCGTGGGGGTCGAAGTAGTGGGACCACAGGAGGAAGGGCTCGCCCGCGTCCGCCGCCTGCCAGGTGTCGAGCCAGGCCAAGGAGCGGCGGGTGACCCGCGGCGAGGAGATCGCCTCGTGGGAGCGCGCGAGGCCCTTCACCAGGGTCGTGTCGTAGTGCCCAAAGCCCTGGTGCAGGCCGTACTTCGGCGCCAGGAAGACGTGGCTCGCCACGGCCGAGGTCGCGTAGCCGGCGGCCGCGAAGCCCTCGGCCAGGGTGGTGAACGAGCCGCTCAGCTCGGTGTCCATGTCCCAGCAGCCGTGGGTCGACGTGTAGGTCGAGGTCATCAGGCTGGCGAGCGACGGCAGGGTCCAGGAGCTGGTCGACTGGGCGGCGGTGAACTCGATGCCACCCTGGCCGAGGGCCGTCATCGCGGGGGTCAGCTCGCCCACGTGGTCGGCGCGCAGGGTGTCGACCGTGATCAGCAGCACGTTCGGCCGCGAGCGCTGCTCGGCGCAGCTGGCGGCGGCCAGCGCCAGGGCCGAGCAGGCGGCAAGCCTGGCCAGCGGAGCGAGGCTCGATCGAGTGGGGAACGGCGAGGACACGCCTGCATCTTAATCGCGAGGGCTTAAGATGCCCCAAGAATGAAGCACCGCTTCTCCCCGATCCTTCCTGCTGCCGCGCCCTGCCGGCCCGACCACACGGCCGCCAAGATGACCCCACCTTCGCCCGCCCGGGCCTTCGCCGCCGCCCTGCTGGTCGCTGCCCTCGTCGCCTGCGGCTCGGAAGCGGAGCAGCCCGAGCACCCCGGGGCCTCTGGCCCCAGCCACCCCGGCGCGGGCGCGTCCCACGCCACCATCGACGTGGGCGCGCGCCACCAGCTGCCCAGCACGGCCCTGGTCGCGACCCACGACGAGCTCCTGGCCGACCTCGCCGCCACCCGCCACGCCTCCGACGGCGGCGGCCGCGCCTGGATCGAGGAGGGCCCCACCGAGCTCGGCGTGCGCAGCCGCGGGCGCTGGAGCTTCCTGTACGAGGTCGGCCCAGGTGGCATCGCCAAGGGCGGCGCTGTCTACTTCATGGTCTCGCCCTTCTGGGGCTGGAGCCCGCCCCAGACCCACGCCCCGCGCCAGCCCGGCCTCGTGACCTTCGAGCTGCTCGGCGAGCCCGAACCTGGCGGGACCGGCGCCCCGGTCCTCGGCGAGGCCGAGGTCAACGCCCAGCTCTTGATCGTCCCCGTCGAAGGCCGCGCCCTCGAGCCGGGCGAGCGCCTGCGCCTGGTCTACGGCGCGGGCGAGGCCATGGCCATCTCCGACAGCCACGCCGAGGCCGAGTCGCGCTTCTGGTTCGCGGTCGACGGCGATGGCGACGGGGTGCGCGGCCTGGTCCCGGACTCGCCCAGCATCGACATCCTGCCGGGCCCCGCCGTGCGCCTCGAGCTCTTGCTGCCCGGTGTCGCGCGGCCCGGGGAGGAGGTGCGCGCCGTGGCAGCCCTGCTCGACCGCGCGGGCAACGCGGGCGTGAACTTCGAGGGCGAGCTCTTGGTCTCGGGCGACAAGCGCTGGCCGGTCACCCCCGAGCGCATGGCGATCGGCCCCAGCGCCCACGGCCTGGTCGAGTTCACCTTCACCCTGCCCGAGGACGCGCCCGAGGGCATCCTGCGCATCGGCGCCGGCGCCGTCTCGACCGAGCCCGACGCCGACCGCCGCGGTGGGCGCTTGATGGCCCTCTCGAACCCGATGCTGGTCTCGCGCTCGGCACCGCGCATCCTGTGGGCCGACCTGCACGGCCACTCGAACCTCTCGGACGGCACCGGCACGCCCGCGGCCTTCTACGACTACGCGCGCCGCGCCGCGCGGCTGGACGTGGCCGCCCTGACCGACCACGACCACTGGGGCGTCGAGTTCCTCGACCAGCACCCGGCCCTGTGGGAGCGCATCACCGCGGCCGTGCGCGCCGCCGACGAGCCCGGCACCTTCACCGCCCTGCTCGCCTACGAGTGGACCTCCTGGCTGCACGGCCACCGCCACGTGGTCAGCTTCGAGGCCGCCGAGACCGCGACCGCCGACGCCCTGCCGCTGCTCTCGTCGATCGACGCGGACTTCGACGACCCCGACGAGCTCTGGGCCGGCCTGCGCGGCCGCGCCGCCCTGACCTTCGCGCACCACTCCGCCGGCGGCCCGGTCGCGACCAACTGGTCCTTCCCGCCCGACCCGGTGCTCGAGCCGATCACCGAGGTCGCCTCGGTGCACGGCTCCTCCGAGGCCTGGGACTCGCCCGGTCTGATCTACCGACCGCTGCGGGGCAACTTCGTGCGCGACGTGCTCGACGCCGGCTACCCGCTGGGCTTCATCGGCAGCGGCGACAGCCACGACGGGCACCCCGGCCTCGCCCACCTGAACTCCCCCTCGGGCGGCCTCGCCGCGATCCTGGCCGAGCGCAACGAGCGCGGCGAGCTGCTCGATGCCATGCGCGCCCGGCGTACCTACGCGACCAACGGCCCGCGCATCGTCGTCGACGCTCAGCTCGCCGGTGCGGCCATGGGCAGCGACGTCGACGCCGCCGGGCTCGACCCCTCCGCCGCCCTCGTGGTCACCCTCGCGGGGACCGAGCCCCTCGAGCGCCTCGAGGTGATCCGCTCGGGCAAGGTCGTGCGCTTCCTCGACGCCGCGCACCTGTCGCCGAGCGGCCCCGGTGGCCCTGGGGGCCCGCCCGACTTCAGCGCGACCTTGCCGCTCGAGGACCTCGGCCTGGCCGACCTCGAGCCCGGCGAGTACGTCTACCTGCGTGTGGTCCAGGGTCGCACCGGCCTCGCCTGGACCAGCCCCTGGTTCATTCGATAGCCGCCTCGGCCGCGCGCGCCTGGGCACGGCCCGCGTCCACGTCGACGCGCAGGAGGATCGCGCCGCCGACCACGAAGAACAGCAGCACGCCACCCATGGCCATGCGCGACGAGTCGGTCGTCGCCAGCACGGTGCCGAACAGGAGCGGACCGAACACGCCGGCGAACTTCTCGCCGACGGCGAAGAAGCCGAAGAACTCGCCGGACTTCTGGCGCGGCACGAGGCTCGCGAAGAGCGAGCGCGACAGGGCCTGGGCGCCGCCTTGCACGAGCCCCACGAGGATCGCGAGCAGGTAGAAGTGGGCCGCGGTGCGCATGAAGAACCCGAGCAGCGCGACGACCGCGTAGACCGAGAGCGCGACCAGGATCGAGCGCTTGGCGCCCAGCCTCCCGGCCAGCCCTCCGAACAGGAACGAGCAGGGGATGCCGATGAACTGGACCAGGAGCAGCGCGCCGATCATGTCGGCCGTGCCGAGGCCGATGCCCTGACCGTAGATCGTCGCCATGCGGATGATCGTCACGACGCCGTCGTTGTAGATCAAGAAGGCGGCCAGCATCAGGAAGGCGTTCGGGAAGGAGCGGATCTCGCGCAGGGTGGCGCGCATCCCGAGCAGGCCGCCGCGGCCCGGCCCGCGCAGCACCAGGGCCGCGGGCTCCGGCACCCGGCGCATCAGCGGGACGGTGAACGCCAGCCACCAGATCGCGACCGACACGAAGGCCAGGCGCGTGGGCAGGGTCGAGCCCTCCTCGAGGTCGAGGCCCAGGAAGCCCAGCAGCTCGGGCCGCTGGATCCAGGCCAGGTTCGCCGCCAGCAGGATCCCGCCGCCGAGGTAGCCGAGGGCGAAGCCGGCCGTCGACGTGCGGTCGACCTCGTCAGGGCCTGCGATGTGGGGCAGCAGCGAGTCGTAGAAGACCACGCTCGCCCCCGCACCCAGGTTGCCGAGCCCGAAGCACAGGAGCGCCAGGACCCAGTCCCCCTCGACCACCAGGAACAAGGCCGCGGTCGCCAGCACCCCGAGCAAGGCGAACCCGAACAGGAGCCGCTTGCGCCAGGCCCGGCGGTCGGCCAGGGCCCCCAGGGGCGGCGCGACGAAGGCCACCAGCAGGAGGGCCACGGCCGTGCCGAGGGCGTAGCGCGTCTGGGCGTCCTCCGGCGCCATGCCGGCCGCGGCCACCTTGGCGAAGTAGATCGGGAAGACCGCCGCCACGACCGTGGTCATGAAGGCCGAGTTCGCCCAGTCGTACAGGGCCCAGGCGCGCAGGGCCGGGCGACCCAGCCCGATCCGGCCCAGGAACCCCGTGTTCTCGCTCTCGTGGGCCGTCATGGGGGCAGGCTAGCACCCCCAGGCCCCTCTCCGTGGGCCCCAGGAGTGGGAATTGGGAGGACCTCAGGTGCGCGGCTCAACTCCAACGCGGCCTGGGACCGATGAGGCCCTAGACCCCCCTCCCCCTCCTTATAAGCAGGATCATGCAGGACCCCCAACAACCGCCCGTCTTCGACCCCGGCCCCTTCAAGGAGCTGATGGAGGTCGGAGGCCCGGAGCTCGTGCACGAGCTCTGCGAGCTCTTCCTGACCGACACCCCCAACATCATCGACGAGCTCGAGGCTGCGGTCGAGAGCGAGGACTGGGAGACCATGGGGCGCGCGGCCCACACGCTCAAGTCCAGCGCCTTCTACCTCGGGGCCCTGGCCCTGTCGAACCTGGCCAAGTCGATCGAGGTCCTGGCCGGCGACGACCCCGTGGCCGGTGCCGCCCTCGCCGCCGAGCCGCGCCGCGCCTTCGTCGAGGTCTCCGGCGCCCTGACCAAGGCCTGCGAAGAGCTCCCCCCCGCCTGAGCCTCTCCCATGTCCGGCACGTTCGAAGAGCTCCGTCGCACCGGCCGCCTGCCCTCCCCCTCCGGGGTCGGCGCGCGCATCCTCGCGCTCACCCAAGCTGAGGACTCAACCGTCGACGACATCGCGGACGCCCTGGTCCACGACCCGGCCCTGACCGGGCGCATCCTGCGCATCGCCAACTCGGCGGTCTCCGCCGGGACCATGCCGATGACCACGGCCAAGGCCGCCGCCATGCGGCTCGGCATGAAGGCGGTCAGCTCGATCGCCGTCGGCTTCACCGTCGTCTCGGCCCACCGACGAGGCTACTGCGAGGAGTTCGACTACGAGGGCTTCTGGTCCATCTCGATGGCCACCGCCGCAGCCGGCCAGGAGCTCGCGCGCCGGATCCTGCCCGAGTCCACCGCCGAAGCCTTCACCGCCGGCCTGGTCATGGGCATCGGCCGACTGGGACTCGCCAGCGTGCAGCCCGTGGTCTACGGCAGCGTGCTCAGCACCTGGCGCGGCGACCTGGCCGAGCTGCGCGCCCTCGAGCGCGAGCACCTGAAGATCGACCACGCCGAGCTCACCGGCCTCCTGCTCGGTGACTGGGGCATTCCGGCCCACGTCGCCGACGCCGTGCGCAGCGCCATGACCGACCTGGGCGACCTGCCCCCGGGTCCCTCCCGCCAGCTGGCCGACATCCTGACCCTGGCCACCCACCTAGCTCATCACCACATCGGGCTGCCAGACCAGGACCTGGCCGCGGACCCGATCGTGGCCAGCCACCTCGAACACCTGCACCTTGGGATCGAGGCCCTCGAAGAGATCCTGTCCGCCGCCGAGACCGAGTGGCGCAGCCTGGCCCTCGACCTCGAGCTGCGCCCCCTTCCGCCCACCGAGGTCACCGGGATCGAGGGGGACTCGGCCCGCCCCGAAGAGGTCGAAGCGCCCCTGGTGCTGGTGGTCGACGACGACCCGATCTCGCTCAAGCTGATCACCAACTGCGTCGGCCGGGCCGGCTACCGCGTGGCCGCCACGGAGAACCCCCTGGATGCGATGGCCCTCGCCATCCAGCACGAGCCCGCGGTCCTGATCACCGACTGGGTCATGCCCGAGCTGAGCGGCCTCGAGCTGTGCCGCGCCCTGCGCCGCTGCGAGGTCGGCCGCCGGCTCTACATCATGGTCCTGACCGGCCGCGAGGAGGAGGACGCCTGCAAGCAGGCCTTCGACGCCGAGGCGGACGACTTCATCCGCAAGCCCTTCAACCCGCGCGACATGGTCGACCGCATCCAGGTCGGGGTGCGCCTCGCCGAAGCACAGGACGCCCTCGCATGCGCGCGCGAGGAGCCCGAGGCGAAGGCCTGCGGCACCAGCGACATCGATGACATCTCGGGCTCGGACCGCGCCCTAGGCGAGGAGTCGGGGCGCGACCTCGTCACCGGCTTGCCCAACCGCGTGTTCGCCACCTCGCGCCTGGCCGTGCTCTTCGAGCGCGCGCGCCACGACGAGACTAGCCTGGCCGTGATCGCCGTCACCATCGACCCGGCGGCCGGCGACCTCGGCAACCCGCTCCTGGGCAACGAGCTCTCCAAGCAAGTCGCCGAGGTCGCCAAGCCCTGCTTGCGCAAGAAGGACCCCTTCTGCTGCACGAGTCCGGGCAGGTTCTTGATCCTGTGCCCCGACGCGGACCTGCTCGAGGCGGCGACCATCGCCGAGCGCCTGCGCGGGACCATCGAGGCCGCCGACCTAACGATCGGTGACAAGACCGGCGCGGTGACCATCTCCGCCGGTGTCGCCGAGCTGGCCGCGGCCACGGCGACGCCAGCGGCGCTCTTGCAGCTGGCCGAGATGGCACTCGAGCTGGGCGCGATGGATGGCGCCAACGCGGTCCACGCGGCCGCCTGAGTGGGCCTCAGCCCGCGCGGCGCTCTTCTTCGTCGAAGACCACCCGCTCCATCGCAGGCCACACGACGACCTGGTTGCGGCCGCCATCCTTGGCGCCGTAGATGGCTTCATCCGCGGCCTTAAGGAGGCCGTCGAGCCCGTCCACCAGCGGCGAGCGCTGGGCCACGCCGAGGCTGACCGTCACGTTCTGCTTGAAGTCCTTGGCCTCCACGAGGTTGGCCTCGATCGCCTTGCGCACGCGCTCAGCGCACTGCACCGCGGACCCCAAGTCCGCGCCGCTGCAGATGATCAAGAACTCCTCACCACCGATGCGGCAGGCGGCCTCGTTGCGACGCGTGCTGGTGCGCAGGATCGCAGCCGTCTCCATCAGCACGAGATCGCCGATGTCATGGCCGTACTGGTCGTTGACCAGCTTGAAGTTGTCGATGTCGAGCATCACCACCGAGAGGCACTCGGACGAGCGCTCGGCGCGCGCCCACTCCTCGCGCAGCCGCTCCATCGCGTAGCGCCGGTTCGGCAGGCCGGTCAGGGCGTCGGTCAGCGAGTCGGTCTTCATGCGCGAGGCCTGCTTGCGGCTCTGCTCGCAGTGCGCGCGGATGATGCGGCGGTCCTGGTCGACCTGGTCCCACTGGGCCAGGAAGGTGCGCGCGGCGCGCACGCGTGCCAGCAGGATCGGCTGGGGCGACTGCTTGTTGATGAAGTCGTTGATCCCATCCTCGTAGGCTTTGACGATCTCCTCCTCCTTCTCTTCGCCGGTGAAGAGGATGAAGAACGTCCGCCGTCCGAGCTCGGTGCGGCGCAGGTTGCGGCACAGCTCGAGGCCGTCCATCTTCGGCATGCGCCAGTCCGCGAGCACGACCTGGGGCGGGTCCTGGCGCAGGATGGCCAGGGCCTCTTGTCCATCGGTCGCGGTCACCACATGGTGGCCAGCGCGCTCGAGCCGACGGCGGGTCGCCTCCAGGATCACGCGGTCGTCGTCGACGAGCAGCACGTGCAGGCGGTCTCCCTGGGGCTTGGGCAGGAGTCCGGCGGTGCCCATCGGGTTGTAGCGAACGGGCTCGATGCCGCGCTCGTTCCAGTCGCACAGCTCGGAGAAGCCGGGCAGGTTGCGGGTCGGTACGACCAAAAGGTCGCCCCAGTCCCACCAGTCGTTGACGATGCCGTCGCACAGGGTGTTGAGCCCGTCGCGGTTCATGTCGTGCAGGCTGCGCAGGCGGACGAAGTCACCCCACAGCTGGGTGCGCTCGAACTTGTCGGCACAGATGATCGAGCCGATCAGGCGCGCCATGCGCTGGACCTCGTACTCCATCGGGTCGTGCCCGACGGGGGGCTGACCCGCCGAGCGCTGCTGTCGGCTGTCGACCAGCATGGACACGAAGGTCTCGCGGCTGAAGCCGAGGTCCCGCATCACGATCCATGCGACGGTGTCGCGGTCGACTCCGAACCACTCACGCTCGCGGGCGCGCAGGTCCGAGGCTTGGGTCGTGTCGCGGTCGTAGATCAGCTCGTCGTAGCGCAGCGGGTTGCTCTCCGCGATGAAGATCTTGCCGATGTCGGCGAACAGGCCGGACAGGAAGGCGCGGATCGGATCGGCGAGGCCGAAGGACTTCGCGAAGTGGTTCGAGGCGAGGCCGCGGGCGAGGGCGCGGGTCCAGAAGCCGTCGTACTCGAGCGCCACACAGCGGCCGACGCGCAGGGCGCGGAACAGCACGATGCCGAGGGTCGCCTCCCGGGCGCGCTCGACCCCAAGGGCGGCGACTAGACGCTCGACGTCCTCCACGGCGCCCCGCTGGACGATCTCGCGGGTCGGGCGGTGCTGCAGCCAGCGCAGCGCGGCGTAGACAAGGACGTCCTTGGACACGAGCTCGCAGAGCGAGTCGTGATGTTGATCTGCGTCCCAGTTCTCGCGGAGCAGGAAGGCTGCTTCCACGGGGAGGTCGGGACGGCGAACTCGGTAGTGAGTCAAGCCGGTTACGAGAGCGTTCAAGATGAGGCCAGGGGGCAAGGGGTCTCAGCTCCACTTCGACCTCTGGCCCATCGGAACTTGGGCCCATCCCTGGCTAACCCGGAACTCGGCCGGCACCGGGAGTCGGCGGGTAGGAAAAGGTTTCCCGGTAGGCCGCCTCAAAGGCCGCGAGGGCGTCCGCGCGCGCGACCGTGCCCGCCGGCACGTGGTCGGCGAGCCTCGTCATCAGACCCGCATCGAGCCCACAGGGATGGAAGCGGCGGAAGCCCGCGAGGTCATTGGTCAGGTTCAGGGCGATCCCGTGCCAGGTCACCCAGCGCCGCACCGCGACACCGATCGAGGCGACCTTCTGGGGCCCGATCCAGACGCCGGTCAGGCCCGGCTCGCGGCGCCCCTCGACGCCAAACGCAGCCAGGGTCCGGATCACGACCTGCTCGAGGTCGCGCAAGTAGGCGTGCAGGTCGCGGCGCCCTTCGCCCAGCAGCTGCAGGGGGTAAGCCACGAGCTGGCCGGGCCCGTGCCAGGTGGCCTCACCGCCGCGTTCGACCTCGACCACGGGACAGTCGAGGCCCGCGAGCAGCGCCTCGAGCTCGGCCCGCGACTCCGAGCGCGGCGAGCGGCCGACGGTGACGACCGGATCGTGCTCGACAAGCAGCAGCCGGTCCGGGGCGCCGCCGCTGAGGCGCTCCTCGACGAGCTCCTGCTGCAGCCGGTGGGCCTCGGCATAGCCGAGCCGCCCGAGGTCTCGGACCTCGAGGGGACCGGGACCACGGGCGGCTGCTTGGGACATGGTGCCGGGAGCCCTAGCCCTTCGGCGGCTGGTAGATGTGGATGGCCATGTTGTGGACGGCCTCGGCCGCCTCCATCATCACCTCGGGCAGGGTCGGGTGCGCGTGGATCGTGCGCGCGATGTCCTCGGTGGTCGCACCCATCTCGATCGCGAGGGCGGCCTCGGCGATCAGCTCGGTGACTTCGGGGCCGACCATCTGCACGCCCAGGACCAGGTCGGTCTTGGCGTCGGCGACGATCTTCACGAAGCCATCGGTCTCCATCAGGCTCATCGCTCGGCCCGAGGCGGCGAAGGGGAACTTGCCGACTGCGACCTCGTAGCCGGCCTCCTTGGCCTGGGCTTCGTCGAGGCCGACGGCGGCCATCTCGGGGCTGGTGAAGATCACGGCCGGCACGGCGAGCACGTCGTACTCCTCCGGCAGGCCGGCGATCACCGCTGCCGCGACGAGGCCCTCCTTCGAGCCCTTGTGCGCCAGCATCGGCTGCCCGGCGAGGTCGCCGACGGAGTAGATGTTCGGCACGCTCGTGCGCATCTTGTTGTCGGTGGCAACGTGGCCCGCCTTGTCGACCGTGATGCCGGCCTTGTCGAGGTTCAAGCCTTCGCTGTAGGGGCGCCGGCCGACGGTCACGAGGATCTGGTCACAGGTCACGCTCTGGCGCTCGCCGTCCTTGCCCTCGAACTGCACGGAGAGGCCGTCGGCGGTCTCCTCCCAGCCCTTGGCGAAGACGTTGGTGTGCAGCTTGATCTTGGACTTCTTGAGGCTGCGCTCGATCAGCTTGACACAGTCCGCGTCCTGGCCGGGCAGGGCACCTGGCGTGGCCTCGAGCACCGTCACCTGGCTGCCGAGCTTGTGGTACATCATGCCCAGCTCGAGGCCGATGTAGCCGCCGCCGATGACCACGATGTGGCCCGGGATGCGAGACGGCGCGAGGGCGCCGGTCGAGGACCAGACCTTGTCCTCGTCGAAGGCGAAGCCGGGGATCTCGGTCGGGATCGAGCCGGTCGCCAGGACGATGTCGTCGCAGTCGAGGAAGCTCTCCGAGCCGTCGTCGGCCACGACCTTCACGCGCGTCTTGGACTCGAGGCTGCCTGAGCCGATGACGTGGGTGATGCCGTGCTGCTTGAACAGCCCGCCGATGCCGCCGGTCAGGCGCGTCACGACGCCCTGCTTCCACTCGACCAGCTTGTCCACGTCGAGGGCCATGTCGGCCACGGTGATGCCCATGGCGCTGGCCTTCTTGACCTTCTCCATGAGGGCGCCGGCGGCGATCAGGGCCTTGGACGGGATGCAGCCAACGTTCAGGCAGGTGCCACCGAGCTCGCCCTTCTCGACGACGGTGACTTCCTGGCCCAGCTGGGCAAGACGAATGGCGCAGACGTAGCCGGCGGGACCGGCTCCGATGACGACGACCTTACGGCTCATGTCGATATGGGGTGGAGAGAGAGGGGTGGTTGGATCGGAGTAGCCAGGCGGCTAGAGCGGGAAGGCCCCGTCACCGGGCTGGGCCTCACCGTGACGCTCGACGGTCTCGATGAAGCCGTTGTACTGCTCGCGCAGGTGCAGGGGCACCTCGCTGTAGACGTCCTCGACCAGGGAGCGCAGGGGCATGCGCGGGGCGGCTTCCTGGACGTGGATCTCGGCGTCGACCTCGGCGGTGATCTCGGTCGTGATGCCGGCGCCCTCGCCCTCGGCGAGGATGCCGCGGCCGACGAGGAAGGACTCGAAGCGCTGGATCGGGTCGCGCTGGCGCCAGACCTCGACCTCGGCCTCGTCGCGGTAGACCGTCGGGTCGTCCGAGCTCGAGTGGCCCATCATGCGGTAGGTCTTGACGACCAGCAGCGAGGGGCCCTCGCCGGCGCGGGCGCGCTCGATCAGGGTCTCCATCGCGCCGTAGCAGGCGAGCAGGTCGTTGCCGTCGACCTCGGCCGCGGGCATGCCGTAGGCCTCGGCCTTGTCGGTCCACTCCTCGACGCCGGTCTGCTCGTCGGCCGGCACCGAGATGGCCCAGCCGTTGTGGATCAGCACGAAGACGCAGGGCACCTTCCAGACGGCGGCGAAGCCCATGCCGCTGTGGAAGCCGTTGGAGCTCGAGGCGCCGTCGCCGAAGTAGATCGCGTGGACCTCGTCCTTGCCGAGGCGCTTGGCCGCGAGGGCCGCCCCGACGCCGTGCGGGATCTGGGTGCCGATCACGCTCGACCAGCTTGGGTAGTTGGTGCCCTTGTGCTGGAAGTGGTTGCACATCTGGCGACCCTTGGCCGTGTCGTTCGAGTTGCAGTACATCTGGGCGATGTACTCCGACAGCGGCAGGCCGCGCATCAGCGCGGCGCCGCCCTCGCGCAGGCCCGACCACAGCCAGTCGGTCGAGCGCAGCGGGCCGGCGGTGCCGATCATCGACGCCTCCTGGCCGAAGGTCGAGCCGACGAAGCCGACGCGGCCTGCGCGCTGGAGCTTCAGCATGCGCTCGTCCACGACCCGCACGCGCACGAGGTGCACGTACAGCTCGCGCAGCTCCTCGTCCGAGAGCGCCGGCAGGTCCGGCCCGGCGGCGGTGCCGTCGGGATCGACCAGGACGCGCGGGATGTCCAGCAGCTCGAACATCGCTACAGGGCCAGGAGGGCCGGGGTCTCGAGCAGGCGCTTGATGTGCACCAGGAAGCGCACGGCGTCCGCGCCATCCACCAGGCGGTGGTCGACGCTGATCGAGAGGTTCATGTAGCTGCGGATCGCGATCTCGTCGCCGGCTGCGGTGGTGATCACGCCGGGCTTCTTCTGGATGCGGTGGACACCCAGGATCCCGACCTCGGGGAAGTTGATGATCGGCGTCGCCAGGGTGCCGCCGATGTTGCCCGCGTTGGTGATCGTGAAGGTGCTGCCGCGCAGCTCGTCCGGCTTGACCTTGCCCTCTCGGGTTCGGCCAGCGAGGTCCGCCAGCTCGTGGGCGAGCTGCATGAGACCCTTGGCGCCGACGTCGGCGATGACCGGAACGATCAGGCCGTTCTCGGTGTCGGTCGCGATGCCCAGGTGCTGCTGGTGGTAGGTCACCACCTCTTGGGTCGCCTCGTCGAGGGCCGAGTTCAGCTGCGGGAACTTCCGCAGGGCGCTCGCCACGGCCTTCATGATGAAGGGCATGTAGGTGATGTTGACGCCTTCTTCGGCACCCGCGGCCTTGGCCGCCGCGCGGGCGACGACCAGGTCGGTGACGTCGATCTCTTCGACCACGGTGAAGTGGGTCGCGGTGAACTTCGAGCGCGACATCGCCTCGGCGATCTTGCGGCGCACGCCACGGAAGGCGACGCGGGTCTCGGCCTCGCCGGCGGCCAGGGAGACCGGGGGCGATGCGGGACGGGCTGGGGCTGCGGCCGCGGGGGCTGCTGTGGGGGCAGCGGCCGTGCTGGCGCCCGAGGCCACGAAGGCCTCGACATCGGCGCGGCGCACGACGCCGTTGCGGCCGGTGCCAGCGACGTAGGCCAGGTCCACGTCGAGCTCGCGGGCGACGCGGCGCGCGCTGGGAACGGCGAGGACCTTCTCGCCGGCGGCGCGCACGGGGGCGGCGGCCGGTGCCGGTGCAGCGGCGGGTGCCGGTGCAG